>JAJFHC010000058.1 GCA_021775835.1 Hyphomicrobiales bacterium | reverse complement strand
GGTGCGCGGTCGCTGAAGTGACCGCTCCGGGTCATCCAACTGATCGTAGGCCCAGCCCCAGGACCAGACACGATCGACCCAGCCCTTGGTCATTGCGGGCATGCCCCACCAAAAAAGCGGAAAGACAAAACAGATTGCGTCGGCCCTTGCGATCCGGGCCTGTTCGTTCAGAATGTCCGCCGGCGCGGCTGCCCCGTCGTCGCCTTCTATGTCGGCCATCGACCAGCGAGGATCAAAGCCTTCCGCATGCAGGTCCGCCAGCTCAGACGTATGCCCCGCCGCTTCGGTCCCCGCGGTAAAATGCCGGGCGACAGCGGCGCTGAACGAGGACGGGTTGGGATGGTCGAGTACGGTCAATACGTGCATGGTCCAGCTCCACAGCATAGGTTTGCGACCCTCTCACGGCTCGACCGGTTTGGGAAGCGAGTGCCGGCGCATCGGCGTTGTTTGAAATGACGACGCAGGTTCTTGCTCGGAGCGAACCCTGTGCGATTGCGTCCATCGCCGCCCGCATGCCGCTGCCCCGATGAGAGGCCAGGAAGCCCAAATTCAGCGACCCATCCATAATTTCCTCGAACCTTCCTGACGGCAATGCCGTTTGCCGGACCCTGGTTGCAATTCACGGGAATGCAGGTATGTACATCGGATCGCGGAAGCATCAGTTCAGGAAGACAACATGTCAATTTCATCAGACGTCGACGTGGCCATCGTCGGCGCGGGCGCAGCAGGTCTGGGGGCGGCCCGTACGTTGACGGCCCTGGGCAAGACTTTTGTGCTGCTTGAAGCCTCGCACCGGATCGGCGGGCGAGGCTACACCGAAGAAATACTGCCGGGCGTGCCTTTCGATCTGGGCTGTCACTGGATGCATTCGGCATCCCTCAATCCTTTTGTCGGGTTCGCCGACAAGTTTGGCCTCATCTACACGAAAGACGGTTTTGAGCGCGGCGTCCATTGCGACGGCGCCTGGATCACCGACGAGGATTTTGCCGATCTCGAAGAGTTCCACGAACGCCAGCAAGCCAGAATGCAAGAGATTGCGGCAAGCGACGATGACTGTTCGATCTTCGAGGCAACGGAACGCGAACACCGCTGGACGCCCTTGTTCGACTATTTCTGCTCGCTCGACGCTTCCCTCGACGTCGATCAAATCTCGGCGACTGACTCGCTGGCCTACAACGACACGGATGAGAACTGGCCGTTGAAGGACGGTTACGGAACCTTGCTGTCAAGGGTCGGTGCCGAGGTGCCTGTGTCCCTGAACAGCGCGGTTCGCTCGATCGACTGGTCCGGCAACCGCGTGATCCTGGAAACCGCCAAAGGCACGGTTACCGCAGGCCGCGTGCTGCTGACGGTGTCCAACGGCATTCTGGCGGCAGGCGACATCCGCTTTACCCCGGACCTGCCGGACTGGAAACACGAGGCCGTCGCCGGGTTGCCGCTCGGCAACTACAACCGCATCGGCCTCGCCTTCGACCGGGACGTCTTCGGCCCCGACGCGTCATCCGGTTTCACCACGGACGTGCTGGACGACGTGCCGATGGCGTTCTCCATCCGCCCGTTTGGCTACGATTATGTAGTGGGCATCACCTCCGGCCGGTTCGCCGACTGGCTGGAGCGGGCCGGCCAGCAGGCTTCGATCGATTACGTGGAAAAGAAACTGCAAGCGGTGTACGGCACCGACATCACCAAGCACGTGACGGCTTCAATCGTTACCGCATGGGGCGGAGACCCCTGGGTCAGAGGCGCCTACTCCGTCGCCCTGCCGGGCCAGGCCCATCAGCGCCGCCGGCTCGCGGAACCGCTGGAGGACCGGATCCATTTTGCCGGTGAAGCCACGTCGTCGGAGTTCTACGCCACCGCTCACGGCGCCTACCTGTCGGGCGTCTCAGCCGCGGAAGCCATTGCTGCAAGCATGGGTTAACATACAGGTGCAGACTCTGGCACCCGCACGAACGTGAACAGGCAGAAGAACCATGCCACTCAGTAATCGCCAAATGCAGCCCGGGGACATCCCCGCTGTCCTCGCCGTCCGGTTCTCGACGAAGGAGAACGCCATCACCCTGGAGGAACTGGAAGAAGACTACGGCATCACCCCACAGTCCATAGCGCACTCGCTGACCGTGCAGACCAGAGGCTGGTTGTGCGAAGATGATGGAAACGTTGTCGGGGTTGCAATGGGCAACGGATCAAATGGTGAAATCGAGGTGGTGGCCGTTCTCCCCGATTACGAAGGACAGGGCGTAGGCGGGTCCTTGCTGAAGCTTGCCCAGGACTGGCTTTTCTCGCTGGGCCACAAGGAGATCTGGTTGCTTGCCAATCCCGACCCGGATGTCCGGGCGACCGGCTTCTACGAACATTTCGGTTGGCAGGCGACCGGTGTGATGGAAGACGACGACCAGGTGCTCACGCTGCAGAGAACGCCGCCGGAGCAGCCGTTGCCCACAAAGTGACCTCATGACAAGACTCAACATCGACCGCATCAGGACTGCCGTCGGCCATATCGACCCGGTGTTCAAGGACACGCCCCAGTATGTTTGCCCCCACCTCAGCAAGATACTCGGTTGCCGCATTGTCCTGAAGGTGGAGACCCTGAACCCGGTCCGCTGTTTCAAGGGACGGGGCACCGAAACCGTGCTGGCCGGACTTGAAGCCGCCTCCGGACCCAGATCGGTGGTGTGTGCCAGTGCCGGAAACCTCGGCCAGGCGCTGGCCTATTGTGGAAACAACCGGGGATTCGATGTCACCGTGACGGCGTCCGCCTCTGCCAATCCCCATAAAGTCGAGCGCATGAAGGCCCTGGGAGCCGATGTCCTGCTGGTCGACGGACAGATTGAGGAAGCTCTCGAGGCAGCCATTGACCATTCTGCCAGGACCGGCGCCTTTCTGGTCGAGGACAGCAAGAACCTCGACACCTGCGAAGGGGCGGGGACGATCGGCCTGGAACTGGGCCGTCTGCCGTTCCCTCTCGATTCCGTCCTGATTTCACTGGGTGCGGGAGCGATGGCAACCGGCATCGGGGTCGCCATGAAATCCCACAACCCGGACACAAAGGTTGTTTGCGTCCAGCCGCAAAACGCACCGGCCCTGACCCGGTCCTATCTGGCCGGAAAGGTGGTCGACTCCGGCCCGCCCGACACGATTGCCGATGGTGTGGCCGGAAGGTACACGATCCCCGCCGTATTGGCGGACCTGATTGAGATTGCGGACGATGCCCTGCTGGTCAAGGAAGACAGCATCATTGAAGGCATGAGGCTGCTTTATGAACATTCCGGCCTGATCGTCGAACCCGCCGCGGCCCTGGGCGTCGCCTATATTCTGGAAAATCCGGACCGGTTTCGCGGTCAGACCGTGGCGACTGTCCTGTGCGGCAGCAACGTGGCCCCGAACGACTTTGAGAACTGGATGAATTCTGGCACTGTACCGGACAACGTTCGATGAAGGGGAGAACACCATGGCCGGCGGAAATGCAGCACTGGGGACACCGGAACAACTGAGAGACCCCAACCACACGCCGCCCATCGCCCTGGCGATTCCACTCGGCATCCAGCATGTGCTGGCGATGTTTGTCTCCAACGTGACCCCGGCGATCATCATTGCCGGTGCAGCAGGGTTCGGTTTCGGCTCGAACTCGCCCGATTTCCACAACCTGATCTACATGATCCAGATGGCAATCCTGTTTGCCGGCGTGGCGACACTGCTTCAGACGATCGGGTTCGGCCCGGTCGGGGCCCGTCTGCCGATCGTCCAGGGCACCAGCTTTGCCTTCATTCCGATCATGATTCCCCTGGTTGCCGGCAAGGGTGTCGACGCCATGGCGGCGCTGATGGGCGGCGTCATTATCGGCGGGCTGTTCCATGCTTTTCTGGCCCTTTTCATCGGCCGCATCCGGTTTGCCCTGCCGCCGCTGGTCACCGGGCTCGTGGTCACGATGATCGGCCTGGCGCTGGTCAAGGTCGGCATCCAGTATGCAGCCGGCGGCGTGCCTGCCATCGGCAAACCCGAATATGGCAGCGCGTCCAACTGGTTCGTGGCGCTGGTCGTCATATTCGTCACCCTCGGTGTCAAGTTCTTTACCCGGGGCATGTGGTCGGTAGCTGCCGTGCTCATCGGCCTGGTTGCCGGTTACGGGGTTGCCTGGACGATGGGCATGGTGAATTTCGGCAATGTGGGCCGGGCCGCCACCTTCGCCCTGCCCGATCCGTTCCACTTCGGATTCGAGTTCAGCCTTGCCGCGGTGATCGGTTTCTGCCTGATGGCGTTCATCTCGGCGATCGAGACCGTCGGTGACGTCTCAGGCATCACCAAGGGCGGTGCGGGCCGCGAGGCGACCGCCGACGAAATCACCGGGGCGACCTGGGCGGATGGTCTGGGCACAGCGGTAGCCGGCATCTTCGGATCCCTGCCGAACACCTCGTTTTCCCAGAATGTGGGCCTGATCGCGATGACCGGCGTCATGAGCCGGACGGTCGTGACCATCGGCGCGATCTTCCTGATCATGTGCGGACTGGTCCCGAAAGTCGGCGCTGTCATCTCGACCATCCCGATCGAAGTGCTGGGCGGTGGCGTGATCGTCATGTTCGGCATGGTTGTCGCCGCCGGCGTGTCGATGCTGTCGGACGTCAACTGGAACCGGCGCAACATGGTGATCTTCGCGATCGCGATCTCCATCGGCCTGGGCCTCCAGCTCGAACCGGGCGCCCTGCAGCACCTGCCGGGCACTGCCAAGGCACTGATGACGTCGGGACTGCTGCCGGCCGCGTTCATCGCGATCGTTCTGAACCTGATCCTGCCGGAAGAACTGGCCGACGAACAGGTCGAGGAAATCGCCGGCGGTCTTGCCGGTCACAAGAACGACGATCCCGTCTGAACACCAGCACCATGCCTGATTCACGGGGTGTATGCGCTTGCGCAAACTGGGGAGTCAAACCATGAAAACGTTCCTCTGGCGCAGTCTGTTGATCGTCAGCACAGGCCTGCTCGGCGCCTATCTGGGTTTCTGGGCGGGTGCCGCTTTCTTCGTGCCGAGGAATTCGGGTCTTGCCGGTGGGGCCATGGTGCTGATGTACGGCATTCTGGGTTTTGCCGGTTTCGCCATTGCCGGTGCAGTTGCCGCGTTCCGGCTGCAGCAGAAGAACCTGGCCCGCGCCGCTCTGATCATTGGCTGTCCGGTGCTGCTTTTCTATCTGGCGCTGACAGTGATTGCCCTGATGAAGGCCGCTGCCGAGCGCGAACCGGACACAGCGTTTGAACCGGCCGGCACGTTTTCCGTCACCATGGAACGGATCAATTCCAGTGACCCCTACCTGTTCGTCAAGATGCACGTGGACTCAAAGGCGCGCACGTGGGAACAGACCGGCCCGGCTCCGGAAAACAAGGTCTGTTCTGCCGGGATCAAGGCAAACAACCTGATCGATGTGCGCCGGGCACTTGACGCGCTGCGCGCTCTCAATACGCAAGACCTGGCGGATTGCACACGGGCGGATCATGGTGCGACCAAACGCCTGCACTGGGATGTGGCAGAAGGGCAGATCCCGACCGGCTCCGCGGGCTTGCCCGCCAGGGGAAAGCTCGACGTAAACCCAGCCTGCCTGCGCCAGCACCCGGAGATCGCACGCACACTGTCGCTGGTCGAAAGAATACCGCACCATGACGGCGGCAAAGTTTCTTGCAAGTGAGACGGGCGGCGCATTACGCCGGGCGTTAGAACCCCTCAATGACGATCTTTCCCTTTGCCTTGCCGGTTTCGATCAGGCGGTGGGCCTCGCGCATGTTGGCGGCGTTGATCGGCGAGAGAACTTCGCTGACAGTCGTGCGCATGCGGCCGGCATCGATTTCGGCCGCCACCCATGTCAGCAACCTGTGCTGTTCGATCATGTCGGAGGTCTGGTGCATGGCGCGGGCGAACATGAACTCCCAGTGCAGGCTGGCGGCTTTCGTCTTCATGGTTTCCATGGGCATCGGCAGGTTGGTGTCGTCAATCGTGACAATGCCGCCTTGCGGGCGGATCAGTTCCACCGCCGTCGCCCAGTGGCGCATGTCGTTGAAGATCGCGATGTGATCAACATGCTCGAGGCCAAGGTCACGAACCTGGGAGACCATGTCTTCGCGATGGTTGACCACATGGTTCGAGCCAAGCTCTTTCACCCAGGCCGTCGTTTCGGACCGTGACGACGTGGCGATCACGACCAGGCCGGCGTGTTTCGCGAGCTGGATGCCGATCGACCCGACCCCGCCGCCGGCGCCGATGATCAGGATCGACTGCCCCTTGTCCGCGCCGTCCCGGTCAATCCCCAGGCGGTCGAAGAAGGCCTCGTAGGCCGTGATCGTGGTCAGCGGGAGAGCTGCCGCCTCGGCATGGCTCAGGGAGTCCGGCTTGCGACCGACAATGCGTTCGTCGACGACCTGAAACTGGGAATTGCAGCCGGGCCGCGTAATGTCGCCGGCGTACCAGACTTCATCGCCTGGCTGGAACAGGGTCACCGCCTCGCCGGCGGCTTCGACGACACCGCTTGCGTCCCAGCCGATGACGCGTGGCGGGTCCTCCGTCACGCCCTGATTGCCGCGGCCGGCGCGAACCTTGGTGTCGACCGGATTGACGGCGACCGCCTTCACGGCAATCAGCAGGTCGCGGCCGGCGGGTACCGGTTTAGGCAGATCGGCATCAATAAACGACGTGGGCTCAGCGATCGGCAGATACTGGGTCAGGGCAACGGCTTTCATGGGATATCTCCGTGGTTCAGTCTGTTATCGGACGGCTGTCATTTCGTTCAAGGTGAACGTTTCGACAGCACCGTCGGTGGCCGCCATATAGGCTGCAAGATGTAGCGCATTCATGTGAATTTGCCATCGCTCGATTTCCTTGTTTTCGCTTGGTCGAAGAGATATTGGTATGGATGCAGTTTGGCAAGTACGCACTTTTTTGTGGTGTAGGCACAAAAAGTATCCTTTGGAGGATCCATGAGGTTCGAACGTTATGATTGCTCCCTCGGCTGCCCGGTCGAGGCAGCGCTTGAGCAGATCGGCGGCAAGTGGAAAGGGATCGCCCTCTATCACCTGCTCGACGGGACCAAGAGATATAACGAGCTGAAGCGGGACGTGGGGAATGTCACCCAGCGCATGCTGACCAAGCAGCTCCGGGAGCTGGAAAGCGACGGCCTGGTCGTCCGCAAGGTTTTCCCGGTTGTCCCGCCCCATGTGGAATACAGCCTGAGTGAGAAGGGCCGGACGCTGGAACCGGTTCTGCTGGCGCTGCGCGACTGGGGCGAGGCTTACGTATCCAAGAGCCGGTGACGACCTGGGATTGTTGATATTCAATGGCTGCAACGCGCCCGGGAAACGTCCGAACGGCAGAAAGCGACCCTGGCCGGGCATTGCCTGACAATGCCCTCGTCAGTGCTGCCGCTAAAGACGATTATCAGTCATCGTCCGCGATCATCGCCAACGCGGCTCTTCGATCGCCCGGCTTTAACTTGAGAAACAGCGAATGGGCCGCTTTGATTTCGCTATCGGCGCCGCTCTCGGCCGCGGCCTTGAGAGCCACGGCTGTTGGATGATCCGCGCCGCAGATAAAAACCAAGGCCTTGGCCAAGCGTCCCAGTTTTTCGCGATCGATCGCTTTTTCATCCATTTTTTATCCAGACTTGAGAGTGAGCGCTTTGACGAACCCAGGCTCCGGCTTTCGGCCGTGACCTTTGAGTGTATCAAGCGGTGGTAACAGAGCGGACGTTGGATCTAGGTCACATTCGACGGGCGATAGGTGCCGAGAATTTTGTCCCAGAAGAAGTGTATTACGCCGTAATTCTTGTTGGCATGCCGATGATGAACGAAGTGCAGTTCCTGTTTGCGCCTGAACCATGCGAACTGTTGAAACCGGGAACCCTCTACATGATATTCCCTGTCGAAAAAAACGTGCGCGTAGAACGACGCTGCGCAGGCGATGACCTGAACAATGAACAAATCAGTCGGCAAGAGGAAATAGGTAGTCGCCCCCACCAGGAAGACCGGGATGAGGAAGAACGGCGTATTGTTGCCCTCGTCATCGAGATACACCTTTGAGACCAAATGATCCTTGGCATAGTGGGTGTGATGGAAATTTATATGATTTGAGAACATCTTACGGCCCCTTGGATGGTGGCCGAGCTTGTAGTGCAGCAACGTTTGCGCAAATGAAACTATCAGATGTGTGACGACGGCAGTGAGAACATATAGCGGAAGCAGCGACGCGGTAAGGAGCATGATCACTTTCTGCTCCAAACGGAGCCACAGCCGGGCGTTCGTCACGCCTGATTGTTCGTTGATTGAGCGGCACGGATAAAGACCGAGGAACGATCCCTGCCAGCTTGGAAATCGACCGATGTGATAATGCGGACTCGCAGGGGACCATACTCCTGATTCATTCTACTAGATAGTCGTTATCGGCATGTCCTCTGGTGACGCTGTGGACGGCGGCTCCGGCCGATATCGCGATGTAGCGACTTGTGCCGCGACTCGACGGACGGAAACGGCATGGTAATCCAGAGAGGACTTCAGAAATTTCGTTACAGACATACCGCCTGTTCTCAAGGCTCTTCAGGAGACCCCGGGCGCGAGGCGCGGGCCTCTTCGAGCAGCCAGGTGCGGAAGGCCGCGATCTTGGGCAGTTCGGCGGTGTGTTTAGCGCTCAGCAGATAGTAGGAGAAACTGAGCGGCGTGCTGAAGCTTGGGGCGAAGGGACGCACCAGACGACCGGCGGCCAGTTCGTCAGCGACCAGCATGTCGCCGACCAGAGCCACGCCGTGGCCGTCGAGGGCGGCCTGTACCGCCATGGATTCCATGCTGAAGTGTGGGCCCCGGGTCGGGTCGATGTCGTGCAGGCCGGCCGCCAGCAGCCACATGCGCCAGCTCGCGTCCGCGTCACTCCAGTCGATGTGCAGCAGGGTGTGGTGGCGTAGGTCTTCAGGCTGGCGTAACGGGTGTTCCCCGCCCAGCAGCGCTGGACTGCAGACCGGCGTGTTGACCTGGCTGAACAGGCAGTCGACCTGCACCCCTTCATAGCCGCCGGGACCGTAACGCACCGCCACATCGGCGTCGTCGCGGGCCAGGTCAACCAGACGGTCGGTGCCGTCGATGCGGATCTCGATCTCCGGGTGCCGGCTGCGAAACCGCTCGAGCCGGGGCACCAGCCACATGGCGCCAAACGCCGGGCTGACGCTGATGGTCAGTACACCGCTCTCGCAATGGGCACGCATCTGCTCGACCCCTTGCGCCAGCTTGTCGAGGCCCTGGCTGAGCGTCGGCAAAGCGGCCTGGCCGGCGTCGGTCAGGCGCAACGCCCGGGTCAAGCGGTGGAACAGGGGTACGCCAAGCAACTCCTCGAGCGCCTTGACCTGATGACTGATCGCGGCCGGTGTCACGTTCAGTTCGGCCGCCGCCTTGGTGAAGCTGAGGTACCGGCCGGCCGATTCAAAAGCCCTGAGAGCGTTCAGGGGCGGAAGTGGTCGTGCCATTGTCTATGCCTGAATTATTCTCATGTATATACCAAGATATTCTCGTTTGTTGAAATCCATTGGTATTCCTATCTTTGGGGTAATTCAAGGCCAGAACGCATCTACACCGATGCGGTTCAGGCAATCTCATAGATCAGAAATCCTAGTTCATGAGGTTGTCGGTGAGTGGTCGAACCTGACACCAATGGAGGACTCCATGAACGCCCATTTCAACTATCCCGATCTCAATAACAACTTCAAGCAGACTCACCTTGAGCGGCCAGTGCGGGCAGACCGCCAGATTGACAAAATCCGAAACGTCGGCGCCTTGCGACTGGTCAAGGTTCTGGCATCGTCAATTCGTCAGGGTGTCGGCAGGATCTCTCGCTGGATCGAGCGGCGCTCTGCGATCCACACACTCCAGGCCTTGAACGACCACTACCTGAAGGACATCGGAATGGTCCGCTCCCAGATCGTTTCTTCCGTCAACGACAGTCGAGGCGATTGAAACCGGTGACAAGTCCACATGAATCTGAAAACTCAACCTGAGTATTTCATCGGCGTCCTTCTTGTTGTGGCTGCAGCGATCACGTACAGCACGGCGGGCTTGTTCACCAAGGGCGTCGAAGCCGGGGCGTGGGACGTGATTTTCTGGAGAGGCTTTTTTGCCGCGGCCTTCACCACAGCCTGGATAACAAGCAGAAGGACCTTGCGGCAGAATTTTGTCGGCATAGGCTACAGTGGATGGGCGGTGGCGGTGATCGGCGCCCTGGGAACGGCGGCGTTCATTCCGGCATTCAAACTCACGACCATCGCCAATGTCTCCCTTATCTATGCGGTTTCTCCCCTTATCGCTGCCCTGCTTGCATGGTTTTTCATCGGCGAAAAGATAACTGCCAGAATGATGGCGGGATGTGTCTGCGCACTTCTGGGTGTTGCGGTCATCGGATCGGGCTCGCTCGGCCACATCAGCCTCTATGGCGATTTGCTCGCCTTGTGGATGACCATCGTCATGGCCTCGATCATGGTCATCTACCGAAAATTCCCAGATACGCCAGGGGCAGGTCCCGCCGTGCTGCAATCCGTTCTCTTGTTGCCGTTTGCCGCAATTCTAGGTAGTCCTCTTGATGTTGACCGCACAGAAATCATTGTCCTTGCGGCATTTGGACTGCTGTTTGCCATTGCGTCGGTTACCCTGGCAGAAGGTGCCAAACGGGTTCCATCCGGCCAGACCGCTCTCCTGAGCGCCCTGGAAACCCCTCTTGCTCCGGTTTTCGCATTCATGGTGTTTACGGAAATTCCCAACACCGCAACGTTTCTCGGCGGTACGGTCGTGCTCCTTGCGGTGCTTTTCTCGATTAGAACCGATACCTGACGGTCGCGGTTGACCATCCGGCTTTAACCCCTTTCGACGATCCGAACGAAGAGGCGAGCATGATCAAAGTTTGGGGGCGCCAGACGTCCATTTGCACGCAACGGGTACTCTGGTGTCTGGAGGATGTGGAACTGCCGTATGATCTCGTTCTGACCAGCGGCACCATGGGGCCGCAAGGTCATGTATCCAAGGGCGGCAAGCCCTTCGGTGGCGCCGACACGTCTGAATATCTGCAGATGAACCCTGTGGGCCGGATACCGACGATAGACGATGGCGGCTTCATCCTGTGGGACTCAAACGCCATCCTGATGTACCTGGCCCTCAAATACGCGCCTCATCTGCACGAGGAAGACATCGGTGTTTTCTCCCAGGCCAGCGCATGGATGTCCTGGTCGAATGAGTATCTCGACCCGCCGCTGGCGCATCTGGTGCAGAACCTGGTCCGCTGGCCACAAAGCCAGAGGGACCCAGCCGTCGCCCGGAAATGGAACGATGCCATGGCAGGGTCGCTCGAAATTCTCGATCGTCATTTAGCCACCCGGTCCTACGTGGCCGGAAACCAACCCGGGATCGCGGAGTTTTCGATCGCGCCGGGAATTCACCGCTGGTTTCTCTTCGATCTCGATCGGCCAAGCCTGCCCCATCTTGAAGCCTGGCACGCGCGGCTGAGCGAACGGCCGGCCTTTCGCAAGCTGATCCAACCTGATGAATTTCATCTGGCGGGGTGACGACGCCCTGGCCGGTTTGGTCGCACACGGCCTGCCGGATTGCCCATTGGGAGCAAACCGACGGCTGCTTTCGAGTGCTGTCTCAATCGCCCTATCCTGGCTCATCCGGAATCGACCCAAGCCAGTTCCTGAATTCAGTTGTGCGCTGGTTCCTGTCAGCAGCTTCCCTTGCCGACAACGTGGCCAGCAGGGTCTGAAATTCCTGTGCCGTGTACAGGTCACGGTAGTTCGGCTCCCAGAATTCCAGGAGCTTTCTGACGTAGTCGTAGGGTAGTTCCGGATGATACTGCGTGCAGAGGATCTTTCCGTCATTGGCGGCCACGGCCTGCAACGTCACTTTGTTTTCAGCGAGAATTTCGAAGGCTGCAGGCAAGCGGGATACTTCGTCGCCATGATGCGTTGGCGCATCGAATTTGCCGTGCTTTTCACGAAACAATTTCTGTGCAGGGTCAGAAGAACGGACCACGATGTCCGATGCGATGCCAATTTCCGGCATGCGGGCCTCGGTGACGAGACCTCCAAGGACGGTAACCACAACCTGCAGCCCCCAACAACTGCCCCACAGATAGGGCACCTCGGCGAGCACCCGTTCACACAGGCTCAACTGGTCCCGGTTGAAATCATTGTCCTCGTAAATGTTGCCGCCACCGCCCGTCCAGATAGCCACCTGGAAATCATCGAGATCAATCTCTGCTGCGGCCGCTGGTTCGTGAGTTGTCACTGTGGTGGTCGCAACACCGGGCACGGTCTCCTTGACCAGAGCTTCGAAGATTTGCGCTTGCGTAACGCATCCGGCCCGAAAGTGGTCCAGATTTCCATCGTGCGTCCAACCGTCTACAATGAGGATCTGCATCGCATGGTCCCTGAAGCATCGACATTATCGTCTGGCGGATCCAGTTAAGGGCATAAGGCGAAAACACGCAATGCCCAGTGGGCAGATGGCCAATCCGGTTGCCGGTGTCCGGTGTCGAGCGGTAAGCGGAAGCCTTCGACAGGAACTCCTTGCAGCCGTTTTTGACCCAACTGAGACATTGGCCGCATTGGAATTTCGGCAACAAAAAACCCCGCCGGAGCGGGGTTTGATGTGTTGAAGAAACACATGCATTGCGTTCCCCGGACACCCGTCAGGGTGAGCCGGGGTCTACTCGCGGCGCTGCGAAGAGTGAGCTCTGCGAGTGGATCCCGGATCGCGCTACGTTTGTCCGGGAACGCGGATTAGAACGGTACGTTTATCCTTGCCGTGCCGCCGTAACCGGTGTATTCGCCGCCGCCGAGACCTGAGATATCGCCCTGGATAGTGACCGACAGGCCCTCGGCCGTGGTTGCATCCATACCGACGCTGACCCGCGCCGACAGAACGTCGTCAAGATCGGGCAAACCGCTTGAAGGCACATTGCCCTGGTTGGAGAAGTCGTATTCGCCGCGCACGCTTACCCAGGGTTTGATGACGTCGCCGTTTTCCGCCTTGTGGGTGTAGCCGATCTTCGGGCCGACCGAGACGCGGCCTGCCTTGATCGACTGGCTCGACTGGCGCACGCCTGCCGAGTCGGTATAAGCATCCTGGTCTTCCTCGGCATACATGAACCTGACACCCGGTTCGATGAAGTAATTGTCCTGCTCCCAGTGGCCCTTCAGCTGCGCGCCGACCGTCACCCGGTGAGCCTTGAAATCGCCCTTGGTCGCGCCCGAGCGGTTGTCGTAGTCGGAATAGGTGTAGGCGATCAGGCCGTCCAGTTGCAGGTGTTCTGACAGTTTCACACCGCCGTAGGGGCCAACCGTGTAGCCGTCGGCCTCGAACGCGCCTTTGGTGCCGCCCGTGACAGTATTGAAGTCGGTACTGCCGTAGCCCGCCAGCAAACCCATGACGACTGTGGGCGATATCTTGTAGTCGACTCCTGTGAGCACATCGAGAGTGTGGCCATCGAAGCTCGAGCCGTCACTATCATAATAGGTCCAACTGCCCTTGATCCATGCGTTCCACAGACGCTGTTGGTTGCCGGACATGTAATAGGCCGCCGGTGCCACCTGAACGTCGTTACCGTTCTCGTCCCTGGGCAGGCTCGCCAGCTGGCGCTCGAGTTTCTGCTTCCGGCCGCGGTTGACCCAGTTGGCAACACTCGTGGTCGAGGCGGAGAAGCCGTTCTCCGTAACCTGTGGACCCGCCCCACCGCCGTTGAAGGCGTTGCCGAGCTGGCCGAACACCCCGTCACCCAGATTGTTCGTCTGGAAGTTGACGGCCATGCTGGACAAAGACGACTGCTGACTGCCGAGGTTGTCGGAGTCCGTGGCGCCGGCGTCGGGCGTACCGAATGTTGCAGTGGCAGCGGTGATCGTATTTTGCCCTCCAACGTTGGCAATGTAGGTTACCGATACGCTTACTGGTTCCGCGCCTTTGGTATTAGCGAAAGTAGCCGTACCGCTCCCAAGCGGGACATTGGTTCCAACGGATCTGCCACAGTCCTCCGGGGCTGCGTTTTGCCCACCAGGGATGTCACAAACAGTGTAGTCAGCGAAAGTATCAGAACTTGCCCCAGGAACCCTTACAGAAACGAAGAGATTGTTATTGGCCGGTCGCCATCGCGCCTGCATGGAACCATCTGTTGCAGGCAATGTGCCGACGCTGTCAGAAATCACGACGCAGGTCTTTGCCCCACTATCAACCAGCACGGCTGTTTGAATCGTTTGCACGCCTTGCGGAAGACCCGTGCACTGCACTGTCTGGGCCGCTGCCGAACTTTCAGTGGGCAATGCCAGCAATGCCAAACACCCCAGCGCCGACACAAAGCGCCAGGCTCGTCGGCGCCGTTGCCCCGGCTCATTGCCCGATAAGCACGTCTTCACATTTACGGTAAACGCATCCAGCCCACGCATGTCCAACCCCTGTCCCGGCGTCATGAAACGCCTTCAGCCCCGTCACACATGCGGACGTGGACCTTGCGCAGGACCATCTGTTGATATGCTCACGGACACAGTGACTGATGCAGCCGGGTTTAGCGAGTCTTATTATCGCCACTTTTCATTATGTTACGGCTCGGGCCTTCATGTGGCTTTGCTGCAACAGCGGTTGATGGGCTGCGATGGGTCTAAATGCGAACAGAGACCAGTTGCAAGTGCTGTCCGTCGGCGCTTGGATCCCGTCACCTCAAATCCGAACGCGACCGTCATGGAGAGTATGTTTGTGGCACTTTTTGGAAGTCTGAGGACTGCTGCAATTGAGTCTGCTATAGGGTGTTGAGCGGAAATGCCGTGTGCTGACTTCTGCTTTCAAGGGGAAAACGGACGCGTTTGGCGCGGTCTCGCTACAGCCGATTTTGATCCTGAACAGACCTTCATCGCGTATTGCACCAATGACGGCTATGCGGGACGAAGCTGCCGTTCGCCCGACTCTCCAACGACCTAAGTCAGATGACGCGCCGATCTGGCTGGCGACACTTTGCTGGCGGATGTACCGAGTCAGCTCGCCAGACGCACTGCTCAACAATGGACCGCTTGGACCAAGCAAGCGAATTTTTTTGCTCTACTCGAAGCGCTTCTCATAACGCCGCCCAGGAGCGCTGTGTCATCTGTCTGATCAACTAACCTTGTGCATTCTTTCCGACACCCGAGAAGCCGAAGAAACAGCGTAAGGACAGACGCCTATCGGTCACGGTAGGGGAATCCCTTTAGTCCGATATGATTCCAAAGTTTTTCGCGTAAGGAGTTCGTCATTCCGTCGCTCGCATCAAATGGTGACCAGTAGAGGAACCCTGCCTTCTTCAGGCGCTCCCTCACGCCGATCTCATCGTCGATATCCATGCCACTCGAGACCTCCTCAAACTGATCGATATCTTCAGCGTGTTCATTGTGCTTGTTCATAAGGTTGGAATGGAGCTTGGTGTCTTTCGTTCCGAATGTTGGGCTATGAGTTTCTTTGGTTGGTAAATACGGAATTGCCGAGAGGTCAGAACCTGCCATCGAAAGCCCGCGCATGTTGGCCGCCAGTGTGATGGAGGCATTCCATCCGTCGAGGCTGCTTATCCTGGCATCATCGATGATTGCACCAAGGAGATTAGCGTCAGAAAAATTTGCGAAATTCAGCAGACAACCTTGGAGCCTTGCGGCCCCTAAATTGGCGGATCGAAAGTTCGAAGCCTCAAGGCGGCTGCGGAAGAGTAGAGCACCTTCAAAATTCCCTTGTGAGAAGTTCGCGCCAGACAAGTCCACCTCGCGCAGATCGAGGCGATACTTCTTGGAGTGTTCAAGCTCAATAGATTCGGGCGCGCGGCGCCCTATGACGTCCAACGCAGCCTGTACGTCGGATCGCGGACGGGCGGCACTGAAGGGTTCGTCGCTTGGCTCAAGACCTGCGACTGGGGCATTCTCTCGAATGTAAGAGGTCAGAATCTCCATGATCTGGATGTGGTCGCGTGGGCTGTCTTGGGCGATCCGTTCAAGTGCGTAGATCGCGCCGACTCGTACTTCGATGTTCGAAAGGGATTCGGAAAAGACAGACCAATCACCAACCTCGCCAACGGCCTCACCTTCTCCAATAGCCGACGGACTGCCTTGCCATTCAATTTCGGTGTGTTTCTCTTCCCATGTCCGCACGTCGATATGCATCCCGCTGAATACCTCTTCTCCCTGCATTGAAGTGTCGTAATACCTCCGCATTTCGAGACTCCTAGGTTTGAGTTCGAATGTGCTAAGATTTTCGACTAGATGTGTAATCCCTTCGGACTTGCCCTTGAAAATATTTACCGGGCGACCAATCTTGTTCACGATTTTCTCGGCACCCAACCCAGCAACTGCTTTGTTGATTTGGTCTGTGACGTGACTCTGCTCGGCAGTATCAGCTTGTTTCTGCGCTACAATCGCGCGCCAGACCAGCAAGGGCGCGCCGAGTGCAGCGACCAAGATCAAACCAATATTCCGAATTGCCTCGTGATTGGCGTCTACCCGAACTACCTCAGCAAGGAACTGGAGCAGCGTCGCGACGCCACCAACAACGACCGCGACTGCCATCAGAGCGATTGCAACTCCTACGAAAGGCCCGAGCCATGGCGCCTTGGCGTAATCCGGATTCCCTCGGAGGCCGATCCACTCCCAAAAGGTCAATCTGCTTTCCTTCCAATTCAAGCCAAGGAATCTCAATTTCACACATACCATGCCACGGGTGCTGAAGCTTTGCCAACGGGCTCAGGGAGGCATAAAACACAAGTCGTACGCCGTCCTCAACGCGTATGTTGCTCGGAACGGTCCCAACGAAGACAAAACTGAATTTTGGGTTTCTCGACGTCTGGAGTCGGTTGCGAACAATTCCTCGGCGCAATGTCAGTTTAAGGTTCGAAGCAGCGGTTCGCTGCAAAATGGCCGGATGACCGCAGTTGGCACAAAACAGAAGTGTTGGACCTTCAATAATTTGGTCCGCTTACGAGTGTGGAGCAGAAGTTTCGCGCACTGACGGCTGCTTTCGGGGGTTAAACGGAAGTGCTCGGTCGGGCTTTCATTCAGCCGGACTTGACCCTGAACGGATCTCTGTTGCTGGTATGACAGTGAGGTGGCGATTCGCTCTTACGTGAGAAGCCCCGCTATGCGAAAGCCTTCCAGCCATCGCTCCGCGTCCTGGGGTTGTTGGTAGGGAAGAAACGTTGCGAGGTAATTCCGGTCAAGCCCTGGAGCAATTTTTAGCAGGCGGGCCTTTGCGTCTTCGGTGTCGGACTGCCGTCCCAGGTGAGCCGCGCTCACAATTGCAGCGGCAAGAGCGGGCATGTGATCGGGCCGGTCGTGCAAGGCCCTTTGGGCCCACGACAAAGCCGCGTTATCGTCACCGGCGGTGAAATGCGCATGGGCCATGGCCGACTGCATTTGGAAGATCATCGGATCTTGCGGACTGAGTTGCATCGCGCGGTCGATATGCTCAATGCCAATCTCTGGATTACCGAGCCAGACATTCAGCCAGCCATTACTATACCAGGCCACTGCCAGGTTCGGGTTGAGTGCCAGTGCCCGTTCGGTCAATGCGGCCCCGCCGCGCACGTCTCGAACGACAAAGCCCAGCGTTATCCCGGCCATGCAGAGCGCCAATGCGTCGTTGCGGCCAAGATCTGCCGCGCGCCTGGCCAGTCTCTCGGCTTCGGCAATTTTCTCGGCATCAACTGCCGATGGATCAACGACCGACAGCTGATTGATGCACCGCGCTGCCATGCCGTGGGCGCTGGCGTATGTGGGGTCGATTTCGATTGCCTGGCAAAAGTTGTTCAACGCCTTGGCGTTTTCCTCCACGGTCCAGTGATGGAACGCCGCCATTCCACGTAGAAAGTAGTCGTAGGCATCAAGGCTGCTGGTCGGCTTGTGCGTGGTCCGCTCGATTTCGGCGAATTCCAGTTTTGGCGCGATCGCACCGACCACGCTCGACGTCACGCTGTCCTGCAGATCGAATATGTCCTCAAGGCTGCCATCATAACGGTCGGCCCACAGATGGCCGCCGGTCGTTGCATCGATGAGCTGCCCGGTGATGCGCAAGCGTCCGCCGGCCCTGCGGATGCTGCCCTCCAGGACATAACGCACACCCAGATTACGCCCGACCTCCTTCACGTCGACTGCCCGTCCTTTGTAGATGAAGCTTGAATTGCGGGCGATCACGAACAACCAGGGCATTCGCGACAGGGCTGTTATGATGTCTTCCACAACGCCATCGGCAAAATATTCCTGCTCAAGATCACCGGACATGTTGTCGAACGGCAAAACCGCAATGGAAGGCTTGTCGGCAAGAGGCTTGGGTGTCGCCTCTCCGCCGGACTTAGCCGGCGTACCGGTACTCAATGCAGACCATTTCCAGGCCTGCACCGGACGATCGATATTCTTGACGTCCTGCTTTCCAAAGTCTTCGAACGTCAGATCGAGGCGATCGCGCACCTGCTCGTGCACGGCATCGGAAATGCACATACCGCCAGGGTCGGATAGGGCCTCGAGCCGCGACGCCACATTGACCCCGTCGCCCTGGATATCATCGCCATCGATGACAACATCACCAATATTGACACCGACTCGAAACACGATCTCAGAAGCGCCAGCTTCACGCTTTGCCAGAGCTTGCTGTACTTCAGCGCTGCACGCCACAGCATCAACGACGCTGGAAAATTCGATCAGAATGCCGTCGCCCATCAGCTTGACGATGCGCCCGTTATGTTGCTTGATTTTGGGTTCGAACAACTCTTCGCGCAATGTGCGCAAAGCCGTCAATGTGGCTTCCTCATTGGCCCTGATCAGGCGTGAATAGCCAACCACATCCGCTGCAACTATGGCTGCAAGTCTTCGATCCATAAGGCAATACTCCCCGGCCGAACGTTAGCGACAATCAACCACAAAATCTATGCTGCAATTTATTTGACCTAGACCGTGTCTGGTGCCTGCATGGGGCTCATTTTCCCCATCCTGATCGGCGTCAGAATGCGCTAGATAACAGGGTGATTCCGGACGTCGGAAGCCAGGCCGTCTGTTCGCAGGAAGATGGCCTCGTCAGCGCCGGCGGCGTCGACGTCCTGTGCCTTTGACGCTCCCGCCACCACTATCACGTGTGCCTGGCGGCGCTTGGGCCGCCTTCGCCAAGGTTTGACGCGCCCATCGATGGGCAAGCGAGTCATGTTTCCTGGGGTGCCAAATGAGTGACATTGTCGTTCGGCCGGCGTGAAACGGAGAGGACAGGACCACAAAACGATGATCCAGCCCGTCCACCATGCTGGCTGGAAAGAAGGCGACAAGGTCTGTCGACGCAACAATCTGAGGGACTGACGCATAACTGGTGACGGACAGAGCGATTTCGCGGGAAAGCCCGGCGCGTTTGAAGGCGGCATCAACAGGGCTCTGCCCTTGGGTCAATACCGGCGCGACACGGATGTGCGGGTAGGAGGCCAATTCAGTCGCACTGAGCGCGTTTTGCGCAAGCGGGTGTCCTCGGCGCATCAGGCACACGAACTCCTCGTCGAACAGCTTGCGCATTTTCAGCGATTTTGGCGCCAGGTGTTCGGGCAGAATAGCAAAATCCAGCGTACCGTTTTCGAGCGCAATGCCGAGCCGGCCATAGTCAAGCGGGCGCATGTTGATGCGGGTCAGAGGCGCATCCCGGGCGATTATCGACATCAGCCGCGGCAGGACCGTCTGGTGCGTGTATTCCGACGCCTCGATGTTCAGGCTCAAGCTGTCAGTGCCTGGATCGAATGGCGCACTGGCTTGAGAGATCGCCTGGAGCCTTTGCATGATCTCCTTGGCCTGATCGAGAACTGTCACGGCGCGGTCGGTCGGGACCAGTTCTTTGCCGGCTCTTACAAAGAGTGGGTCACCGAATTCCTCCCTCAATCGCCGCAGCGAAGTGCTCAAGGCCGGTTGCGACACGTTCAGTCGCTCGGCAGCCCGGGTCACGCTGCGCTCTTCTGAAATAACGATAAGAATTCTAAGGAGGCGCGGATCAACCATAATCATTAAGTTATGTATCTTATAAAAAGTGTCAAATTCTATTTATGGAACTCGCGTGCGAGAAAGCGATCAACTGCCAGGCAATGGTGCTTGCAGACTTACCTGAACAGGAGACTTTTGAAATGCAGATATCGGCTATAGGAACAGGCTCAATGCTGCTCATCGGACTGCTAACGTTTGGATCGCCAGCCTCTGCGGAAACGCGGGAGAAGCTTGTTGGCGATCAGGTGACCGGCTATCTCAAGGGCAATACGGTTTACGTAGACATCGTCCCGGGAAAGCCGTTTGGCGACGGCGGGCTTTCACCGTTTTTCTACAGCACGGACGGGCGGTTCGCTGCAAAACTCCCAAACAGCGAAATCGCCGGCACGTGGGCAACTTCAAACAAAGCCAGTTACTGCATCAACGTTCCCAAGTACGAGAAGACCTTTTGCACAGACATATTCAGGACGCCGGCCGGACTCGAACACCATAGTGTGGGTCTGAAAAAGCTGATGGGACATGTTCAGCGAATAGTGCCGGGAAACGTTGAGAAGTTTTAGGTCAACGCTGCGGGTCTCCGCTTGTGCCTGCGTGGCGGACAGGGTTTGGGCCATCCAAAGCCCGAACCCTGTCGCCGAGCATCGGTCGCACGAAAGGGATTGACATGTGACGTTATATCGAGATATTTCGATTTATGGACCTGGAACGATCAATATCAGCCTTGAACAACCCTGTTCGTCGCAGGATTCTGGAGTGGCTCAAAGACAGGTCGAACTTTCCCCCGGCACTTCCCGAGCATGCTGATTTGGAGGGTGTCTGCGTTGCCTATATTCAAGAGAAGGCAAAGTTATCCCAATCCACAATCTCAAATTATATGGGGCTCTTGAAGCAGGCCGGGTTCGTGGTGGCTGAACGCCACGGTCAGTGGACTTTTTATCGACGAGACGAAGATAACATCCGCTCGTTCCTTGAAGCGGCCCAAAAAGAACTGCTGAAGCCCTAACCCTTCGAGAAATCCAGGCCAAGACGAGCTCGTTTGCGCCAGGAAAACGAAATATCGAAATATCACGATGGAGACAGAAGATGACCCAACAAACTCAACATTCAAAAGATGTGCTGGGGCGCCCTTTGGAATTGCCATGCGGTGTGAGTCTCAAGAACAGGTTGATT
The DNA here is from genome assembly GCA_021775835.1 of Hyphomicrobiales bacterium. Next base: position 7,707 of record JAJFHC010000058.1, on the reverse strand, counting down.
AAATCAGCGATGTCCGACTCCTTGGGAGATGGCCAAGGCAATCCCACCCAAACGCAATCGAGACTCTACGAACGGTGGGCCGAGGGCGGCGCGGCGCTATCGCTGATCGGTGAAGTTCAGACCAACCCGCACTATCCCGAAAAACCCGGAAACCTTGTTCTAGCGCCAGACGCCGATATGAAGGCCTTACAGGTTCTGGCTCAGCGCGGATCGTCACATGGCGCGCATATTTGGCCACAGCTTGGACATGCGGGCGCGCTTTCGCACCTGCCGATCAGTGAACCGAAAGGGCCATCAGCGTTGGATATTGAAGGTCTCCAATGCGAGGGAATGTCCCTTGATGACATACATGAACTGCCCGGCGCCTACTCAAGAGCAGCGAAACTCGCACAGGATTCGGGATTTGGGGGTGTGCAAATCCACGCAGGCCACGGATTCCTGTTTAGCCAATTCCTGTCACCGCTGTTCAATCACAGGACGGATGCTTACGGCGGCTCAGTCAAGGGACGGTTTCGCATCATTCACGACGTGATAGGCGAGGTCAGAAACACCGTTGGCTCAACTCTTCCAATTGGCATCAAGATCAATTCGACAGACAAACTGGTGGGCGGCCTTACGGAAGACGATGCTTTGGAGGTCGTTCGTCTCCTCGAACAAACATCAGTCGATCTCATTGATGTGAGCGGAGGGACGTATTTCCCGGGTGCTGCATCGAGTTCCGACAGTACGTCTTCATCCGGGCCTTATTTCATGGATTTCACAAAGCGTGCAAAAGAGGTGACCTCCATTCCTATCGCGGCGACGGGAGGATTTGTGACGCGGGATCATGCCAGGGAAGCGATTGAGAGCGGTTGTGCTGATGCCGTCAGTATCGCTCGCGCAATGGCGCTCAACCCAGCGCTGGCAAATACCTGGTTAGGCGAAGATGGCGGCGATCCTGAATTCCCGGTTTTTGATGCACTTCCCCGTGGCGGGGTCACGGCTTGGTACTCAATGCGCTTGACGGCGCTTGGGGAAGACAGCGAGAGCCAATTTGACATGACCCCCGCTGAGGCTATCGACGCCTATGACGTGCGGGATGAACAACGTTGCGTTAAGTGGCGAGCGCGGTTCTCGTAGGTGCCAGGTTCGGCATACTGCCTATCGACGGTCGGTAACCATTGCCCATTTCAGATGGATGACCGGGCCACGCTTGTGTCTGTCTATGCCGACGAATGGTGAACTCATGTCACGGATCACGCTCCGGGGGAATGAGCACGAGCTTGCCGGTGAATTTCTTGGCCAGAAACGTTTCCTGGGCCTGGCCGATCTCACTCAGTGGGAATGTCTTTGCCACCAGGGGCCTTATTTCGCCGCGTTCGATGTAGGAGACGAGATTCTCGAACACCACATCGTCCTGGAACGTGCAGCCCAGGAAGGTCAGGTCCTTCAGGTAGAGCGTGCGCACATCGAGTTCGACCAGGGGACCGGCGATCGCACCGGCGGTTGCATAACGCCCGCCCAGCTTGAGGATGTCGAGCAAAACCGGCCAGCCGTCGCCCGCCACGAGATCAATCACCACATCGATGCTGTTGGCACCGACTGCTTCGACCAGATCGGCGTCGCGGTCGATGACCTCGTCGGCACCGGCCGCCCGCACGTCCTGTGCCTTCGACGCGCTCGCCACCGCCACCACGTGGGCGCCGCGGCGCTTGGCAAGCTGAACCGCGGCCGAGCCGACGCCGCCGGACGCGCCGGTCACCAGAACCCGCTCAGCCCCCAGATTGGCCCGGTGCAGCATGTTTTCGGCGGTCGAGTAGGCACACGGGATCGAGGCCAGTTCGGCATCGCTCCAGTCACACTCCACCTTGTGGGTTTCCCGTGACGGCGCCACCGCATATTGGGCGAAGCCGCCGTCGCATTCCGATCCGAACGTCCAGCATTCGAACGGCCGGTAGTCGACATAGGACCGCAGCATGTTGCGCACTATCACCCGCTGCCCGACGCGCGCGGCGTCGACGCCCTCTCCTATCGCCACGATCCGGCCGCAGCAATCCGCGCCCTGAATGCGGGGAAACGCCATGGGAACACCGGACCAGGTCGCATCGTCGTCGTCGACCTCGTCGAAACCCTCCGCACCGCCCTCGTTGGTGGCATCGCTCACCTTCTTGGAGTACCAGCCGATGCGCGTGTTGATGTCGGTATTGTTGACACCGGCAGCAGCCACTTCGATCAGCACTTCCCCGTCACCCGGAGACGGAACAGGCACATCGGTCCGATACTCGAGCATTTCGATGCCGCCGTGGCCGACGAGGTGCACGGCTGTCATCCGTGCGGGAATTTGTCCGCTCACTGTGATGTACTTTCGCTTTGCCCTGTAACGCTTGGCATTCGCGCGGGTCCGGTTATTGTCTTGTCCTGGTCGAGCGTATTCCATGCACATCCAGACACAAGTGGTTTTTGGAGACTACATTTGGAGACCACATCCGGAGGATTATGGGCATGCCCATACTGAACATCGATGGTGACAGGCTGCACTATGCCGACAGTGCTGAAGGTGGTGACGGCGTGCCGGTTGTCTTTGTCCATGGCAGCTGCGGCGGCGGTGGGCAATGGAAGTCGCTCGCCGGCGCCCTCAGCGAAGACTATCGAACGATCTGTATCGACCTGTTCGGCAGCGGACGGAGCGAACCCTGGCCGATCGAACGGCACTGGACGACCCGGGACGACGAGCGGGCCATCGATGCCGTGCTCGACCTGCTGGCAGAGCCTGTGCATTTCGTGGTTCATTCCGGTGGCGGATGCTTTTCCTATCCCAGCATCAAATCGCATCGCGCGCAGATAAAAAGCCTGACGTTGTTCGAACCGGTCTATTTCCATTTGCTGCACCAGTCCAACGATCCCCTGTTCGCGGAACCCGAAGACATGGCCAACCGTTACAGAGCCGCCCTGGATGACGGCGACACGGAACGGGCGATGGCAAGTTTTGTCGACGCATGGGCCCGTCAGGACGGCGCCTGGAACAAGCTTCCCGAGCCCGTAAAAGCGTTCATGCGGCTTGGGTCAAACAGGCTCTACCACGAGTGGAGAACCCCCTGGTTCGAGGAACCGTCGCGCGACGACCTGACTGCACTCGGCCTTCCGGCCCTGCTGTTCAAGGGCCGCGACACGATCGCCTCGATGCACCGGGTTTGTGAAATTGCCGAGCAGGCTATCCCGGGGTGCCGCACCATCGAGATTGAAGGGGCCGGCCACATGAGCCCGTTTACCCACGCCACGACCGCGCTTCCTCATTTGCGGGAACACCTGGCCAAGAACGAGGGTGCGGTTTGAGCGGGTCAATCATAACCGGTCTTGGCAGAGGGAAAGACGTCAACACGATGAACGGGACGTTGAAGTGGACCCTGACGTTCACCGAGGCCAGTATGCTGGCCTACTGGTTGTTTGCAACCCTGGTCGTACTCGACATTATCTCCGTTCCGCCGGAGTATATGTACTCCGACTATCGCAACCCATTGATCGTGATCTGGAACTGGTCGTTCTTTCCCATTGATGTCCTGTTTGCGATCACCGGCCTTGTTTCCCGTTTTGCATCCCTGTCGCTTCGGAAAGCCGAAGCCCTTTCGATTGTGTCGTTGTCCTTGATGTTCTGTGCCGGATTGATGGCACTTTCGTTCTGGGCGATACAACAATCGTTTGACCCGTTCTGGTGGGGCCTCAACCTCTGGCTCGTCGTTCTTCCAAGCTTGGTCCTGACCAAGAAACTCCTGAAGGGAGAAACCTGTTGAACGAGTTGATCCATATGACGGCGACGGAGGCGGTTTCACTGTTGCGCAGCAGGCAGGTCTCGCCGACGGAGCTGGTGGAAGCGTCGATCGAGCGAATCCAATCGGTGGACGAAAGCATCAATGCCCTGCCGATCCGCTGCTTTGAAAGGGCTCGGGCGCAGGCTGAAAAACTGTCTTCCACAATTCCTTCCGAAAACAGTCGATCGCTTCTTGGGCTGCCGATCGCCGTCAAGGATTATAACGACGTTGGCGGTGTGCTGACCACTTATGGCTCGCCGATCTTTGCCGACAACATGGCGGAAATGTCCGATGCGACGGTTGCACGGCTGGAGCGCAACGACGCCATCCCGATTGCCAAATCCAACGTTCCGGAGTGGGCCGGCGGGCACACGTTCAATCCTGTGTTCGGGATCACGCGAAACCCGTGGGATACGCGACTGAGCGCCGGTGGGTCTTCCGGCGGGTCGGCAGCAGCGCTCGCGACCGGGTCGGTCTGGCTGGCAACCGGTAACGACCTCGGCGGCAGCCTGCGGACACCGGCAAGCTTCAACGGCATCGTCGGCCTACGGCCAGGACCGGGGCGGGTGCCGAGAGGGGCCAGGTTGCCGACCTTCGACGCGCTGTGGGTTGAAGGACCGATGGCCAGGTGTGTGAGCGATGTTGCTCTCATGCTGGATGCCGGAGCGGGCCATGAGGCTGACGATCCGTTTTCTTTCGACGACCCACAGACTTCTTTTCTGGAGGAACTCAAAAGCGGCGGCCTGCCAGAACGCGTCGCTTTCAGCCGGGACCTGGGAATCGTGCCGATGGCGCGGGAGGTTGCGGAAATCTGCGAGAGGGCCACGGCACAGTTCCGGACCCTTGGAGCGGACGTCACGGACGAGGCCCCGGACTTTACAGGTGTGCTGGGCGGATTCCAGACGCTCAGGGCCGTCTTGTTTGCGACACTGATGGGGCCGGTTCTTGCCGAGCACCGCGAACAGATCGCCCCGGAAATTATCGGCAATATCGAGCGAGGGCTCGAGATTACCCCGGATCAGATTTTTGACGCCGAGCGAATCCGCATACAACTCTACCACCGCATGGTCTCATTTTTTAAGAACCATGACCTGTTGATCTGCCCGGCTGCATCGATCCCGCCCTTCCCGGTCGAGCAGCGTTTCGTCGAGGAAATCGACGGCCAGCCCTGCGAGACCTATATCGACTGGTTCTCGATTACTTTCGCGTTGACCATGACCTCTTGTCCGGTCGTCAGCCTGCCATGCGGTTTTACCGCCGAAGGGCTGCCTATCGGCATCCAGATCGTTGGCAAACCCAGGGGCGAAGCGGCGTTGCTGAGAGCCGCCCATCACCTCGAACGGATTTTCGGTATTGCCGGGCAATTGCCAATCGAACCGCGGGCGGAGGCCGTACCGAACAAGGTGCCGATTGCCAATTGATGAATGCCAATACGCTCAACGCCTGGCCGTACCCGTGGCGCAGGCCTGCCCCAGCATCCGTTCGTCTCGCCGCATGTGCGCAATTGACTGTTACGCGGCACCTTTCAGCATAAATTGAAGTTCAATGGAGGGCTCGAGGATGGCACCAGACGCTTCTACGTGCTAACAATAAGGGCAATCGTGGTTTGGTCGGCAGATCAGAAATCGGCGCCCAGATCCACGTGTCCGAAGGAGCCATTGCGTGATATTGACCGAACAACAGATCCGCCAGTTCGACGAGGAAGGCTACCTGTTCCTGCCCGGGAGTTTCAGCACACAGGAAGCCGCGATGTTGCGCGCCGAGGCCGACACGGTTTATGCCATGGAGCGCAAGGAAGTGGTTCGCGAGAAGTCGGGCGTTGCCCGCACCGCCTTTGCCGCCCACACCTACAACGAAGCCTTCCGCCGCCTGGGCGCCCACCCCCGTCTGGTCGACCCGGTCATGCAACTGCTCGACGGGCCGGTCTACATGCACCAGTACAAGGTCAACGCCAAGGCCGCCTTCGACGGCGACGTCTGGCAATGGCACCAGGACTACGGCACCTGGGCGCGCGACGACCAGATGCCGGAACCGCGCGCCATGAACATCGCCGTGTTCATCGACGACGTGACGGCGGCCAACGGCCCGCTTTTGTTCATTCCGGGCAGCCACAAGCAGGGCGTCATCGACGCCGGCCACGATGTGGAAACCACCAGCTATCCGCTGTGGACGCTCGACCGCGAAACCGTAACCAAGCTGGCCGACCGCGGCGGCTGTGTGGCGCCGACTGGGCCTGCCGGCAGCATGCTGCTGTTCTCGTCGCTGCTGGTGCACGCCAGCCCGCCCAACATCTCGCCGCTTGGCCGGACCATCGTCTATCTGTCGCTGTGCCATGTGGACAACCACATCCGCCGGTTCCAACGCCCCGCATGGATCGCCCACCGCGACTTCGAGCCGATCGAACCTTTAAGCGACGACTGCCTGATGGAGCTGGTCGACGGTCACAGTGCGGCGGCAGAATAGTCCAGAACAGCACCGTTCCCCGGATACGCGAAACGTTGGCCGGTGGCATCACCATTCTCAAGCGCCTGCGGGTGGTACGCTCCCGTGTCTGCGAAGCAGCACTGGCGTGCCGCATCGCGCACGGGAAACGATTGTCAGCAGGAAACAACAAATCCGTTCCCCTGACTTGAAGGTATGGACGGCCCCGTCTTCACGGCATCGTTTTGTGCCAGATTGGGTTTGTGTTTGCCCCCAATCGGAGAGGAGCCGTCCACAATGGAAGTAAAGCTTATAGGACTTGATATAGCCAAGCATGTTTTTCAGGTCTGTGGTGTTGACGAGAGAGGCGAGTTGGTGCTGTCGAAGCGTCTGCGTCGTGAAGCGCTATTGCCGTATTTTGCAACTCATGCGCCGAGCGTGATTGCGCTGGAAGCCTGTGCGACGGCGCATCACTGGGGGCGTGAGTTGATGGCGTTGGGCCATGAGGTGCGTTTGCTGCCACCACGTTATGTGAAGAGCTATGTTTGGCGGAACAAGACAGATGCGGCTGATGCCGCAGCGATCTGTGCGGCGAGCGGTGACCGTCGCATCCAAGCGGTTCCGGTGAAGAGTGTGGATCAGCAGGCGGTCCTGGCGTTGCATCGGACGCGAGAGTTGCTGGTGCGCCAGCGCACGATGTTGGGCAATGCTTTGCGTTCGTTGTTGGCAGAGTTCGGGCTTGTGGCCGCGCAGGGTCAGGCTGGACTGACGCGGTTGCGGGATCTGATCGATGAAAACTCTGTCCTGCCGGAGATGGCGCGGGAATCCGCCACGGTTTTGGCGGCGCAATGGTGCGCGCTGCACGACTAGGTTCTGGCGCTTGAGCGCTCGATCAAACGTCATCACAAGGCGGATGCCCGGAGCCAACGCCTGGCAAGCATACCGGGCATCGGACCGATCACGGCTACCGCTTTGGCGGCGACGCTCGGCGATGCGCGTCAGTTCAGAACCGGCCGTCACCTTGCTGCCTGGCTGGGATTGACCCCGAAGGAGCATGCCAGCGGGTTGAAACGCCGTCGGGGCGGCATCAGCAAGCAGGGCGACGGCTATCTGCGACGTCTGCTGATCCTCGGTGCCCATTCGCACATGCGAAGCCGGAAGGCGCAAGCCGATCCGTGGCTCACCACATTGCGACAACGCCGGCCGGCTCCGGTCGTGGCAACGGCATTGGCGAACAAGACCGCACGCATCGCCTGGGCGGTGATGACGCGCGACCAAACCTATCGGTCGCAGCCCGTGAGCGCTTGAGGCGCAAACCGGTGCGACCGGGCTAATTGCGAGGGAACAGAGCAGTATGGTGGTCACGTGCGCATCCCCACGACGCGGGCCAAACCCGACCGGATCAACGGCTCGAACAGAGCGACGACTTGAATGGGACCCGTGTCGCGGCCACCTTATTGGCCAGCGGTCAACCGATATACCCGACCGCACAAACAGGCCG
>JAJFHC010000057.1 GCA_021775835.1 Hyphomicrobiales bacterium | reverse complement strand
GCCCATCTGGTGGGTGACCATCAACATGGTGAGGCTGTGTTCCGAGTTGAGCTGGCGAATGACATTCAGCACTTCGCCAATTACTTCCGGATCGAGAGCAGAGGTCACTTCATCCAAAAGCATGACCTTCGGGCGCATGCACAGCGCTCGAGCAATTGCGACGCGCTGCTGCTGCCCACCGGACAGGCGGGATGGATGCTGATCTTTCTTGTCGGCAAGGCCGACCATGTCGAGAAGTTCAATGGCGCGTGCCTCTGCTTCATCTCTATCGAGGCCCAGGACTTGTATCGGGGCTTCCATGCAATTCTTCAGCGCAGTCATGTGGGGGAATAGATTGAAGTGTTGGAACACCATGCCGATGTTCATGCGCTGTTTGCGCATATGCGCCTCGTTCGCCCGCACAAGCGTACCCCCGCTTGACATATGTGTCAGGGGTTGCCCGTCGACATAAATGACGCCGTCGTTGATTTCCTCAAGGGTCATCAGCATGCGCAGCACCGTTGTCTTGCCGGAACCGGAGGGACCGATGATGGATACCATTTCGTTGGTTGAAATGTCCAAGTTAAGCGAGTCCAAGACTGTCAATGGTCCGTACGACTTGGTGACGTTCGAAAAGCGTACCATCGGATGGTCAGCGTCGGCCAATTCCAGGGGATATTTGCTCTCACTCATTTGGTCTTTATCCTGTGTGCTCTGCGTGTATTGGAATTTCAGTCGCCCAGGGTTTGACTAACTCAGGATTCCCAGTTGCCGAGGCGAACCCATCGGGGCGAATGGTACGCCTGTGGGTTCAAATACTGTATCCAGTGGGATGAAGCCCGGTTGGGCGTGCCAACCGGACCACTGGAGTGTCGGGTCAGCACCTCTGCTTCAATGCCCAAACCCGTCAAAAGCAAGTCACCAGACGGGGCAAACAAAGAGAGGGCTGGAGAACGAGGCACGGTGTAGATCCTTCTACTTGCTCATTCCGAGCGATCGGCGAACCCACGCTTCGAACCAACGGATAGCGGCAGCGGAAGGAAGCGAGATCAACAAGAAGATCACGCCCACCATCGTGAATGGTTCAAGAAACCGGTATGTTTCCGAGCCGAGCGCATTGGCTGTGTGCATGAGCTCGGCAACACCGATGACTGACAGCATTGGTGTATCCTTGAATATTCCGACAAGGTAGTTGCCCATGCCGGGAAGACTGGCGGGCAGCGCCTGGGGAATGACTACGTTGAAGTACGTATACCTGGTGCTGAAGTTAAGCGCCCTGCAGGCCTCCCATTGACCTTTTGGCACACTGTCTATGCCTGCACGGTAGACTTCCGACAGATACGCCGCGTAGTGCAGGCCGATCGCAATCATGCCGGATGTCCAGGGCGACAGCTTAATGCCGAATTGCGGACCGACAAAAAAGATGAAGAAGATCTGCAGAACCAACGGTGTCGAACGAATGAATTCGACAAATTCGCGCACCACCAACGTCACACCACGATAGGGTGTGCGTTGCCCCAAGGCGAAGACCAGACCGAGCACCAAAGCTATTGCAAAGCCCAGACCGGCCGCAATCAGGGTATTGACTGTGGCCCATAAGAGCCGCGGCATGATCTCGAAAGTAAAATCCCAGCGCCAGTCAAACATCAGCGGCCTCCCGTGCGTCCCATCTGACGCGTCATGTACTCCTCGAACCAACGCATGATCGGTGTAACGATCAGCCGTGCCATGATGTAGTAGATGACAAGAGCGGTGCCGAACGCCTGCGCTGACAGGAAGGTTGATGCATTGATCTGTTTTGCCTGGAACATCAGATCAGCAACCGAAATCAGCGAAACCAGTGCGGTTGCTTTCAGCAGTTCGATGAATAGATTGCCCCATTGCGGGATCATGATCAGGATGGCTTGCGGGAATATGATGCGGCGCATTCGTGCCATTGGTGATAGGTTCAACGCGATTGACGCCTCATACTGTCCCCGCGGGACTGATTGTATTGCTCCGCGAACAACTTCGGCACCATAGGCGCCCAAGTTCATGCCAACTGCGACGAAACCGGCGACAAATTTTTCCAGCGTGAACCCGAACAGCGGCAGAACGAAAAATATCCAGTAGAGTTGTACGAGCAAGGATGTGCCGCGAAAGAGTTCAATGTAGCAGCTGGCCACGCCCCGGACGAAGAAATTGCCGGAGAGGCGCATCAATCCCATGAGGACAGCGATGGCTACGGCCAATACAATCGACAGGACGGTCTGCTGGGCGGTGATCCAGGTGCCGTCGAGCAAACGGCCGCCGTGCTGGGCCAGGAATTCCGTATATGACATATCCAACCGGCTCCTCACCGGGCAACCGGATCATTGCTTTTGATATTAGCACGTCAAGTTCCGGAAGATCTGGTCGGGCAGTTTCACTTTGCAAATTGCCCGACCAGTTTGGGGACGTAGTCGTAGTCAGCGGCGCTCAGCGATTGGCACAGGCGTAAGCGGTTGTGGCGTCACCGGGCAACTGCGCCTTGGTGTATTCAAACTCACCTACTGCCTTCAACATTTCGTCACTGCCGATGAATTTCGCCTGCGCTTCATTGAATTTCTTCAGAAACTCCTCATCGCCTTTGCGAAAACCGATGCCCACCCAGTTCTTGGTCCATTTTGGCAGCGCCGCTGGATCGGTGACTTCGATCGCATCGCCTGCTTCCTTTTTCAGGTTGCGTGCCGTGAAGAACGTGACCGCTCCGGCATCAGCGCGTCCGGCTCTGACCGCGGCAAGGATTTCGGTGGGTCCGGGGACTTGCATGATCTTGCCGTCCGATATGCCTTCCTTTTTGGCCGCTTCGATCGTGTTGTAACCGGCACCCGTTACCATGATCGCGCCAGCCTTCTTAATATCCTGATAGTTTGTCAATTTCTTTGGATTGCCTTTGGGGACGATAAAGGCATCGCCAAAAACCCCCAAGGGCTCAGAGAAGTTGATGTTCTCGCAACGGGTTTTCAGGATGTACATGCCTCCGGTAATTATATCAAAGCGGTTGGCTTTCAGACCCGGGATGAGGCCGCCCCAGTCCGTCACGACAGGTTCAATGTTCGTGTAGCCCATGGATTTCAAGACGCCAAGTGTGTGGACGTTGGCAAAGCCGAGCGGCTTGTTCTTGTCGCCTGGATAAGCCCACGGCACTTCATTGGAAAACCCGATGCGGATTGATTTGCCGGCCTCGATGCGGTCCAGAATTGAATCAGCGAACACGGCACCACTGGACAGCGCCAAGCCTATCGCTGCGGCCGCGCCAGCAACAAACGTGCGTTTGGTAATCTTCATTCTCTTTCCTCTCCAATTGGTGGCCTTGTGATGAGGGGTCGGCATAATGGCCATCACCACATAGGTATACCATTGAACTACGTGTGGTGAGATTTGTAAAGGCCTCTCAATCTGAAAGTCAGTTTAGTTGTCGGAAAATAAGATTGTATGTCAAATTCTCGATTGACGACTGAGAGGGTGCCGGATAGTTTTTGATTGTAAGGTATACCAATTAGAGAACTAGGAGATTGTCGATGTCATCCCATGATGTGTTTCCCAGGCAGGAGCTTGATGCGCGGCTTGCCAATGTGCGGCAATGTCTGACGCGAGAAAATCTCGACGGTATCGTGATCAGCGTGCCGGAAAGCATCTACTACCTGACCAGCCTTGATCACTGGGGATTCTTCGCCTGTCATCTGCTGATCGTGCCGCGTGACGGCGATATGATACTGGTATGCCGGGCCATGGAGCGGATCACTGTCGAGAACCAGGTGACCAACGCCCGGTTCTTTGGCCATGGCGATGATGAAGATCCGGTGGACTACGTCCTGAGAGCCTTGCACGAATTGGGTCTGAACGGAGGCCGCATCGGCATTGAGAAGAGCAGTCTGTTTCTGACACCGCGCATCGCTGAGGGTATCCAGGCGAAAGCAAGTCATGCGCAGTGGCATGATGCATCAGGCCTTGTTGACGCGCTGCGTCTGATCAAGTCACCGCTCGAAATGGACTACACGCGAAAGGCCGCGATTGCCGCTGATGCGGGAACTCTGGCGGCTATAGAGGCCATACGCGATGGAGCAAGTGATTACGAGGTTGCCGCAGAGTGCAGCCGAGCAATGATAATCGCCGGTAGCGAGTATCCTGGTTTTGGCCCTTTTATCCGGCCGACAAGCCGGCTTGGCGAGGAACACACAACCTGGCGTGGAGAAGTGTTCTCCAGCGGCGATGCGGTGTTCCTCGAGATCGCGGCGGCCTATCGCAAATACCAGGCCCCGATGGGCCGGCTTATCTATGTCGGCAACGCACCTGATGGAGCGGAGAAGTCTGCCCGTCTTGCGATAGATGGCATGCAAGCAATCTGCGACGCCATCAAGCCGGGCGCCAAGGCTGGAGACGCCTATGCGGCTTGGCGGGAAGTTGCCAGAAGCGGTGGGCTGATCGGGTATGAGCGCCACCATTGCGGATATCTCGTCAGCATCGGCTTCCCGCCAAGTTGGACCGGAGGAAGTATGGTGACGAGCCTTGCACCCAATTCCGAGCTCGAGCTGAAAGTCGGCATGACGTTTCATGCCCATTCATGGTTCACCGATACGGATTGCGTCGACTACTTCATCTCCAACACCGTGCTGTTGACTGAGGATGGTGCGGAAGTCTTGACTTCGAGCACTCCTGAAGATCTGCAGGTTCGCTGAGCGGTGCGGCGAACATCATGACCAGGAATACTCTGTTTATTTCGATGCTCGGAGAGCGTGAGCATTTCAGGCCGGAGCTTTTTGAGAGCCTTTGCCCGAGCGGACTGGAACGGGACTGGATTCTGGAGTGGCACGCTCCCGTTGCGGCGCAATCAGACTTGCAATTGACCGGTGTCGATATTTGCCGTGGTGATGCCCTGCCATCGGTAGACGAGGTTGCAAGCGTCGTTCTGGGTGGCACGATGCACGTTGTAACCGAGGACCGAAAGTGGCTACACGATCTTAAGATCTGGTTGCAGGCCTACAAGGTAACGGGATGCCCTCTATTGGCCATTTGCGGCGGCCACCAAATGCTCGCATCGCAGTTTGGGACGGGGGTCCTGACCGGAAGAGCTGAAGGAACACTGGCGGGAACCTACGAGGTGCAACTGACGGACACGGGCGTCGCCCACCCGTTGTTTCGAGGCATGCCCGCCAAGCCACGCTTTCATTTCGCAAACTATTTGCACGTCATTCCATCGGCGGACCAGGAAGCCGGTGTGCTGGCTGTGCAACGGAATAGCCCGGCGATATCACTTGATCACGGCGGCAACTGGTACAGTTGTCAGTTCCATCCCGAGTCCAGAAAGGAGTCTTGGGACATCTATTACGATGCGTTGAAAACGGACTATGTCAGTGCTTACACGATGCACCATCATGGGCAACAGCTCCTGAAGAACTTTTTTGAACTTTCTCGCTCAATCCTGAAAGATTGAAGGGCACAGGTCCGCCAGCGTGGACCAGGCATGGGCGCGATTTGAGCATCAGACGACAAACGCTGAATTTTCTGGATGTCCGAAGATGGCACAGAATCCCCGTGCTGAGGTTGGTGAATTTACTTCCGTTGATGATTTGACTACGGACATTTGACGCTGGAAGGTCCGTTCTGCCCCGCCTTTTCACCGTCTAACGTGAGGGCCGCTGACAGCCGGTTTGACCCGCAGCGGACATTTTCTGGGAACGAACAATGTCAAAGAACGACTCTACAAAACGATGCCCCAGAGATACGGAGCTTTACAACTAATCCCGTTGAGGTCTCAGAGAGGGAAGCAACTTTGCGCACATGAAGTTAGATCGCAGAATCGCTGCCTTCCTCTCTGATGTCCGCCGGTTTCGAAAAAATCGCCGATACAGCGTTGCAGAACGTATACGACGCCTACATCGTCAGGCTGTTGTGTTGATCGCTATTGAGCGGGAGGCAGCAGGGCTGCTATTTCATCGGCGATCTTTTCGCATGCATCTTCGTTGCCGCTCAACTGATTTTGCTCTGCTTCTTCGAGCATGTTATTGATCTTTCCGATCTGCTCATCCGCAAGATTGGCCTGCTCATAAGCGTCATAGATTTGGTCAAGGCTGTCCTGACAACCAGCATAGGCTGGCGTTGCCATAGCAGCGGCGATCACCGCTGCAAGCAGGTACTTTTTCATTTTCGGTTTTCTCCGAAATGGACCGACTATTTTTGGCGGGGGCCGGTCGCACATGTCCCCTACAGGGCAGGTTCCATATCTGCCGGGCAATTGGAATTTGAATTCAAATTAAAAAAGAATCAACCAAATTTTCTGATGTGCGAGCCAAAAAAGAAGGGCGCAAATTATTACGTAAAAATCTCCAGATCTACTGCAGTCGAGAAAGACCGCATCTGCTTCGCGAACTATCTGTGAAACGTGTGTTGTTGGCACATCCCGGAAGTGTCGAACACGTTCAGATAGCGTCTGTTATAGAAAGTAGAACGGACGTTCCGTGCTCTGACGACCGGTGTTGAGGGATAAACGGAAGTATTCGACTCGTGCTCCGTACAGCCGGTTTTAACCCACTGCGAATGCTCGGCAACCTTGTTGACATGTTGGCTATGCAGGAACCGGGGATTGCTCCATATTCAGGGGTATCATCACCTGAATGCGACCGATCAGTCGCAAATGAAGAAGAAAGCAAGGTTCGCCCCTGCCACACTGGCATAAAACCAATGGGGGGCTCCATGCGCCGCGCACTCATAGATAACTGGACGCTTTTTCTTGGCATGGCCATGTTGATGGTCGCCAATGGTCTGCTGGTCACCCTTTTGTCAATCCGTGGGGCAGGACTGGGATTTTCGCCACTGACCATTTCAATCATGCAGGCCTGTTATCCACTGGGTGCGCTGATCGGTACGA
>JAJFHC010000056.1 GCA_021775835.1 Hyphomicrobiales bacterium | reverse complement strand
GGACGCCCCTTGCAACTGTTCAGGTTTAAACGTCAAGAACGGGTGGGGAACCGAGCCGGATCACGGTCTTGCAAGTCAGAGGACCGGGGACCTAACGGTCTCCCACCCAACTCTATAATGACAGAAACCGCACACACAGGGGCCTACTCGCGGCGCTACAAACGGTGGCCTAGGCGAGTAGATCCCGGATCGCGCTTCGCTCGTCCGGGAAACGCTATCGCAGACTCACTTGCAAGCCGTGTCCTTCTTACAACCGTCACCCTTGAGCGGGCATCAGCACGCTCGAGGGTCCATTAGCGGTTGCAGGAACCGCGTCGATCCACGCGAAGCCGCCCAAAGTGCGTTCTCGCCTGAGCCGTGGAAAACCTGCCCGCCGACAATATCTAATCAAACACGTCAATCACGTTAGCCGGTGGTTCGTCTGTCTTCTTGACCAACAGGAGTACCCAGAGTCCCAGTCCAACCAACGGGATCAGTTGAATAAGGTTCAGCCATTTCGACAATCCCGCATCCTGAGCCCGGTGCACCGACCATATCAAATAGAGCGGCAGGCCCGCCAAGATCCCAAAGGCGCCTGTCAGCACAATGGCGGCATTCTCGGCGGCCACCATGAAATTCCCAACCAGGAACACCGCAAAGATACCGACAGATCTTATGGCGAAATCACGCCTCCCAAGCCGCTTCGTCCTGTTTGCAAGGACAATGGGCGAAACGAGATAACAGATGACTCCCACTATCAGCGCCAGTTGCCACACGCCTGTCGTCATGATTGCCCCCGGTTACACTGCCCAGCCTATACCAAGCGACTCTAGCCTGTACCCGGCACAGCGCCAACAATAGGCTCTCGGAGGAGCTTTGGAATTTTCTATAAAGCCGGTTGTGATTTCCGCATCCATTAAGCGTGTTTCGTGCCATTGCCACATAAAGAACAATGCCACCAGGACCACCACGGCGATGACGAGCTTGTTGTATTTGATTTGTTCAGCGACAAACGATGAAAGATACGACAGGGAATCTCTCCGGGCTTCTGGTGAGATGTATGCGGTACAATCCTGCCGTTAACTCAACGTAACTCCTGTCCATAAAAAAGCCCCGCCGAAGCGGGGCTTTCGTATAAATCTACTTCTGCTGGTTTAGTGCTGTCGCTCGCACGGGAAATCTTTCCCCCGCCCCCTAGCCGCGCACCTTCGAGGTCACCTCGATCGCCTTGGTGAGGTACCTGTCACGCTCATACATGTCCTCATAATATGCCACCATGCCCTGAGCCGTCGGCCAGGCGGTGAAATAAGAGACGTAGACCGGGATGTCGGCCTTGACCTTGTCTTTGTCGTTACGGCCACCGGCAATGCGTGAGGCAATGTACTTCTTCGTCTTGCCCAGCACCGCTGCCGCCATCCCACGGGGATCTTCCAGCCGCACGCAGCCGTGGCTGAAGGCGCGCTTTTCGCGGGCAAAAAGCTTCTTGGCCGGCGTGTCGTGCATGTAGATCGCATGTTTGTTGGGGAACAGGATCTTGAGCTGCCCAAGCGCATTCTTGGGGCCAGGAGGCTGGCGCACATTGATCTGCTGGCGTTTTGTGACCACCGCATGCCAGTTGACAGACCGTGACGATACCCGCCGCCCCTTGAGGGTCGTCACCTCGTAACCGAGCCGGTCGAGGTAACCCGAATTCCTATAGAGCTTCGGAGCCATTTCATTGGCGATGATCGACAACGGCACCCCCCAATAGGGGTTGAACTCGACGGTTTCGATCTTGTCCATGAAGAAATTGGTCTGATTGGCCTTCTTGCCCACGACCACTTTCGTCGAATATGGCGCGCGGCCCTCGTGATGATAGGTGGCGGTATATGCCGGCTGATTGATGAACACATGCCGGTCGCCCAGTTTCCGAGGCAGCCAGCGCATGCGCTCCATCGCCAGCTCGATTTTGGCAATCTTTTCAGCAGGACCGGTCACCTTGAGGTGGGCGATTGTGCGTCGTCCGACGATACCGTCGCCGCGCAGGCCCTTCTCACGCTGGAAATCACGCACCAGGGCAACCAGACCCGGCGTGTAGGTCTGACCGTAACCTTCGGCTGACAGGGTCTCATCGTGCTTTGAAAGAAGCTTGTCGGAGCCAACCATCCGGATGATCGCAACAACATCCCTTACCGCCGGGTCGCTGACCCCCGGCTTCAGGAATGTACCGCCCGGAACAGTCGGGACCTCCGCCCCGTTTTCCCGGCGCAGACGCACCATTTCCGACGCCAGCGCCCTGAATTGGGTGTTGTCCGGGTTGCAGCTTTCCAAATATTCAACAATTTCGTCGCTCGCCGCCATGTAGGCAATCGATGCCGCCAGATCGACCTTTTTGCGCTTGAAATCATGGTAGCCGGAGATCCGGTTCGGGTTGATCCGGCCACGCTTGGCATCGAGCACATACATCAGGGCTTTTGCGGAAAGCTGCATTTCGAAACGCATCAGAGCCCGGTTTTGCGCTGTCTGGCCGGCGTCGCCGCCGCCGTCCTGGGGCACCACAACTTGGTAGTCCTTTGGCGACAGGCCAAAAATCGCTGCATGTTCAAACGCATTCAGGGCTTCGCGCGCCTTGCGGTTGATCTTGCCGCCACTGATCCAGATGAAGGACGGGTTTTTGGCATAATGATCCTTGATGGCTGCCGCCACTTCGGAAAACGTGCGCAATTTAATCGATACAAGATGGCTGCGGGCCTCGGCAAACGGTGTTCCGCCCACCGGCAGGGCCGTGGCGTCGTTCGAGGCCGTCTCGACACGGGCAAGACTTGCAAGGGAGACCGACTTCAGGACATCAGGCTTGTAATTGTAATATTTCGGGCTGCTGATCCGGGTCGTGCGCTTCCGTCGACGCTGGGTATAGTCCCTGCGGTAAATAACCCGGCGTTTGGCGCGTTTGCGGTAATAGCGCTTGCTCGAGCGCGCGGGCTGTCTGCCAAACAGGGTGTCGAACAGATTGCTCGCCTGTACCGGGGCCAACGGGGCCGCCACAAAACTGTCCGTTAGAAATACAAAAATTGCCGCAAGAAGAACGCACCCGAGACGAACCATTACCTACTCCACCCACACTCGCGACAAAAAATCGCCACAGTTAAAGCCAACTGCCCCCCAGCCCTGCAACCTACACGAGTTGAAAGAAAATTTACAGGCATGGTTTTGGGGAATTTCGCGACAGTCTTAAGAGCAGCATACGGTGCCGTACTTGGAGCACCAAACCTGTCTGACAAGGTTTGCCCGAGGAGAATTGGTCGCTCATGTTTTCGTTCAGCAAGCCTTTGTATGTGATTCAACCTACTTGAGAATCTCCATGAGAAACCAACAGCCGCGCGCGCGGCGGGCCGCAATCAATCCCCTCTGGGCATTGATTCCTTGACGGCCGCAGCGAGCTGCTTGAGGCTGAATGGCTTGGGCAGGAACGAGAATTTCTCATTGTCGTCAAGGTTCTTCTTGAAGGCATCTTCCGCATATCCGGATATAAAGATCACTTTCATTTCGGTGTTGCTCTTGCGCAGTTCCTTGAGCATGGTCGGCCCATCCATCTCAGGCATCACCACATCTGAAATCACCAGCTGGATTTCACCGTCATGGTCCTTCAGTTGCTCCAGCGCCTCTGTGCCGGTCGATGCTTCCAGCACCGTATAACCACGGCTTGCCAGTGCCCTGGATGCGAAGGCGCGTACCGCCTCTTCGTCTTCCACCAGCAGGATCGTCCCGTTGCCGGTCATGTCGGCCGAGGCCGCATCCGGTTTGGTTTCCTCTTCGACTTCCAGCAAATCGGTGTCGCCTGCGCCCTCTTCGCGGTAGAAACGCGGCAGATAGATCTTGAAGGTGGTGCCCTTGCCTATCTCGCTTTCGGCAAAGATGAAACCGCCAGTCTGTTTGACGATGCCGTAAACCGTTGAAAGGCCTAGTCCCGTGCCCTTGCCGACTTCCTTGGTCGAGAAAAACGGCTCGTAGATTTTCTCGAGAACTTCCTTGGGCATGCCCGTGCCGGTGTCGCTTACTTCGCACAGCACATACTCGCCAGCGGGCATGACCCGGTGGCCAAGGCTGCGCGACTCTTCTTCCGTCACATTGGCCGTACGGACCGTCAGGGTGCCGCCATCGAGCATGGCGTCGCGCGCATTCACCGACAGGTTGATGATCACCTGTTCGAATTGATTGACGTCGACCTTCACAAGGCCCAGTTCGCGCCCATGAATTGTCTTCAGTTCGACCTTTTCGCCCAACAGCCGTCCCAGCAGATTACCCAGATCGGCAATCACGTCGGTCAGCGAAAGCACGTCCGGCCGCAGGGTCTGGCGACGTGAGAAAGCCAGCAATTGACGCACCAGGTTGGCGGCGCGATTGGCATTCTGCTTGATGTTCATGATGTCCTGGAAGGACGGATCCGTTGGCCTGTGGCGGGCAAGCAGAAGATCGGAAAAACCGATAATCGCCGTCAGAACGTTGTTGAAATCATGGGCGACCCCGCCGGCCAGTTGCCCGACCGCCTGCATTTTCTGGCTTTGCGCGAATTGAAGTTCCAGCGAACGCTGCTCGGTCGTGTCGACGGCGTAGACGATGAGCGCATCCTCGCCTTCGTTTTCAATGCGGCTCACGAAGAAACGTCCGTTGCGTCCAGTGTCGGCGGAAAATCTCACATCGGCCGGTGCCAGCACCGCGTTGCCTGCCCACGCCGGCTCGAGGACCGTCGTCAGGATTTCACGGTCTTCTCGCACCACTATGTCAAGGAGGGGTTTACCCCGCGACGACGCATCGCCTGTGGTCGCGGCAAACGCACCGTTCGCATTGGTAACGGTCCCGTCGCGCCCCACGATCGCGATGCCGATGGGTGCGGAATTGAAGAACCGCGCGAACCTGACCTCCGCCGCACGGAGCGTCTCTGACACATCTGCGCCACGGCTGCGGTTCAGAACCAGCGAGCGGGAGGCCCCGGGCCTGCCGTCTGAACCAAACGAGACACGATGGAGAATCCGCACCGGCACGGTTTTGCCATCGACCGTCTTGAAGTCCACGTCAAACGTTTCCACGCGCGCGCCGTCCGGTATCGGTTCGACCACATTGATCAGTTGCGCGCCGTCACCGCTGACGATGTCCTTCAGCGTAATTGCACCGCCGGTCGTCTGCCCCAGGTCAAGCCCCAGCCAGCCCGCAAGCGTTGCGTTGAGATACTGGATCCGGCCTTCGGAATCTGCAGAAAAGAAACCGGCCGGTGCATGGTCCAGATAGTCGATGATGTGCTGCAGCTTCTGGAAGGCCTCTTCCTGCTTTTCACGCTCGGACGTCAAATCGATCACCCGCCAGAGTGCGTGGCGCTTGCGCCCGCCCGTGGTGAAAGGTTCGACACTCAGTTTGAGCCAGGCTGTCCTGTCCTCGCGCGACGCCGGCGCCGAGCTCCCGGCATGCAGGCGAATTTCCTCAACACCGGACACACCTTCGCGGGCAGCCTGGGCCAGCCTGTATATATGGTCGGCGATATCGGGATAACCGGCATAAAGGTGCTCCACGCCCAGCATGCGTGACGTACTGTCGGTATCGGATATTCTCAGGTACTCCGGTGTTGCATAGACCACCCGGCCATATTTGTCCGTGACGGCACAGGCCTCGCCGGTGGCCTCCACCACCTGTTCGGCAAACAGGTTCACGTGGCGCTTGCGCCCGAAATGCACCAGTCCGACGACGCCGCCATACAGCAGGAACAGTCCCACCGTTGCAAAGATGCCCAGGAGGCCAAGCAGCCAAGGTTCCGCCTGTCCCCGTGCTGAATAGGCAACGGCTCCCGCCGTCACCGCCATCAGCATGGCCAGAAACAGCGCGAGCATGATTGTCGCGAACCGTCCGCCGGAACCGGGGGTGTTGGCGCGCCGTTCAATGCGGTGCTTTTCGACGCCGGTGTTGCTCAAAAGTCCTGTTGTCCCCTGTCAGTGCCCCGGCCTTCCACGGACCCGGGCAGTCGAATCACTTACGCGATTTGCCTCTGCGTTTCATTTTACCCCTAATTTTCATGACGTAGCCAATCACTTGCGCAACCGCCCTGTAGTGTTCCGCCGGAATTTCATCGTCAACCTCCACTGTCGCGTGCAATGCGCGGGCCAGAGGCGGATTTTCAACGATGGGTATATCATGCTCTTTGGCGATTTCACGGATCTTGAGGGCGATGTTGTCCATGCCCTTGGCGACACAGATCGGCGCGTCCATGCCTTCCTCGTATTGCAGGGCAATCGAGTAGTGCGTCGGGTTGGTAATGATGACACTGGCATCGGGAACGTTGGCCATCATGCGCTTGCGGCCGCGTTCCACACGAATCTGGCGAAGCTTGGCCTTGACCGCCGGATCGCCTTCCATCGATTTATGCTCGTCGCGCAACTCCTTCATCGTCATCTTCTGTTTCTGCGTCCAGGTGTACTTCTGGTACAGAAAATCTGCCGCAGCGATGATTGTCATGACCGTAATCACCCCGATCAGGAGCTTGACTGACATTTCCTGAACCATCGGCAGGAGCATGGCGACGTCGACTGTGACGAACAGATCGAGTGAGTCCCGCTCCGGCCATATGATCAGGAACATGACGACGGACACGATGCTGAGTTTCGCGATGCCCTTGAGGAAATTCACGATGCTGGTCATCGAGAACATCCTCTTCGCACCCGCCAGCACGGAAATCTTGCTCAATTTCGGCTTCAGGCCCTCGGCGGTAAACAACAGCTTGTGCTGAACCACATTGCCGGCAAGGGCCCCGATCATCAGCAACCCCAGGGGAAGCAGCAGGGCCGCGAGCACGCCAAGACCAAGGTTCCTCCAGAGCACGCGCAGGTTCTCGCCGTCCATGGCGATATCGTGCGGATTGGCCAGGTAGACCTTCAGGGACACCGCCAGCGACGCCATCATGTCGTTGGAAAACATCATCACGACGAGGGTTGCCGCAAGCATGACAAACCAGGTGCTTACCTCCTGGCTTTTCGCCACATCCCCCTTCTTGTGGGCATCCTCCAACCGTTTTTGGGTTGGGTCCTCAGTCTTTTCTGATTGATCCGGCTGGTCGTCGGCCATGATCCTATCTTTCTGGTGGGTTTACGGCTTGAGAAACAGGCCGACGCCATCCCTGAAGTATTCGAGGTACCACATCATCATCGAACTCAGGAGAAGCATGAACAGGACAAAGCCAAGGGCGATATTGGCCGGCATGGCAACGAAGTAGATTTGCACCTGGGGCATGAGACGCGACAGCACGCCCAGTCCCAGATTG
Source organism: Hyphomicrobiales bacterium (assembly GCA_021775835.1). The sequence goes on along the minus strand of JAJFHC010000056.1, from coordinate 23,272 downwards.
AACAAAAGGCCAAAAACGACAAACGGAGCGGCGATCTGGATGCCGACCTTGAAAGAACCGGCGACCGTCATGATCGCCATCTTCGCGAAGTCTCCGACCGGCAGCAGAGCTCCAGGGCGAAACAGATCATAACTGTCCCGCATGGCACCGATCAGGAGGTGATGCAGATCCATCGAGAAAATCATCAACAGCCCGACCATGGACAGGAAGGACCCGACGATCGCTGTTTGGATGCCCTGAGTCGGATCGAGATTCTGGACGGAGGCGAGCCCCGACTGAAAGGCAATAACCGTGCCCGCGACCTGCAGGGCACTGGTGAGCAGACGCGCGGATACGCCGATCATCAGGCCGACCGCGATTTCGGAGAAGATCACGAACGTCATGGCCGTCAGTGTTTTCGGGATCGCATCGTATTGATCCTGGACCAGCGGCAGCATCACCAGCGTAATCGACATCGCAAGCCCCAGCCGGATGCGAGAGGAGACGATGATCTCGCCAAAGGCCGGCATGGCCATGATCATGGTTCCGAGCCGCGCAAAGATCATCATGAACACGAAGGCGGTCTCGGGCACGACGGTCAGCGTCATGGACCCGTGTCCCGCGAACCGGCTTTGCAAACGAATGTGGGAAGGGCGGCGTTCATGTCAACCGCTGGCGATGATCTGTTCCGCAATCCGGTTCATGAAACCCGACAGGACCTGGCCCATGAACGGCAACATGACCAGCAATGTCAGAAAGATCGCGATGATCTTGGGAACGAAGACCAACGTCATTTCCTGAATCTGTGTCAATGCCTGGAAAAGGGCAATCACCAGACCGACCGCCAGCCCCACAAGCATCAGCGGTGCGGACAGTTTCAGCAGAACAAAAAGGCCGTCACGGCCCACGTCAAGCACTTCCGCGCCGGTCATACGTACCCCCTCCCACTGCATTCACACAACAAGGACTCAATCATGGTGGTCCCTGGTCCCACTAGATCGGCATCCTCAAGATTTCCTGATACGCCGCAATCACCCTGTCGCGTACGTTGACGAGGGTTCTCATGGCAACCTCCGTTTCAGCCACCGCCGTGACAACGTCAACGATGTCTGCCTTGCCCCCGATATGGGACATCGTGGTATTTTCGGCCTTCTGTACGGACGTCGACAGCCCGTCCACGACCTGCTTGAGAGTCGTTCCGAAACCCTCGTCGTCCGTCGCCCCTTTCAAGGCGGCGGCGTTCTGTTCTTTCGTCGCATTGGCAATCGTCTTTGCCGCGGCGGCATAGGCGTTCGCGGCGCTGGCTGCAGGAATTTTCATTGCCTTCTATTGCCCCCTGGCAAACCGGTGTCCGTTACGCCCTCAGGATGTCCAGTGTCCGCACCGCCATGGTACGGGTCGTCTTGATGACATTCAGGTTGGCCTCGTAGCTTCTCTGGGCCTCACGCATGTCCATCATTTCCACGAGCGAGTTCACATTCGGTGTTTTGATGTAGCCTTCCTGGTCTGCCGACGGATGCCCAGGTTCATACTTTTTGCCGAACTCGGTCTGATCGAACCGGAACTTTCCCATCCGGACCGTATGCACACTCATCTCGCGATCGAAATGAGCTTCGAATGTCGGCATGCGGCGGCGGTAGGGATCCCCTCCCGGTGTCTCGGCGGTCGAGTTGGCATTCGCAATGTTTTCCGAAATGATACGCATTCGCCCGCTTTGCGCCCTCAGGCCGGAGGCTGCAACCATCATTGATTTCATCAGATCCATAACAACGTCCTCATCATGAGTTCATTACCAACCGATAGCTCGGCCGGATTCGCGGTGCGCCCGATCAAGTGTTTGCACCCAGCGCGATCTTGAGAAGCGTCACAGACTTTGAATAGAGTGACGCCGCAGACTGGTACTCCATCTGGTTCTCGGTAACCTTCATCATCTGTTCTTCCAGGATCACACCGTTGCCCGAGGGTGTGGTTTCCCAGCCCTTGGCATTGTCATTCCTGAATGGCCCGTTCGACGGCAGTGCGGTTCCCTCGATGTGCTTGGCATTCGTGCGGGCAACACCTACGGATGGGCTGGTGGCGCTGGCCAGCGCACTGGCAAAATTAATCTTGCGCAGGTCTTTGGCCCGATATCCTGGAGTATCGGCATTGGCGACATTCTCCGCCAGCACCCGTTGCCGACTCTGATGCCATTGCATTTTTGTCTTGAGAGCACTGAATATGCCGATGTCGCCGAGCGCCATTTGGGTCACCATTCGTCCGATCAGTTTCAACACACCGGCGGGGGGCTGCGAAGAGATTCGCGCAAGCTAACCGCCAGTTTTGTGAGTTTCGGCGTGAAATGGTTAATGTTCCTTTAATGCTGATAACGATTTGCTAACCATGTTTTTGGCGGTTTTCTGCGCCTGTTAACCTTTTTTTCGCAGCCGTTGACGTTTTGTTAGTGATAAACTAGGCAAAATTTTCCTACAACGGTGTCAGCAAATCGAATTAAGGGGCCACCTAATGGAATTGTTGGACTACGCACAGTATGTCCTCGCTCTGATTTTTGTACTGGCTTTGGTCGGATTGGGCGCATGGGCGTTGCGTTATTTCGGCGTCAGCGGCAACATCGGAGCCCGCAGAGATTCCCGTCTGGCAATCGTTGAAGCAGCGATGGTCGACAAGAAGCATCGCTTGCTGCTGGTACGGCGCGACGATGTCGAACACCTCCTGTTGATTGGCGGGTCGCAGGATGTCGTCGTGGAGTCCGGTATTCGCCGGGATCCTCGGCGCGCAGCCGCGGAGGCGCCCCGTTTGCGGCAACCGGCCGGACAGGCGCGCGCCACACAACAGTCAGCACAACAGTCCGCGCCGCAAGCCCCGCCAACAGCACAGCAACAACAACAACAGCCTGCCCCGGCCCAACAGCACCGTCCGGCTATCCGGAATCCGGCACAGCCACAACAACCCGAGCAAAAGGTGATGCCGCGCGAGCCCCGGGGGGCACCGCGCCAGGCCCAGATGCCAAATCCGGCACAGCAGCCACAGGAAAGACGCCCTGCCCCGCCACCGGTCGCCCCTCCGCCCTCTGAAGACCAGGAGTTCGCCCAGATGCCAGTGGAACCGGAAGCACAGATTCAACCAAGGCAAGAGTCGCCGCCACCTCAGCCCCAGGCGCCGGAATATCCCGAACCCGCATCAGCACCGGGACGACCATATCCGCAATCGCCCAGACCCGTCCGCAGCGAAGACCTGGATGAGGGTCTGTTTGACGACACCGATGGCCACGTTCCACCAAGATCGGCAGGTCAGAGGAGCTAACCGCTGATGGCCCCTATGACCCGGCAATGGGCAAGGCTTCCGATCACAGCGGGTTGGGGTCTGGCCATTGGTCTGGCGTTCTGGTCCGACACGGCCCTCGCCCAGTCGATAAACCTGGACTTCGATCAGGGAACCGGCCTGACCGAGCGCGCTGTTCAACTGGTCGCCCTGATCACGGTGCTCAGCCTGGCACCATCCATCCTGGTCATGGTGACATCGTTCACCCGGATTGTGGTGGTCCTCTCGCTGCTGCGCACCGCCATCGGTATCCAGCAATCGCCTCCCAATACGGTTATCGTTTCTCTTGCGCTGTTCCTGACGGCCTTTGTCATGGCGCCGGTTTTCAAGAGTGCCTACACCGCCGGCATTTCACCGCTGATAAACAACCAGATTGAATTGCGCGAAGCCTTCGACCTCACCTCCAAACCGTTTCACGGCTTCATGATGACACATGTCCGGGAAAAGGACCTGGCGCTATTCATCGATTTATCAAAGGAACCACCACCGGCAAGCCGCGACGAGGTCGCTCTGCATATTCTGATTCCGGCGTTCATGATCAGCGAGTTGCGGCGTGCCTTCGAAATAGGTTTCCTGCTGTTCGTGCCCTTTATCGTGATCGACATGGTGGTGGCATCGGTCCTGATGTCCATGGGCATGATGATGCTGCCGCCGGTGATCATCTCACTGCCGTTCAAGCTGATATTCTTTGTGCTGGTGGATGGCTGGAGTCTTGTCGCCGGCAGCCTCGTCAAGAGTTTTGGCACATAGATTTGATCGTGGGCTACCGATCCGCACGGGCGACACCGCTCTGGGCATTGTGCGACAAGCATCTGACAGCGGTACATTTGGCAGGGCCCTCTGAACAGTACCGACGGCGGCTACATTGAAACACGAAATCACATTCGCCCGATTGCCTGAGATAGACCCGGACGACATCATTGTGCACATGTCCGATCCTCGCGTTGCCGAGCACATGCCGCTTCTGACATTCGAATGGGACAGAGCCGCTGTCGCCAAATTTGTCGCGACCAAGGAGGAATTCTGGAGACGTGATGGACTCGGCCATTGGGCCATGGTGTCTGACGGAAAGTATGTCGGATGGGGCGGTTTTCAAAAAGAAGGTGATGAGTGGGACTACGGTTTGGTCCTGAAGCCGGACTCGTTTGGACTAGGCGTGCGCATTTCAAAAAAGGCAATTGAGTTTGCCGTCGCCGATGAGCGCATCCCATTCGTAACGTTCCTTCTTCCACCGTCGCGCAAAAACCTGAGGGCGCTTGAAAGGTTTGGGGCAAGGTTTGTCGACGAGGCAGAATATGACGGTGCAAAGTTTCTCAAATATAGACTTGTAACCGGATAACGACTTTGTCCGCACTGATGCCAGACAGAACGTGTGAATTGAGTCACCGCTTCGGATCACGTTCTGCCGATCCTAAAGCATATTGCGTTTGGCCGACCTCGAATCCCGCCGGCCGTTACCAAAGCTCGTTCGCCGGACAAGCGAAGCGCGATCAGGAATCCAATCACCCGCGTGGCAGGCCTTGGCAGTTGCCGATGAATGAGAGCACGTGAATCACAAAGACTGCGAAACGCTTCAGATTCCCGCATGTTCGGCAGTGACGTGCCAACAGGAGACACCTCCGATTTCAGCGAAATTGGACTTGAGATGGCTGAAGATTGTCAACAGAAGGAAAGTGCGACCCCGTAATCTCAGGTCTTGTAGATCGTCGGAAACCAATCTTCCCGCAGCTTCTGTCCCGGGCTCATGTCGTGCCCCGGGAATGGTGGCGATGTCGGACCGGGACGTTCAACGTAGCGGGCATCATCTCCCACGAGACGCAGCGAAAACGCCCGCCGGCGGGTGGTGGAGTTATTGCCGCGCGCACCATGTAACGTCTTGTAGTTGAAAGCCACGGCGTCGCCTGGCTCCATCTCAAACTCCACCACGGGCATGCCCTCAGCATCGGGATCGGGAACAGGCATGTAAATGTCTTCACCTGCAAAGAAGTCTTCCTCGGACAGCCAGCGTGTCGGAAGCACAGGTTTTTCCCAATTATGCGATCCAGCAACACAACGCAGCGACGCCTCTTTTACATGATCCATTGGTGACCAAAAGCTGATCGTCTTCTCCCCGTCGACAAAGTAATACGGACTATCCTGATGCCATGGTGTGGGCTTTGATGTGCCAGGTTCCTTGACCAGTACGTGGTCATGAAACATTTGCACCCGATTCGATCCCATGAGTTGTGCGGCGACCCGAGCGACTTGCGAATGACGGATCACCTCTTCGAACTCCGGGATGCGGGTCCAGTTGCAGTAGTCATCGAAAAACCGTCCGTCTTCGCCTTCCTTCAGGTTTTCTGAAGCATAGGGACCCGGTTCGGTCATGTTGCGATCGATGCCGGCACGGATCATTTGAACCCAGTCCTTGAACAACCCCTTCACAAGCACGACGCCGTCGCGTTGGTATGTCTCTACCTGTTCGCTCGTAATCTGGACTCTGTTGCTCATCGTCAGTCACCTGCCGCCTGTCTGGATGCCTTGAATCAAGGATGGCGCAGGCTTAGGATAGATTCAAATAATATCTATCAATAATGGTCATAGTTACATGCTATCAGTCACATTTCGACAGTTGGAATATGTGGTCGCTGTGGCGGAACATGGGAGCGTTTCGTCTGCGGCTGCGCAGGTCAGTGTCTCTCAGCCCTCGCTGTCGGTGGCAATTGCGCGTCTGGAATCGGACCTCGGTAAACCGCTCTTTATCAGACGTAAGGGGGCGCCGTTTGTTCCCACGGCGTTTGGCCGGGACTTCATCGAGAACGCGCAAGACCTGTTATCTGACGCAGCACGCCTTGTTGATCCGGAGCAAAAATCGCTCGAACAGCATAGACCCATCACAATTGGCTTTTTCGAAGACCTCGCTCCCTTGCTCCTCGCCCCGGTCCTCGGACATCTCAAGAAACGGCATCCCCACGTCATGATCTCAACACATGTGGGTGGATTTGAACGACTGGCCGAAGATCTGGGTTCGGGCCAACTCGATTTCGCAATGACTTATGACCTGGGTCTGGATGAAACCATAAATCGCAAGGAGCTCGCGATGTTGTCGCCTCACGCACTTACCAGCAAGACGCACGAATTTGCCGGCAGGAAGTCGATAACGCTTGCGTCATTGGCGGGCGAGCCGTTGATCCTCGCTGATCAGGGGCTCAGCAGTCGTCACATGGTCGACCTGTTTCGCCAACGTGGGTTGTCCCCGCGAATCGCATTCCGAGCAGCGTCGCTTGAGACGATGCGGAGCCTTGTCGGCAATGGTTTCGGGATCGGACTTTCGTACACGCTGCCGGCGGCGCGCCGGAGCTATGATGGAAAACAACTCGCTTCTATCAGGATTACCGACGAGGGGATTGACGAACCGATCGTGCTTGCAACGAACTCGCTCAATGCACCTACTCCTCTAACAAGCACAGTCATCGACGATGCTGCAACGATCACAGGGCTTTTTCACGCCCAAACTGATTGAAAAACCCGCGTGCGACGACTGCTCAGGGCTAAATGGTTCTTCCGAGGGTTGGCATCAGGCTTCTTTTTCGCCTCCAACTTTGAACACAGAGAAAAGCACAGCCTTCATTGTCGCCTGCGCCTAGACTGTGTCTGGTCTTCAGTTTGAGACAGCGGCCTGCCCGGCGGCCAGGGTTGCGTCCTCTTCCAGTGACTTTCTGAAGTCCTCGAGGAAGTTCTCAAGCGAGTCGACGCTTGCTATCTCCTTGGCGAGATTGCGGAATTCTACACCTGCGTGATCTGACGATTGGGTAACCACGTCAAACGACGACGCAAGATTGGTTCGTGTCATCCGTTCCAGATATCGGTCCCGGAACCGCGCAAGGCCAAAAGCATCTTCGGCGAGCGCATAGGAGATCGCGCCTTTCATGACTTCCACTTTGGTCGCCTTGACGAGTGGCGTGTCCTTGTCGGCGGTTTCCGTCAGGACGCGTTCGAAGGCTTCCCCCGCCTTCTGCCAGTTTTCGTTCTTCCAGTAGGCCTGCGCCCTGGCCCGTTCGAACTCAACCCCATCGAGTCCCGACAACAGATCGACGGATTGCTGGGGAAGACCTATCTCCGACAAGGCCGTCGCCTCAAGCAGGAGACGTTTGCTCTTGAGGGCTTCCGGCAACATCGCCTGACGGCTCCGTCTCAGGACCTCCAGTGCCATCTTGGGCTTGTGATTCATCAAATGGACCACGGCCAGTTTGGCGGCGACCTGTGCGCGGGCAGAGCCGTGAAGCCGTTTTTCGACCTGGTGTGTCAAGACCTCGGCGGCTTTGTCCAGAAGGTCCACGGCCACGAGGCGGTCGGCAAGCTTGCGGATCATTTCATCGCCAAGACGCCCCACCGGTGTCAGTTCACGAAAATCGTAGTAAAGGCCGAGAGCCTTAATCGGTGACATTTTCTCTGCCCGGCCATCCAGATAAAGGCTGCGGAACAGTGTTCCCATGTCATCGTGAATCGAGCGGGCTATCGGATCGCCGGGAAAGTTGACCACCGCGGTTTTCATAAGACCCAGTGCGCGGCGGTACTGATGCTGCATGGCTTGCATTTTCGCAAGCTCGCGCAAGACTCTCAATTCAAGGTCGTCGCCCCGCCACATGACCGTTGCGCTCTCGAGACGATGGACGGCTTGATCGGGCGTGATTGTCCCAAGTTCCAGCGCCAGGCCGGTGTGATGGAATGTGGCCTCCGCTTCTGCTTGGCGGTCGGTACTGGCGATGGCCAGCCCGTAGGCATCGAGAGCTTCCGCCGTGCGTCCCAGGCCCTGGAGCAAACGGCCACGCAGCAATGTCGCTGCTGCCTCCTTTGCGGCACCCAGCCTCTTCTCGGAAAGCGAACGCAATTGAAAATCTGCCGCTTGCCAGTCCTCTACTTCAATCGCTGTGCGCGCGGCATTCAACCGGAATCGATTCTGCAGCTCTTCCGGATACTGGCTTATTTCATCATCGCTTCGGGTGTAGTCGGCCATCGCTTCACGCCAGCGCCGCAACTGCCGGTTCATTTCTGCGCGCCAGGGGATCATCGAATCATCATCGCCCACGCCAAAGTGCGACAGGTCCTTGCCGGCACTCATTGGGCGATGCATCAGGAGTTTGGCGATGGCCCGCATGGCATGGAAAATTGGTTTTCCGTCAACATCGGGATCGTTCTCGCGGATCAGACCCAGCTGGCCGTAAGCCTCGGGTCCCAACTGGTTTGAAAGGTAAAACTTGGCCAGTTCCAGTCGCAATCCGACCGCCTGAAAACCCGGAAGCGTTGATATCCCGTACTCGAGTTCTCCCACATGATCGGAAAACGGTTTCTCGGGATCTCCGGCCCATTGCGCAAAATCCACCAGCCCCCGGGTTGTCGACGACTGCTTCGAGCGATTGCCGCCGATGCCGGTGTCATCCGAAGGTGCCGAAAGAGTAAGACCGGCACTTCGGGTAATTATGATCTCGCCCTTCGACAGACGGACAGCCAGATCGTCGGCATGAGGCTTTATCACCAATCCATGGGCGGCATTCAGCGCATCGAACTCGACAAATTTCTGGGCCTTGCTGCGCGCTGGAAATTCCGGCTGTACGGTGACAACGGCAATCGTGTCACCAATAACCGGGTCTTTGACAAAATGGACATTGCTGGCTCCGGGAACACTGGAGGAAACCTTCAACAACCCATCCTGGCGTTTGCTCCGCTTCAGTTTGACCGCCTTGGCTTCCGTACCTGCGTCTGAGCGAAGCGAGACCGTCCAGTTCAAGCCTTTCGGCTTGACGACGACACGCAGGTTTGTCGACAAAGGCAATCGGGCAATACGGGCGCCGTCGACATTCAGCAGGACAGGTTCGCCAAGATAGGCTGCCCCTTTCCCCTTCAACGGACTCCAGTCAACCGGTTCGTCAGTATCGAACACCAGCCAAAGGGCATCGGATCGCGTGAATGCCGCCGCCGCAACCGGGGCATCGAATGAAAAGGTGACGTCAGTTTTCCGAGCGTCACTCCCCTGAACCGGATCGTCCGGCACCGACATTGTTTTAAAAGACGTACCCATTTCCTTGGCTGGTTGACTGCCGGCTGGTTGTATCTTGGGGACAGCGGGACTATCGGAAGAGTTGTCAGGCTGCCCGGGCGTGGCCGACTTGGTGTCGCCCCCGCTTCCGTCGTTCTTGCTGTTTGAAAGCGCTGCCAGCTTGTGATCGGGAAGCGGCACCAATCCATTCCGACCAAGCGGCCGTTCCCGCACCACGATTGTCGGCACCTCGATATCCAGTTGCCCCAGATAAAGTGCGTCTGCGATATCCCGATCAGGATCATTGTCCGGCTTGGCGTCGGCTGACGGCAAGTCCCCCACACCCATGGGTGAGGCCTCAGCGACAGTTTTTTCAACGGCGGTTGTCTCAATGCCGGTTTTTGCCGCTTTCGTCGCAGGAGAGCTAACCGCGCGGTTGTCGACAACCGGATCTTCAGCGGTTTTCGCCACGTCATGTTTTGGATCAGCTTTCAGATCCGTATAGCCCCCTCGGGTTTTCCCGGACGACGATTCCTGTTCACCAACAAGCGTCTTGATCAAACCAGTCAGCGACTGATCCACAACCGAACTTGAAATGTCGACGATATAGGACTTGTCCTCGATGAAACCCCGCACGTCGGTTTGCGGCTCGATATTGAGGGTTATCGTGATGCCTTCTTCACCAACCCGGGACTCCGCACTGTTGACGAACTTCGGAGGATCAGCGAGCAGCCGCCCCATTACCGGCGTCGCGATTTCGTCGAAGGTCACATGAATCTTGTTGCCGTCGCGCGTAACACGGGAATCCGGACGCTCGACCCACTGAAACTCGATACGGGTGAAAGTCGGGTGCTCACCAACACGAACATGAACCTTTCTGTTCCGGTCGTGAGCCTCTTTGATGAGCGCCTTCTTTCGAGCTTCCTTCTCCGCAATCTTGGCACGGCGGTTGAGTTCCGCAATGACCTTTGGCGGCAACGCCGGTGGGGCGCCCGTCCAGGTGTCCGGCAGCAGGTCAACAAACAACTGCTCCCCCGCTTCGATCGCATTGACCTTGAGCTTTCGGCCCAATGCAAAACGGACGGCCTTGCGGTCGGGATCAAGCCTGCCTGCGACCACAAAATCCTGGTCTCGCAGTTCCTTCAAGGCCTGGTTCAGGTCAATTTCACGATCAAAGGAAACCACCAGAACAGAGTCTGTGGCTTTTACATTGTACTTTGGCAGTTGTTTGAAGCTGAAAATCATCCGGCCAAAACCGTTCTGGGTCTCGAGCCGGAACGGTGAGGCATCCTCTGCCGCAGCACGATCAATGCTGACGGATGCGGTTGTCATCAGGACGACACCGGACAGGGCAACGCCGAGAAGATGGCGCCGGAGTTTATCCAGCGTCATGCAGCGCGCTCCTCCACGATCGCAATGATTGACCACCGTCATAATAAAACTGCCCGTTCCGTATCAGCGGATCCAGCTCCCGGCACAGCACAAGAGCACGCGCTTGACCACCCGATCAGGCTATCGTGAAATCGGTTAACACCCTTTTAACAAACGTTAATAACTCGTGCTGTCGGATGATGCTCTAACTGGCGCCATTGTCGGTAACAAGCGGCAGTTCCGATGAATTTGTTTTCATCGATCCCGAGGCGATTGCGGCAAGTTCTACAGTGAGTCTCTGGGCGGCCTGCGGATCCATCTTGGCGAGGATTCCCGCCATCTTCCTGGCATTCATGTTCTGGACCACGGAGAGAAGAACATCGAGGTCGAGCGTGTTGAATATACGCGCCGCGTCTTTGGGTTTCATGTTCTCGTACATGCTCACGAGATCCTTGAAACGCTCAGCCTTTCGCTTGTTGCCATCTCCGAAGGACTTCTCGATGCGTGCCTCGATTTTGCGAATGTCTTCAAGTTTGCCTTCTATGCGCTTTTCGGCGGCCTTCAGGAGATTTTCCCGAAGCTTCAGGTCGGTTTCTTTCCGATCCAGCATCTTACGCCGCTCCGCCAGGCGTTCGAGCACCTCGATCTCGGTGGTGGTGATCAGATCTTTTCTGCTATTGCCGATGTCCGCCTGAGATTTCGCGTCCTCTTCTTCACCATCCTTGGCCGCCTCGTCTTTTTCGTTTGTGGCATCGGCTGTTTTCTCTTCGTCGGTGTCTTTGGGCGGCTCTGCGTCCGACGCCTTGGTCTCTGTCTCCTGGGCAAATGCCTGTGACACGGTCAATCCGTCCAGGTCCGGACTGAACGCAATATGCGCGACCTTGATCAACAGGAGACCTGCAGCGGCATACATGACCACAGGAAACAGGCGAAGCGACTTGGTGCCAGATTTTGTCTGTGGTTGCGACGACCGGAAATTCATCATCCTGCCTTCCTCAAAGAACTGTTGCGATACTCGGGTTCGGGGCGACGCAAGTCCTGACCGTTTCCTGCCCGTACCCTTGCGAGCGTCGAAAGTTCTTCGATCAGCGTCCTGGCCATTGTCAGCTTCTTGGACAGCTGGGCGTCGGTGTCTTCAGCGGTTAGTTTCAAACCGGTGATGGCACGCTCCGCCTGTTGTGTCGCGCCGACAAGATCGGCGATCACATGGCGCAGGTCTCCTTCCGCATCACGCAATCGCTCCAGTTTTTTCGAGAGGCTGAAACAGTATGAGATCGTCGCTACCAGCAGAACTGCCACCAAACCATCAAGCACAAGCCCAATTGGAAAACTCATAATACTGCCCCCTGCTCGGGTTCGCTATTCAAGCCGAGCTCCGCATGTTTGTTTCGGTCAAGTTTAATGCCCTGCACCACCTGCACGGCGATGTGGTCTCCGACTTTCCCCATTCGCCCCTTCAGGAGCGGAACCCCGCCGCAGCGCAGATCGATCGATCCGTTGGTTGTGCAATTGAGCATAACCGTTTGTCCAACTTCCAGATTCATGGCATCGCGCAAGGGAATCTGCTGTTCGTCGAGCACCGCATCGATCTCAAGCTCGGTGACCCACAATTCGTTCGCCAGGTGGGTTTCCCAGATTGGATCGCGCCCGAACTTTTCACCCATGAACATCTGCAGCAACAGTTCGCGGATGGGTTCCAGGGTGGCATAGGGGATCAACATTTCGATCCGCCCGCCGCGGTCTTCCATGTCGATCCGCAGCTTGACCAGGATGGAAGCGTTTGCGGGCCTGGTAATAGCGGTGAACCGCGGGTTGGTTTCAACCCGGTCCAGATCGAACGTAACCGGAGAAAGGGGTTCGAATGCGGCCTGTGCATCCCCCAGGACAACTTCGATCAGACGTTCCACCAGGGCCGTTTCAATGGTTGTGTAGGGGCGGCCTTCTATGCGCCTTTTTGCAGCGCTGTGACGACCTCCCAGAAGCACATCAACGATCGAATAGATCAGGTTCGAATCAACCGTAATAAGGCCGTAGTTGTCCCACTCCCGGGCCTTGAACACCGAGAGGATTGCCGGCAGCGGAATCGAGTTGAGATAATCTCCGAAACGGATGGAAGTGATGCCATCGAGACTGACCTCGACATTGTCCGACGTGAAGTTCCGCAAGCTCGTCGTCATCAGCCGGACAAGCCGGTCGAAAACGATTTCGAGCATCGGAAGACGCTCGTAGGAAACCAGCGTCGAATTGATGATGGACTGAATGCCGCCTTCGGAATCGAAATCATCCGAAAGGTTGAAACCAAGGAGACTGTCGATTTCGTCCTGGTTGAGAATGCGTTCCGCACCACGGCCCGAACCATCATCGCCGTCACCGCCGATCATCTCCGCCCAGCGTTCGGCCATCTCGTCGTCGTTCTGGCCCGCCTCTCCGTCGCCGCCACCGTCGCCGCCTTCAAGCATGGCGGCCCATTCGTCGGCGAGAGCATCGTCGCCGCCGCCGCCCTCCTCACCTTCGATCATCGCGGCCCATTCATCCGCCATCTGATCGTCGGTTGAAGCGTCACCGTCCGCGCCGGACGCCTGCGGGTCTTCGGAAGTTGTTTCGCCCTCAGCCATGAGTCCGAATAGTCCCTATTGAATGATGATTTCTTTGAACAGCACCCTGTCGATTTTTCTCGGGCGGATCGTCAGGTTGACCCGTCGAAGGAGCTCTTCCTTCAAGCGGTAAACGCCGGCAGAACCTTCCAGGTCCTCCTTGCGCAACTCCCTCAGGTAAACCTGGAACGTGTCCACGATCCTCGGCATGACCGGTTGCAGGGAATTGGAAACATTCTTGTCCGACATTTCCAGCGCGACTTTTATCTTCAGATATTGCGCGCGCTTTTCCTTCTGACTGAGGTTGACGAGCATTTCGGGCAACTCGAGAAAGACGGCCTCTTTCTTGACGACCGCCTCAGCCATCTCGCCCGAATCTTCGCCGCCGGAAAGAAGAAAGAATGCGGCGCCGCCGCCAGCGATGAGCACCAGCAGAGGCGCGACGATGTAGAGAACCAAAACCTTGCCGCTCAACTTGCGCGCCGGTGCAGCCTCTGTGCCGCCGTCTTCTTCCTGGGCGTCGCTTCCGCCTGACGTGTCACTCATTGTCTATCCCAACCCCAGCACAATTACCCCTAAACGCACCACCGGACCTGCGAACTGGTCCCGAACGTCAATCGTTGGCACGCGTGCGCCTATATCTAAAGAAGGAGAGGTTAACGAAGTGTTTCACCGCACCGGCATGGGTAACCGGCAGATATTGCCCAGCAAGGCCTTCCCGGCACCCCCAAACAGGCACAGTGTCTTTTATTAACTTATTGTTTTTACTTGTTAATCAAACTGGCACGAAGCCTGCATATTAACATTCCAGACACTTCGTTGGTTCAGAACTGCTGTTAATAATTTTTTAGACGCCTGCATCTGAACCGTTGAAATTGACACAGAAATTAACGGTCTGGAAACCATGGAAAACGCCCTTTTGATCGGATTGTCACGCCAGGTTGCCCTCGGGCGCCAGATGGATGTTGTGGCGAACAATCTTGCCAACATGGAAACGGCAGGCTTCAAATCGGAATCCCTGAAGTTCGAGGAACTGGTCGTCCAGGTCGCGGAAGCCCACGATGCTTCAGGCACGGACAGGCCGATCTCCTATGTCCGCGACGTCGCCGCCATTCGCGACTTCTCGGATGGCGACCTGGTGCCGACGGGCAATCCTCTCGACGTCTCCGTATCGGGCAAGGGATGGCTCGTCGTTGAGACCGCTCAGGGCGAAAGATACACACGCAACGGGCACATGAAGATCGATGCCGAGGGCCGTCTCACCACAGGAGACGGTGATCCCGTCCTCACGAGTTCAGGCATCGTAATCGTGAGCCCGGAAGAAACCGATTTCTCGGTCGCAACCGATGGCACCATTTCCACAAGCGAGGGTGAAAAGGGCCAGCTTCGGGTCGTCGAGTTCGACAATGAAAACAGTCTCAAGAAGGAAGGCGGGGCCTTGTTCTCGTCGAACGACGTGCCACAGGCTATTGAAACGCCCCGGATCGCCCAGGGTGTCATCGAAAAGTCAAACGTCAAACCGGTCGTCGAACTTACCCGCATGATCGAGGTCAGCCGGGCTTACATCAGCATGTCGAAGATGCTGGAAACCACATCGACCTTGCGCCAACGCGCAATCCAGGAACTCGGCCAGATCAGCAACTAACGCAAACAGACAGCTTCGTTTAGGGGATAGCTCCCCTGCCGTTAAAGAAGGAGAATACCGATGAAGGCACTACACATAGCAGCGACGGGCATGTTGGCCCAGCAGCTCAATGTTGAGGTCATCTCGAACAACATCGCAAACTTGCGCACCACCGGCTACAAGCGCCAGCGTGCAGAGTTTCAGGATCTCCTCTACCAGAACATCAAACGTGTCGGAACCAATTCATCCGATAGCGGCACAATCGCCCCGGCCGGCATCCAGATCGGACTCGGTGTCCGGACCGCCTCCACTTACCGGGTCATGGGCCAGGGAGATCTCCAGAACACCGACAAGTCGCTCGACATGGCGATCCGTGGCGAAGGCATGTTTCAGATCCAGCTGCCCGACGGCCAGACAGCTTATACCCGTGCGGGGTCCTTCGAACTGAACGCCGATGGGCTGCTTGTCACCCTTGACGGTTATCAGGTCCAGCCCGGCATAACCATTCCTGACGACGCCCGGGAAATTGCGATCAACGCCCAAGGCCAGGTCGAAGTCTTCACCGGCACCAGCACGACGTCGCAGATTGCAGGACAAGTGGAGTTGGCCCGGTTCGTCAACAAGGCGGGTCTTGAGGCAATCGGCGACAATCTGTTCCTGGAAACGCCCGCAAGCGGCACCGCCAACACCGGCAGCCCCGGTTCAGTCGGGTTCGGTTCAATACTGCAGAAATTCCTGGAAGGCTCAAACGTCAATGCCGTCGGGGAAATTTCGGATCTTATTGCCGCCCAACGCGCCTATGAAATGAACGCCAAGGTCATCACCGCATCCGACGAGATGATGCGAGCAACGAGCAACGTCCGCTAGGAGCCACGATAATGTTTAAACGTCAGAAAATCTTCGCCTGCACGTTAGCACTGACAGCGTTGTTCACCGGGTTCGGTCACGATCCGGCCGACGCCCGAAACCAGCTTAAGCTGCGTGGCACGGTGTCAATAACCGACGAGGTCGTGCGCATTGGCGATTTGTTTGAAAACGCCGGGACGTACGCAGACAGGCCCGTGTTCCGAGCGCCGGCACCCGGCAAGTCAGGAACCTTGACCGCCAGTCGTATTTCCCACGCCCTGCGCAATCATGGCCTCCAGTGGCGCAACAGCTTTCGCATCCATGAAGTCAATGTGTCGAGAAAAGGCGTGACGCTCTCGCTCGATGCGATCGGAAAGGCCGTGCGGCGGGAAATCATGGCTCTCGACAGCGACAATGAAGCGGGCGAAATGGCACTCGAATTCGACCGCGATTCCCGTAGCATAACGCTGCCCGCCGACATGCTTCCCACTCCCACAGTGCTTCATACCAGTTACGACAAACGGTCAGGACGGTTTGTGGCGGTAGTGTCCGGACCGGGGGCCGAAGGCAACAGGTATCGGCGCAAATATCTTGGCCGCGCCGTTGCTGTGACTACCGTGCCGGTACTGACGCGCAGAATTACCAGGGGCGAACGCATATCGCGTGAAGACCTCGCCTACCGGAAACTGCCTCAGCGGCGTGTGCCGGCATCCACTGTCCTCCAGATGGAGAATCTGATCGGACAGGCCGCTCGCAGAACCCTCCGACCGGACATCGCCATCCGTACACGTGACATCGAGAAACCCAGGGTCGTGCGCAAGAACGCTATCGTCACTGTTGTTTTCAAGACCGCCGGGCTTGTGCTCTCCGCCCGCGGACGGGCCCAGGCAGACGGTGCCCTGGGCGACATCATTCCGGTGCTCAATCAAAGATCAAAACGCACGATCGACGCAGAAATCACCGGACCGGATTCGGTTCGCGCATCGGTCACGACATTGAAAACCAGCGCATTGATCAAGTAGGCACCAGAACTTTTTTTGGGGAAAAGTAAGAGTAGATATGATGAAGTTGCATTACAGAAATTTCGCAAGCACGACGGCCATCCTGGCCATCGCCGGTTTGACGTCCTGCGGCACACTCGACCGGCTGACGAATGTGGGCAAGCCGCCAACCTTGTCGGCCATTGAGAGTCCCGTCGAGAAACCGGGTTATCGGCCTGTTCGGCTACCCATGCCGCATCCGGTCGCCTACAGCCATCAGCCCAATTCCCTTTGGCGCTCCGGCGCCCGGTCTTTCTTCAAGGACCAGCGGGCGAGCCGGGTCGGAGACATCCTGACCATCAACGTACAGATCGACGACAAGGCCGAGTTGGAAAACACGACCAGCCGCAGCCGGACAAACAACGAAGATCTCGGGATTGATGCTCTGGGCGGCGCGGTAAGCAACCTTGCAAAACTTCTGCCCACCGGCGCGCCCTTCCCCGACGTGGTCGACGTCGACAGTAACGCATCGTCCCAGGGCACTGGTTCAGTCGACCGAACGGAGGCAATTGAAACCACTGTCGCTGCCATCGTTACCCAGGTCCTGCCCAACGGCAACCTTGTCATTGAGGGCAAGCAGGAAGTCCGCGTCAACTTCGAGATCCGCGAATTGATTGTCGCCGGCATCGTACGGCCAGAGGACATCAGCAACACGAACACGATCAGCACGACCCAGCTCGCTGAAGCGCGGATCTCATATGGCGGCCGTGGCCAGATTTCCGATGTGCAGCAGCCCCGATACGGTCAACAGTTCCTGGATATCATCCTGCCGTTCTGATTGACCGGACACAAAAGAAAAAGCGGATCGCCTGGTGGCTGATCCGCTTTTGCGTGTCTCGGGACGACGTCCGACTTCTCGAAAGAAAACGGTCGCTGGCAATCTTCATGAATCGTCGCGATAAACCCTCTCGCGTTTCTCGTGGCGTTCCTGAGCTTCGATGCTCAGGGTTGCGATCGGTCTGGCATCAAGGCGCTTGAGATTTATCGGCTCGCCGGTTTCTTCACAGTAACCGTAGGTATCTTCGTCGATACGCCGGAGTGCCGAATCGATCTTCGCAATCAGCTTGCGCTGTCGATCACGTGTCCTCAGTTCCAGCGAACGCTCAGTTTCGGTCGACGCCCTGTCGGCAACGTCGGGAAGATGACCGTTTTCGTCTTGCAGGTTCTGGAGGGTTTCTTTGCTCTCACGGATAATGTCTTCTCTCCAGTCAAGCAGCTTCTGCCGGAAGTAACCTTTCTGACGGTCGTTCATGAACGATTCGTCATCGGAAGGCATGTAGTCTTTCAAATCTGCATCCATGTCGCCCAACTCATTGACTGCTTCCACGTTGGGCCGGGAATATATCGATACGACATCGATTGCACAATATGAGAGTGCCAATAATCCGATATAAATTTCGAGACTATTCTTGTGACAGGTACGCCATCTAAATGGCTGATAAATATGTGATAAGTCAGAACGTCAGGGGCGGTCCACAGATCAGGCGGCAATTCGGTTGAATTTCGCAAGCTCGACACGGGCCCGTAATTCAATTTCATCGAGCACGTGTTCCAGGTTCGGATCGGAGAACTGGTCGCGCTGAATCTCGACGATTCGCAACAATCTTCCCAAACGCATATGGGACAAGGTCCCGCTCAGTATTTCAAGCTTGATCTCATCCAGGATATCCAGGATGTCGGTTGCCCGTTTGATCGCCCGTTTCTTGCCATTCAACCCGTCCGGGGCTTCCTGAATGGCCAGGAGAGAATCCACCGAAGTGAGGGATTTTGGACCAGACGATGCATTCGCGCGCGTATTGTCAGAAGCATTCTCAACGGAGAATGACTGCCCGCTTGACGCTGAACTTCGCGCAGAACGGTTTGCGCCTGCGGGTCCGGAACGATTCGCACTGTTGATTCGCATTGTACTGCCCCCCAGCAGTTCTTGAACGCCCACTGATTCATGTGTGGGCCGCGAGTTGGGTCAGTGTCGGCCGTCAGCCGTTAAGAACCCGTTAACCATGGCAATAATTGCCGGGTGCAGGCAATCTCCGCCGCGTCGGGCAAACCGGGGAGATTCCAACTTCCAAATTTGTTCGTTTATTTTCAACGAGTTAGAACAATATCTTTGGCTGTCGAAGGTTGGCACATTTCTCGCTTGTGTGATGGCACAACTTCACGCAACGGAAACAACCGCAAATGACCGGACTCGCAAACTTCAGAACACATCGCATGATGCATGCTTTCAGGATTGCACTTGTCGCAATGGTCGGGTTGATCGTGTCGGACGGATCCGTTCTGGCCAATTCGCGTATCAAGGATCTGGTCGATATTGAAGGTTTCCGAGAAAACCAGTTGGTCGGTTACGGCCTTGTCGTAGGCCTGAACGGCACAGGCGATTCGCTCAACAACTCGCCGTTTACCCGACAGAGCCTCCAGGCAATGCTCGAACGCCTCGGTGTCAACACGCGTGGCGAGACATTGCGCACGGCAAACGTTGCTGCCGTCATGGTGACCGGCAATCTCCCGGCATTTGCCGCACAGGGCACACGCATGGACGTGACGATCAGTGCTCTGGGAGACGCCAGCAGCCTGCAGGGCGGTACACTTCTCGTAACACCTCTGGTCGGTGCCAACGGCGAAGTCTTTTCAGTTGCCCAAGGGTCGGTGGCCGTCGGGGGATTTTCGGCACAGGGTGATGCCGCTTCAATCACCCGCGGCGTTCCGACGGTCGGCCGGATTGCAAATGGCGCCCTCGTCGAACAGGAAATCAAATACGCATTCAAGGAGCGCGGTTCAGTCAGAATGTCCCTGCGCAACCCGGACCTGACCACCGCCCGTCGGATCGCTGAAACCATCAACGCCTTTATCGGCAAGACTGTGGCCGTCGTCGGAGACCCGGCCACCGTGAATTTTTCGGTACCGCGCAAGGGCAAGCTCAACATCATCGACATGTTGACGGACATTGAACAACTGCGCATCGAGCCTGACCAGATCGCCAAGGTTGTTGTCGATGAACAGTCCGGCATCATCGTCATGGGCCGAAACGTCCGGGTCAGCCAGGTGGCTATCGCCCAGGGCAACCTGACGGTCACAATCACGGAAACACCGCAAGTCAGCCAGGCCCAGCCGCTTGCCCAGCGCGGTGAAACGGTTGCGGTTCCGCGCACGCAGGTGTCCGTTGACGATGAAAAGGGCAATCGACTGGCAATCCTCAACAACAGCATCGACCTGAGAACCCTGGTCGATGGCCTGAACGCCCTGGGTGTCGGTCCCAGGGACATGATTGCCATTTTACAGTCAATCAAGGCAGCCGGCGCCCTCCAGGCAGAAATCGAGGTGATGTAATGAACGTTCAGGCCGCAGAGATTTTCACCGCCCCTCTTTCACAGTCCTCGCGTCCGTCTATCCGTCCGGATACACCTGCGCCCAAGACCCCGCTGGAAAAACAGGCCTTCAACAAGTCGAAGGAGTTTGAAGCGGTGTTTCTCTCCATGTTTGTGGAACAAATGTCGACCGGCACGGAACCTGATGCGCCCTTTGGCGGCGGCAGCGCGGAAAAAGTCTACAAATCGATGATGTCGAAGCAGTACGCCCAATCGATCGCGGACTCAGGCGGTATCGGCATCGCCCATCAGATATACGCAGAAATTCTCAAGGCACAGGAGGCCGGCAATCCATGACCGACACCACAACCCCCATTCAGGTTTCAACCCGCGAAGACGCCGTGCGTCTATGCGACCGCCTCCAGGAAATTCTCGTACGCCTGACGGATCTGCTCAACCAGGAAGCAGATTTGCTCAGAAACGGCCGTCAGAGAAACGTGGTGGATCTGCAGGAAGACAAACTCGCCCTTACCCGGGTCTTTCTCCAGCACTTCAGGGCGCTCAAGGGCAATGCCGGGTTTATCGGCACACACGCCCCCTCCCAGGTTGACCGGGTCAGAAGGACCCTTCGTGCCTTCGGACAGACCGTGCAGCACAATCTCGATGCGGTGGAAGCGGCAAAAGCGGTAAGCCAGGGCCTGGTTCAGGCGATCTTCGATGTCGCCAAAAAGGTAAATGACGGCCCCACAGTCTACGGCAACCCCACAGCACAGGCGCCTCTTGCAAACGCGCGCCCAACCGCTCTCGCCTATGACCGCTCGCTCTGAGTAACCTCCAAAACGTCGGAAATTCAACAATCGTCGTTTTCTTAAACCCGATATTAACCAGTTCCACCAAGCCATTGTTAACCAAGGGATAAACTTAACTGTCCAATTAACTCCGATTTAGCCCCTGTCCGGCATATTCCCCAACATTCGACCCCAGGAGGGGGCCGACAAAAAAACGAAACTAACGGGGACTAATTATGGCAGAAGTCATTCTTTCAGGGGCAGTGCGTAACAACCTGCTGTCGCTTCAGAACACTGCATCACTTCTCGAAAACACACAGAGCCGTCTGGCAACGGGCTTGGCCGTCAACAGCGCTCTTGATGATCCTGCGGCGTTCTTTACAGCCTCTTCACTCAGCAGCCGCGCCGGCGACCTGAGCCGCCTGCTCGACGACGTTGGACTTGCGGTCCAGACTCTGGAAGCCGCCGACACGGGCCTTTCGGCCATCACCGACCTGGTGGAAGCAGCACAGGCCTCAGCCCGTAACGCCCTTCAGGCACCGGCGGCAACGGCCACTGCGGCTACCACAACCGGCACGGGCATCTCATTGTCGGCCGATGCGGCAGCAACGGTTACTGGTTCAGGTCTTGTCGACCCGGCTGACCTTGTCGGCGGCGGCAACGGTATTTCGGAAGGCGAAACCCTGACCATCGATTCCGGTGCAGGTGCTGTTACATTCACCTTCAATGCAACACCGAGCGGCACCAACTCCGTCAACACGCTTGACACCCTTGTCACGGCCATCAACGACGGCACCAATGGCGTCGCTAACGTTACGGCATCGAATGTGGGCGGTCAGCTTGTCCTTACAGGCGACGACAACGAAACCAACTTTACGGTTGGTGGCACGATTGACGCTGCGTCTGATTTCGGTATCGCCGAACAGGCCTTCAACGCAACCAACCTGCTCAGCCAGGGCTTCGTCCAAGGCGAGACTCTGACGGTCAACGTTGGGGGTGCCGGCGTCCAGACCATCACGTTTGGTACTGGCGGCAGCGAAGTTTCCACGCTTGCCGAGTTGGACACGGCCCTATCCGGCCTGACCGGTGTCACGGCATCTCAGACCACCGGCAACCTGACGCTGACGGCCCTGAACAACACGGACTCGATCGTGGTTGGCGGCAACACCGGCACTCAGTTGGGTCTGGCGAGTGACACGCCGACAATTGCACCGACAGCCGGTGGAACTCCCAATGCTACGCGAACGGCTGCCGAAACCGAGTTCAACAACCTGCTGACACAGATCAATCAGTTGGCCTCGGATGCAAGCTTTAACGGCAACAACCTGCTGGCCGGCGACAACCTGACGGCGATCTTCAACGAAGATGGCTCCAGCACGTTGTCTGTGACGGGTGTCAACTTCAATTCAACCGGACTTGGCATCTCGACGGCTGCAACGAATGCGTTCCAGACGGACAGCAACATCGATGCAACTCTGACGGAACTGGACACGGCGATCAGCACGTTGCGGACGCAAGCCTCCACATTCGGTTCGAACCTGTCGGTTGTACAGGTTCGTCAGGACTTCACTGAAAGCCTGATCAACACCCTTGAGTCAGGCGCTGCTGGCCTGACACTGGCGGACTCCAACGAAGAAGCCGCCAACGTGACGGCCCTTCAGACCCGCCAGTCGTTCTCGACCAGCACGTTGAGCCTGGCTGCACGAGCTGACCAGGCTGCCCTGCAGCTGCTGCGGTAATCAACGCGACAAGCGTTCAACAACAAGTCTTGAAAGGCGGGGTTCTCCCCGCCTTTTTCTTTTGCCTGATGGCAGCGGCATTTGATTCGTATTTTCCACGTCACCACAGCCTCTACGGTGGGTCACGGGGCTCAAAAATGCCCAGTTTCCCTGCCAGATCAGTGCATTAACGATTCATTAGCCATAAAGAAACAATGTAGCGTCAAGTTAAACGCCGGAAAGTTTTGCGTAAGATCCAGGCGAGCACCTAGAAGAGGACTTGTACCTATGTCAGACGTAATTCTATCCAGTGCGGTGCGCAGCAACTTGCTGTCGCTGCAGAACACAGCAGCACTTCTCGAAACCACTCAGAGCCGTCTGGCAACTGGTCTTCGGGTCAACAGTGCGCTGGATGATCCGGCAGCGTTTTTCACCGCATCGTCACTTAACAGCCGGGGCAGCGACCTGAACCGCCTGCTCGATTCCGTCGGCCTCGCCATTCAGACTGTTGAAGCCGCCGACATCGGCATCACGGCGATCACCGATCTGGTGGAAGCAGCTCAGGCCTCGGCCCGTAACGCCCTTCAGGCACCCGGACCGACGGCGACAGCCGCCACGACCACAGGTAACATCGACCTGAACACGGCCAATATTGCCGCAACCGTCACCGGCA
>JAJFHC010000055.1 GCA_021775835.1 Hyphomicrobiales bacterium | reverse complement strand
TCGACGGCGCGGCGATCATGAACCAGGTGCCGTTGCAGCGCTGTTCCTACGGACCCTATTCGCGGGCGATGATCCGCGTCTGCAAGGAGGAGAGCTTCCACCAGCGTCAGGGCTACGACATCATGATGAAGCTTTGCGCGGGAACGCCGGAGCAAAAGGACATGGCGCAAGATGCGCTGAACCGGTGGTGGCAACCTTCGCTGATGATGTTCGGCCCGCCGGACGGGGACTCTGTGCACTCGGCCCAGTCCATGGCCTGGGGTATCAAGCAGAACACGAATGATGAACTGCGCCAGAAATTTGTCGATGAGACCGTTCCGCAGGCAGAGTATCTCGGCCTTACCGTGCCGGACCCGGACCTGAAGTGGAACGAGGACAAAAAAGGTTACGACTTCGGCGAACTCAACTGGAGCGAGTTCTATGAAGTCCTGAAAGGAAACGGCCCCTGTAACAAGGAACGCCTCGGCGCGCGGCAAAAGGCGTGGACCGACGGCGAATGGTTCCGCGATGGATTGATGGCCCACGCCAAAAAGCGCGAAGCGCGCAAAATGGCGGCGGAATAGGGGCCGCGTGATGAAACAGCATCTTGCGCAACTCAACATTGGCCGCGCCAAATACGACAATGATGATCCGCGTTTTGCGGGCTTTATCGATAATCTCGACAAGGTGAACGGCGTCGCCGACCGTAGCAAGGGATTTATCTGGCGGCTCAAGGAAGAAGACGGTGAAAAGGCAATATCGCCGACCGACGATCCGCAATTGATCGTAAACCTTTCCGTTTGGGAAGCGGCTGAAGATCTCGAACACTTCGTGTTCAATACGATTCACAAGCGCATTTATGACCGCCGAGCCGCCTGGTTTCCGCCGATGGAAAAGGCGCATTTTGTAATGTGGTGGATACCGGCCGGACATATTCCGACCGTCGATGAGGCGTTCGAAAAGCTTGAGAAACTCCGCGCTGACGGCCCGACCGATGATGCGTTCGGATGGGAGCGGCTTGAGAAGCTGAAATTATGGATGACAAAACAATGTGCGTGAGGGTGCAATGACAAACGAATGGCCGCTTTGGGAAGTTTTTATCCGCGGACAGCACGGGCTTTCTCATCGGCATGTGGGATCGTTGCACGCGCCGGACGCTGAAATTGCGATCAAGAACGCGCGCGATGTTTACACGCGCCGCAATGAAGGCGTTTCGATCTGGGCGGTGCAGTCGAAGGACATTGCGGCCTCTGCGCCGGGCGACAAGGAACCGCTCTACGAGCCGTCGAACTCGAAAGTTTATCGCCACCCGACCTTCTTCGACATCCCTGACGAAGTGGGGCACATGTGATGGCCGGCGACGCCGACAAACTTGTGCGCGAGCTTGCGCTTCGCATGGGCGACAATGCGCTGATCCTCGGCCAGCGCGTATCGGCGTGGTGCGGTCATGCGCCTATTCTTGAAGAAGACATCGCGCTCGCTAATGTGGCGCTCGATTTGATCGGCCAGAC
Organism: Hyphomicrobiales bacterium; assembly: GCA_021775835.1. The sequence continues at coordinate 1,383 of JAJFHC010000055.1, read as the reverse complement.
GAAACTATGGCTTGGTCTGGCTGCAGATCTCGGGGCCGGTGAAAGCGCCGATGATGTTGCGTTCCTGCGCGATGCGCGCGCGTTCCGGAACAGCCTGCTCGTGGAACAACCCAATGGTGATTATGGGCAGACATTGATGCGTCAGTTCCTGTTCGATGCGTGGCATTATCCGATGCTGACGGCATTGAAGGAAAGCGCAGACCAGCGCATTGCGGAAATCGCAGAAAAGTCTGCAAAAGAGGCGGCCTACCACCGCGAAAGATCGACAGATTTCGTCATTCGCCTTGGCGATGGGTCGGACGAAAGTCACGCCCGCATGCAAAATGCGCTGGACCTGCTTTATCCCTTCGCCGGCGAACTGACGACGCCGGATGAAACTGATGATGCCCTGGCGGCGGCGGGAATCGCGCCGGACCTTAATGCGGTGCGTGATCAGTATGACGATTATATGGGCCGGGTATTAAGCGAGGCGACGCTGACCGCGCCGGAGACGGCGATACGCAAAGGCGGCAAGGCCGGGCTTCATTCGGAAGAAATGGGTTTCATTCTTTCCGACATGCAGTGGCTGCAGCGCGCCTATCCGGGAGCGACATGGTGACGACAACGCTTGCCAAGCCGAAGACAGACGAGATCTGGACCTGGCTCGAAGATGTGCCGGACCCGGAAATTCCGGTTGTGTCAGTCGTTGATTTGGGCATTGTCCGCAACGTGGAATGGCATGACGAGACACTGGTTGTTACGGTAACGCCGACATATTCGGGTTGCCCGGCAACAGCGGTCATCGCCTTCGAAATCGAAGAAGCCATCCGCCGCAAGGGCGTCGACACTGTTCGAATCGAAACCAAAATTTCGCCGGCCTGGACAACGGACTGGATTACGGATGCGGCGAAAAGCAAACTCAAAAACTATGGCATTGCGCCTCCGGTCGGCGCGTCCTGCGCCGGCATGTTGAAGGCGCCGGCCGAGGTCGAATGCCCGCAATGCCGATCGACCGATACCGTTGAAATCAGCCGATTTGGTTCAACCCCTTGTAAGGCGAGCTGGCGATGCAATGCCTGCCTAGAACCCTTCGACTACTTTAAGAGCTTTTGAACCATGGCGCAGTTTTATCCGCTCCGCGTCACTGACGTGAAACGCGACACCCGTGACTCTGTCGTCTTGACGCTTGCGCCGCCGGATGGTGACGCAGACAAATTCAGGTTTATTCAAGGGCAGTATTTGACGTTTCGCCGGATCTTTGACGGCGAGGAAATGCGCCGGTCCTATTCGATCTGCGCCGGCGTCAATGACGGTGTTCTGCGCGTCGGGATTAAAAAGGTCGATGGCGGATGGTTTTCAAGCTGGGCGAATGACGAGCTTGAGGCGGGCGAAACAATTGACGCC
>JAJFHC010000054.1 GCA_021775835.1 Hyphomicrobiales bacterium | reverse complement strand
AGTAGATCCCGGATCGCGCTTCGCTTGTCCGGGAAACGGTTTTCTTGGCGTAGGCCTGTGTTTTCGTTCCCCGGACGCCCGCAAGGGTGAGCCGGGGCCGTTTCAGTCGCAGGTGTTTGTGTTTGGCGCGGTCCCGTGTCTGCGAAGCAGCACCGGCGTGCCGCGTCGCGCACGGGAAACGACCTATCGGACGTTGGCGTTTTTGTAGGGGACCGCGCCGCCATCCTGGCTTATCTCCGGGGCAAGTTCCCGCAGCAGCTTGATTTTGATGGCCCGGGCGAAATCGTCGTAGCTGGTGGCGTTGATCGTGAAGGCTGCCGGGCCGGCGATGACGTTTTTCCGGAAATAGTTCTCCAGTGCATGGTCGTCGGTGAGAACGGTGAGGCCATTGATCGTGACGGCCCTGGACGCGGCCTCGTCGCGCGCCAGTGTCGGAGGTGGGCCGGCATTGCTGCGGCCGTCGCCGGACACATCGATCTTCAGCCGCCGGCCGGCGAAGCGGTTGGTGGCGATGGCTTCGAGCCCGGCTTCGATGGCCGTGCCGATGGCAGTAAAGCGGCCAACGGAGTCCCTTCTTGTCCGTGCGACCTCGTCGGCAAACGATCGGACGGATTCCGGCGTTGTGAGCAGGCGCCAGGGGACCGTATGCTCTTCGCTGACCCAACCGGCCCACTGAATGAGGGTCACGGCAACGCCGTCATAAAGGCCGATCAGCCGGATGACCTCGTCGGAGCGAAAAGCACGGGCGATGCCGTGCATCTGGAGGCCGAATTCAATATCGTTGACACTCAGGGACGTATCCACGGCCAGTACGAGTTCGATGGCGATCGGTGTCTGGGCCCTGATCGACCTGACATCGGTCACCACCAGACAAGCGGTGATGGCCGCGACGACACCTATGCTTCTCGAAGTGAACGAACGAAGCCTCATCGAAGTGGTCCCCCGGCAGTGTCGACATGTCGGACGGCCACGATACTGCGCCGTGTCGGATCGTAAAACTGCAAAGTTTCAGAACGTGCGCTTGCGGTCACGTTTACCCTATCCCGCACAGTGCATATCATCGGCGGCTTGACGCATATCAAACTTTGCGTCATCCACTTGAGGCACTATAGCTATCATGCGGGACAGTGTGGACGGATCATCGAACATCATGAGCAACCCGGAACAGACGGGCCACCCGGAACTCAGGCGGTCGCTGACGCTGCCCTTGCTGATTCTTTACGGTGTCGGCGTGACTGTCGGCGCCGGCATCTATGTTCTGGTCGGGGCAACTGCGGGACGTGCGGGGCTTTATGCCCCGGTTTCCTTCGTGATCTCGGCGATCATCATGGGGTTCACGGCAGGCTCGTTTGCCGAGCTTGTAGGCCGGTACCCGGTCAGCGCCGGGGAAGCGGCCTATGTCAAGGCGGGCTTTGGTTCGGACGCCATCGCGCTTCTGACCGGCTGCCTGGTGGCCTGTGCGGGGATCGTGTCGTCGGCGGCGATCTCGATCGGCAGTGCCGGGTACCTGCGTGAATTCGTCGACCTGCCCACTTTGTGGCTGGTACCGGGCATCGTCATTCTCATGGGAGGGGTGGCGGCCTGGGGGATTCTCGAATCTGTCGTCCTGGCGGCAATCTTTACGGTCATTGAAGTGACCGGCCTGCTGATCATCATTGCCGCAGGCTTCGGTGGTGATGCAAACATCACCTGGCGCCTGGGCGACATTGTTCCGCCGGCTGACCTGGCCGTCTGGTCGGGCATCGGGGCGGCGGGGCTGCTGGCGTTTTTCGCCTTCATCGGGTTTGAGGACCTGGTCAACGTGGCGGAAGAGGCAAAGTCTCCCAGACGCACCATGCCGTGGGCAATCTTCGCGACCCTGATAATCACGACGACACTCTATTTCCTGGTGGTGTCCGTGGCTGTGCTGGCCGTCGGCCCGGAAAACCTGTCGGCATCCGAGGCACCGCTTGCCCTGGTCTTCGACAAGGTCACGACGGTGTCACCGCTGATGATCAGTGGCATCGCTGTGATCGCCACCCTGAACACGATCATCGTGCAGATGATCATGGTATCGCGGGTGCTCTATGGTCTCGGCCGGCAAGGCAACCTGCCAAAAGCCTTTACCACCATCAGTCCGGTCACGCGCACGCCGCTGGTGGCCACCGCCTTCGTCGTGGTTGTCGTGCTGGTACTGGCACTCGCCTTCCCGCTCGAAGGCCTTGCGGAAATGACGTCGCGGATCACGCTGACCGTGTTCGCCCTGGTCAACATGGCCCTGATCAGACTCAAGCTCAGACACGAAAAACCCGACGGCGAAGTGTTCACCGTCGGGTTGTGGGTTCCGATAACCGGCTTTGCAACGTCGTTGCTGCTGCTCATAGGCGGTGCGTTCGTGTAACGGACCGGGACACTCAGGCGGACGCGCGGCGGGCCTTTACCTTCTTGTAGATGACCGGCACAAGCGAGAGTACCGACAGACCGACAAGGGCTGTAATCACTTCCGGCGTCAGGGCCGAGGCCGGCGTGAACGCTGCCTCGCTGTCGAACACGCTGCCCAGGCCCGCGCCCACCGAGGCGAATACGAAGGCGCCGGGAATGATGCCGATAACCGTGCCGATGACATAGGTCCTGAGCGGTACGCCGAGGAAGGCCGGTACTAGGTTGACCACGAAAAACGGAAACAGGGGAACCAGGCGCAGGACCAGCAGGTAACTCAGGGCGTTTTCTTGGAAACCGGCTTCCATGTTCTTGAGCCAGGGCCCGGCCTTTGCCCGAAGCATGTTGCCCAGAGCCGTACGGGCGGCGAGAAACACCCCTGTGGCGCCAAGCGTCGCCCCGATCACGATCCAGGACGTGCCTGCAAACGCGCCGAACAGAAATCCTCCGGCGATTGAGAAGATCGCGCCGCCAGGCAGGGACAGGGCGACGGCCAGGGCATAAAGGGCGATGAAACCGATGGCCGTCAGAACCGCGTGATCCTTCACGAGGTCCATCAGCAGGTGGCGGTTTTCACGCAAGGCATCGAAGGAAAGGTAGTCGTTTAGCCCGAAGGCGAAAAAGGCTCCCATGGCCGCCACAATCGCGAACAGGGGAATGAAACGCTTGAATTTTTCGACAATTCCCGGACGTTCGCCGGTATCGCTTTGAATGGACATGTTCAAAAATTCCTTTTGATCAAGGCAGGTATTGCATCAGACCGACAACCTTGCGGGTGCGGTCGGAGAACAGGGATGGCGTGTAGTAGGCGCCGGCGACACGCTTGGAGACTTCGCCAAGGGTCGGATAAGGCGCGATGATCGAGACCATGTCGGACATTTTCATGCCCTTCTGGACAGCCAGCACCCAGGGCAGGATCAGCTCGCCGGCATGACGGCCGACGATGGTCGCACCCAGGATCTTGCCGCGCTTGCCGACCACGGCCTTGACGAAACCTTCGGTCGCCTTTTCGGCCTGGGCGCGGTCGTTTTCGGCAAAATCGAAGGTGACCGCGGACACGGCATCGCCATGGGTGTCCCGGGCCGTGGCCTCGGTCATGCCCACATGGGCAAGTTCGGGATCGGTGTAGGTCACCCAGGGCACGGCCTTGTAGTCGACCTTGGCTGGCAGGTTGAACATGGCGTTGCGGATGACGATGCCGGCGTGATAGCCCGCCATGTGGGTGAACTGGAAGCCGCCGGCGACGTCGCCGATGGCGAAGACCTTCTTGTTCGAAGTGCGCAGCCTGGCATCCACATCGATACCGTGGGGAGTGTACTCGATGCCTGCCTCGTCCAGGCCGAGGCCTTCGACGTTGGGACGGCGGCCCACGGCCATCAGCAGATGCGAACCGTCGACCCGTTCGGTGCCGCCGTCGTGGCTGACAAGAACGGAGACGCCGTTGCCTTCGCGGATCACGCTCTCGGCCTTGGCGCCCTCGAGTAGGGTGATGCCTTCGGCCAACAGGCGGTCGCGCACCACATCGACCGCGTCCGGGTCATCCTTGCCCATGATCGAGAAACCCTCGACCACGGTGACACGGGCGCCGAGCCGGCGATGGGCCTGGGCCATTTCGATGCCGATCGGACCGCCGCCGATCACGATGAGATGTTCCGGCCGTTCGGTCAGGTCAAAAACCGTTTCGTTGGTCAGATATGGCACGTCGGCAATGCCGGGGATCGGCGGCACGAACGCCTGGGAACCGGTGGAGATGACAAACCGGCGCGCCGTGATGCGATAGTCGCCGGCGATCAGTTCGGTCGGGCCGACGAAGCGGCCGGCCGCCTGGATGACCTGGATGCCCAGGCCTTCGAAACGTTCAACCGAATCGTGCGGCGCGATGGTGCCGATGACATCGTGGATGTGGCCGTTGACCTTCGCAAAATCGACGTCGGGCTCATGACCGTTGACGCCGAATTGTCCGGATGTGCGCACGGTCTCCGCGGCCTCGCCGGCAGCGATCAGGGCCTTTGAGGGAACGCAACCATAGTTGAGGCAGTCGCCGCCCATCTTGGCCTTTTCCACGAGCACGACCTTGGCGCCCATCTGGGCCGCACCGGCCGCCACCGAAAGGCCGCCCGAGCCGCCGCCGATGATGGCAATGTCGACTCTCAGTGTCTTGATGGGATCGCTCATTATCCTGTTCCTCAGTTCTGTTCCCCGATGACACTCAATCTGGGGATGCGGAAACAGGGTTTGAAATATCAATTGCCTCTTGTTTCGATAGCTTCAGGCTATAATGCGGGTCGAATCTGGGGCATAATTCACGCGGTTGTGAGTGAAACGCTGATTTTCGTGAGGCTATGGCTATGGAGATGCATCAAGTCCGGTATTTTCTCGCGATCTGCGAAACCCTCAATTTCACGCGTGCAGCCCAGCAGTGCAACGTTGCCCAGCCGTCGCTCACCCGGGCGATCAAGAAACTCGAGGAAGAACTGGGAGGCGAGTTGTTCCGCCGGGAACGCAACCAGACCCACCTGACGGATCTCGGCCGGTTGATGCGGCCGCATATTGAAACCATCGCCACGGCGACGGAATCGGCGCGGGCAGAGGCCGACGATTTCAATTCACCGGAACATACCAAGACCTGCCTGGGCATCATGTCGACCATCGGCCCGACGCAGATGATCGGCTTCTTCACCAAGCTGAAGGAGGAATTGCCGAGCATCGACCTGGAGATCCGCGAGGCGCCCGGTGCCGATCTGGTGGAAATGATGCTCGAAGGGTCCCTGGAACTTGCCCTGATCGGCCTGCCGAACCTGCCTGAACGCCTGAAAGCCATTCCGCTTTACACAGAACGTTATGCCGTGGCCTTTGCCGCAGGCCACCGCTTCGAAAATTTCAATGCGATCGCCTGCCATGAGCTCGACGGCGAGGACTATCTCAAACGCATGCATTGCGAGTTTTCCGACCATTTCAAGGCCCTGGGACATGACAAGAACTGGGCGGTCAACGTGCGCTATACCAGCGAACGGGAAGACTGGATCCAGGCCCTGGTGCTGGCCGGGCACGGCTGTTGCGTGATGCCAGAATTCCTGCCGTCCCTGCCGGGCATCGCCACACGCCCGGTCAAGGACCCGGAAGTATCCCGCTCCATTTCGATGGTCACCGTGGCCGGCCGGCCCTATTCGCCGGCGACCCGGGCGATCATGCGCATCGCCAGTGTTTTTCCCTGGCCGAACAGTTTGAAATAGGCAAGAAGGGGCCCATGACGGAAATTTATGTGGATGCCGATGCGTGTCCGGTCAAGGACGAGGTGATGCGGGTCGCGGACCGCCACGGTTTTGTCACGCATTTTGTCAGCAACGCCTACATGCGCCTGCCCAACAGCGCCAATGTACGCCGGGTGGTGGTCGATCAGGGACCCGACGTCGCCGACGACTGGATCGCGGAACGGGCGGGGCCTGACGATATCGCCGTGACCGCTGATATTCCCCTTGCCGCACGGTGCCTGGAAAACGGCGCAATCGCGGTCGGGCCGACCGGGAAACCGTTCACCGAAGACAGCATCGGCATGGCGCTTGCCATGCGTGATCTGAATGCCACCTTGCGTGATACAGGAGAAATCCGCGGTGGCGGGCCGACTTTCTCAAAACAGGACAGGTCGCGCTTCCTGCAAGCGCTGGAACAGGCCGTGCAGACGATCAAGCGGAGGGCGTGAAGCGTGTCTGGTCTGATCGGAGGCACTCCGACATCAGGTGCCGGCGATTGGCGCGATCCCGGGTCTGCGAAGCAGCACTGACGTGCTGCATCGCGCACGGGAAACGACTGTTCGTTCGCCGGGCTTGACCCGGCGCCTACTCGCCTGCGGACTTGCGGGACAGGAGGTGATCCAGGGATATGGCACCGGCGCCGCGGATGACCAGATAGACCAGGACGAAGATCCACAGGCTGCGCTGGTCCAGAATGACCGAGTTGGAAAGACGGTCGAACAGGGCGCCGATGGTCTTGGCGTCAACGTTGTGGAAGGCGATGTCGACATAACTCTGGACGACCACGAATCCGATCATGCCTGCGGCCGCCAGACGGGTAAACAGGCCAACCACGATCAGGACCGGCAGGATGATCTCAGCGTAGGTCCCGGCATAAACGATCAGGCCGTAGGGAATGAACGGCACCTGGGTGGCGTCATAGCCGAATTGCTCCACAACAGTGGGCAGGATCTGGAAATAGGCCTTGTCGGTGACGGTCAGGACACCCAGTGCGCCCTCGCCTATCTTGGTCAGCGCGGAATTGAAGAAATAGACAAACAGGACACCGGCAAAGACGAAACGGGCGAGCAAGCCCAGAAACCAGTTCTCGAGACCGCCCTGAATGCGCGAGAAAACTTGATGATGCCATTGGCTGAGTACAGTGATCATGGATTTGGTCCGATTGTTCAGTTGATATTTATGGTGGTGACGGCACCGATGGCGAACAGGCCCTGCAGGTGCCGGGCGAGGTCAAAGTCCGGGTCATCTCCGGCTGCCGTGTTGGCGGCGGTTTCGAGGGGATGGCCGTCCCGCAATGCTTCGATAAAGGCGACGCCGCCTGTCGACAGGATGCGGGTGTCGGTATCCAGGTCTGGCCTGAGAACGACGCCGCATTCGCCTTGTTCCATGTGGACGGCGACATCAGTATCCGGGTTGACGGTGTCCGACCAGATCGAGATTGCCGGCCAGCGTGAACGAAAGACATCCAGGGAGGGATGCAACTCAAGGGTCGCACTTGCCACCTGACGCTCGGCCAGGCCGGCCAGGCCGTCAATCCCGACGGGCGCTGCATCGCGGGCATGGGTGGCGCAAAGCTGCAGCCATTCCAGGCGGGCGACGTCTGCCAGATAAGGGACGGAGGCGGCGGGTGTGAACCCTTCGATGAAATCACCGAAGGTGCCGCCGTAGTGAATCAGGAGCGGTGTGCGCGGCGGTTCCTGGACGATGTAGGCCCGGGCCAGCGCCTTGAAGAAGTCTTCTCCGACCAGCTTGCGGACAGCCGGAAAGCTCGCGCCCAGGGCCTCGATCAGGCTGACCGTCACATTGTTGCGGTAAACGTTGAGACGCCGTTCGGGTACGGTTTCCGTTGGTCTTGCCAGAAACGCGGGCACCGGGGTTGCCGGATCCCGCAGGCAACCCACCAGTTGCTGCTGGATTTCAGACAGCGACGGCATTCTTCTGCCCCATTGCACAACCAGCCAACAGCGTGTCGGCGGACCGGGCATCGCGAAAAAGATCATCCCAGCCCGGCACGTCATTGTCCCACTCGATCAACGTGGGGAGCGGGCCGGTGCTTTCCAGGACCCGCGCGTAGAGCGTCCACACCCGGTCGTCGACCGCCCGGTCGTGGGCGTCGATCAGCAAGAGTGCGCCGTCGTCGTCGCGGTCTGTGGCGTGCCCGCCCAGATGGATTTCGCCAACATCGCCGATGGGAAACTCATCGAGGTATTCTTCCGCCGAATACCCGTGGTTTGTCGCCGAAACATGGACATTGTTGACATCGAGCAGCAGCCCGCATCCGGTCCGCGCCACGAGGCCGTTCAGGAATTC
>JAJFHC010000053.1 GCA_021775835.1 Hyphomicrobiales bacterium | reverse complement strand
GCGCCGCAAACTGGATTCCATCACCATCCGGTTCTCAGCACGCTCTTTCATATAGGACGAGAAGAAACAATGCCGATTTCGGCCAGTATCCTTTGCTTCGTACATCGCCAGATCTGCATTCTGCATTAAAACGTCGAGATTGTTTCCATCATCAGGAAATACGCTGATGCCAATGCTGGGGCTGATCCTCAGTTCATTCTTGTTGATGGTAATCGGAACTCCAAGAACTTCCTGAATCCGATCGGCCATGTCTGATATTGCGCTTCTCTCGGACCCGTCGTCCAACAGGACAACGAATTCGTCGCCGCCAAGCCGCACTATAATGTCATTGGGCCGAGACGACTGCTTCAGGCGTTGAGCAACCTCAATGAGCAGCTTGTCGCCGACCGCATGTCCCAGAGAGTCATTGATCCGCTTGAAATGGTCCAGATCGATGAAAAGCAATCCCAACTTGCGGTCGAGGGCTTCGGCTGCTGCAAACTTCTGCGCAATGATGCGTTGAAGATAGGTTCGGTTTGGAAGACCGGTGAGAACATCGTGCAGTGCCAGGAAATTGGCCGTCTGCTCAGTCTCCTTGAGGTCCGAGATGTCTACTTCACTGATCAGGATCGCTGGAGAGCCGGTGACGGCATCGCGGCTTTCACGAGCGTTGATCTCGTGCCATCGGATGCCCTGCCCGGTCTTGACCTGCGCCACCATACTCGCGACCCCGTCAAGTTTGAGCATCCTGCAAAGGGCCTCGTAGTCCGACTTTTGAATAAACTGATCTGAAAGCAGATTACAATCCGTGCATTTGACCGCCCGTGCCGCGGGGTTGTGATAAACCTGCCCACCTTCAGGTGTGTAGAGTGAAATCATCACCGTTGTGTGCATTAGCGCCTGGGCGCTGCGCAGAGTTTCCGGCGTTTCCGCATGTTCTTCGAGGGCCTGACAGAACATGGCCATGCGGCCATCGTCCAGCTCAATGCCCGAAAAAATGCAACGCATCGTCGCCGGTTCCCCATTCGGGTAGAGCGTCCACAATTCCGTGAAAGATGCGTTGACCTTGAAATCTTCCTGATACTGCTTCAACCGCTGGGCGACCGTAGGTGACATCTCACCGCTCATGTCACGCTCGCGCAGTTCGTCGAGTGATGCCGTGCGCCAGATCTTCAGCGCAGCTTCATTTGCCCAGTGAACCCTGCCCAGATCTATGTCAAAGACCCATACCGGCATGATTATCCGTTCAAAACATGACAGATACTGCGTAATTCCCGATTCACCCTGGCCATATCCGCGGTCCCCGTAGGATCGGGCGGCCTTTAGCGAGTTCATGGAATTCGTATGATCGTCGTCTGCGCGCATATTGATTCTCATTCGGCAGTCGTCAGGATGTATGAAGTTGTCTGACTGACCTAATTGATGTTGGAGTGAGGTTGCCGACTGGTATGGCTGTCAGGAAATACCCTTCGGCAAACCTCATTCCGCCTTCCTCAGTTTCTGTGGCATTACTGCCGCAAGGAAACGTTGGAATGGTTGAAGATCACGCAGCCGCAGCAGTCGCGATTTCCATCATGGGCATGTGCTTGGGCATGGACTGGACCCGGTCCATCCAGTTGCAGATCCCCTTGTATTCGTGGAGCGGAAACTCGCCTTCGTCGGCCACATGCGTGTATCCGTAAAGACCGATGTCCGCCACCGTGTAACGGTTGCCGACCAGAAAGTCGTTCTGGAGCAGATGCTCGTCCATGATGCGCAGGGCCTTGTTGCCGCGCTCATGCCACTGGGCAATCTGTTCAGCGCGCTCTTCGCGACCTTCCGGCATTATGGCAATCCAGAAACGGGCCGGTGAAATGTGGGGTTCGTGGCTTGATTGTTCCCAAAAAAGCCATTCAAAAACTCTTGTGCGTTCCATCGTATTGGTCGGCATCAGGTGCGAGCCATCGGCCAGATGAAGCAGCATGGCGTCAGATTCACCAAGCCCCTCCCCGTCCGGCAAGACCAGATACGGCACCTTGCCGTTCGGGTTGATCGCCAAGTACTCCGGGCTTTGGGTTTCGCCCTTCAGAACATCGACATTGATCACACGAAAAGGAATGTCGAGTTGCCTCATCAACAGCTGAACCTTGTAGCAATTGCCCGACCCCATCGTCGCATAAAGTGTATGCATCTGTGCCTCCACGGACTTTTTGTCCCATTTGTTTTTCTCTTGGCGCTTTGCGCGCACTTGTTCGTAACCGGCAGCAGCTATATCAGCACACCTCTTAAGATTGCCTGAGTCGGCGGCAGCACCGCCGCTTAAAACGTCGGGATTGGTCAATAATTTGTAAACAGGGGTTTGGGTTACAGTGTTGACAGCAAGTCTCTAAGATGGCTCAATTTATCCGATCGTCGAGTCCGAAGTGTACCGATAAGTACAATATGAGAGCAATTCAATCGCACTGATCCTGGACCGATTGGACAGGGTCCAATCCTGATCCGGCCTCATTGATCAACCAGTCTCGAAAGGCCACTGCGGCGGCGTTGCAGAAACGTCCTCTGGGAAACGCCAGGAAGTACCCAAAATCCTCAAGATGGACATCGGAAATTTCCACTAGGTGTCCGGCGCGGGTTTCGGCAACCGAAAACTCGTCCAGTAAGGCGATGCCATGACCGGAGATTGCAGCCTGTACCCGATTGTTGGCATCAGGCAGGTGAATTGGGCGGGGTTGGGGATTGAAAGGCAAACCTACACTTCGGTGCCATGTCCGCCAGCCCTCCATGCCAGACGCATCAGGCAGTAGCGGCAGCTCCGCAACAGCTCTCTTCAGCCCCAACGCACGAACTTTTTGTGCCATCGCCGGGCTTGCGAGAGGGACAGTACGCGAATGGAACAGAAGTTCAGAGTTGCCACCGCCGAGAATGCCGTCCCCCCAGATCACAGCCAGGTCTAGTTCCTTGTTGATCAGGTCTTCTGCAATGTTGATTGGCTCTATGCGCAACCCGACATCCGGATTGGCTTGCGTAAAACGCGGCAGACGGGGCGAAAGCCAACGCGCGAGGAAATATGTATGCATCCCCACGAGTAATGACCCTTTTCCTCCAATGCGCAAATCAGAGATCAAGTAGTCAATCTGAGCCAGCGCCCTATCGGTCTCCTGCCACAGCCGTTTGCCCTCGGGTGTCAGAGCAATGCGCGTGTGGTTTCTCTCGAAAAGATCGAAACCCAGATCACCTTCAAGTTTGGCGATCTGATAGCTGACCGCTCCCTTTGACATGTTCAAGCTAAGTGCCGCTGCGGTGAAACTCATTTTTTCAGCCACCACGCCGAACAGTTTCAAAGTATCGTAAGACCGGAAGTGCATTCCTCTGTTTAAGAAACTTGAACACATAGTGCAAGATTCTGGTGTTGTTCTAGGAGCCCTACATTTCCTAATGTTCCGTATGGAGGAATTTTCATGAAACCGGTCAGCCCCTTGTCCAGATTGTCGACCCATGAGGTCACCAACATGCCGCCTCATCTGGGAAACCAGGATTTGTGGGGTGGAGACATCCCACTTTGTGAATGGACGGCAATACAGGGTGCTGAGTGGGCTACGGACAAATTGCAAAAGTTCGGTGAAGACGTTGGCGCCGAGCACGTGTTTGAAAAAGCCGCCCAGGCAAACAGGTTCGGCCCGGAACTCAAGGCTTTCGACCAATACGGTATGCGGATCAATCAAGTCGAATTCCATCCTGCCTACCATGACCTGATGGAACTGGCCGTTTCAAACGAGGTTCATAACTTCGCTTGGCGGAACGCCGGACCGGGAGCCCATGTCGGTCACGCTGCATTGACCTATATGTTCAGCCAGCCCGAAGGCGGCGCCATGTGTCCCATGGCGATGTCGTATTCTGTCATCCCGTCATTGGAAACCACAGCGGCGATTGCCGAACAATGGAAGCCCCGCCTGCTGTCCACTTCCTATGACCCGCGCGACGTTCCCGTCACTGAAAAAAGCGGCGCGCTTGTCGGCATGTTCATGACAGAGAAGCAAGGCGGTTCGGACGTCCGCGCAAACTCGACGACCGCAATTGCCCTTGGGTCGCACGAAGGCATCGGAGCAGCGTACCACCTCACCGGTCATAAGTTTTTCTGTTCGGCTCCCATGTGCGATGCATTTCTTGTTCTGGCCTACACAGATGGCGGTCTGTCATGTTTTCTCGTACCCCGCTGGAGGCCGGACGGAGAGCGAAATGCACTCAACCTTCAACGACTCAAGGACAAACTGGGAAACCGCTCGAACGCATCAACGGAGATGGAGTTTCAAGACACCTATGGGCTGATGGTCGGCGAGGAAGGCCGGGGCGTGCGGACGATAATCGAAATGGTAACGGGGAACCGACTTTACTGCGCCATGTCCTCGGCAGGATTGATGCGCCAGGCCCTGGTTCAAGCACTGCATCACACGGCAAACCGCAATGCATTTCAAAAGCGCCTGATACAGCAACCTTTGATGAAAAATGTCCTGGCCGATCTGGCGCTTGAGGTTGAGGCCGCTTTGGCGCTTGGGCTACGCGTTGCACGCGCAATGGACCACGCAGCATCCGACCCGGCGGAAGCAGCCTTGGCCAGAATAGGCACAGCGGTCGCCAAATACTGGAACTGTAAACGGGCACCCTACCATGTCGTAGAGGCATTGGAATGCCACGGCGGACCGGGATACGTTGAGGAATCCATCATGCCGAGACTTTATCGTGAAGCCCCGTTGAACAGCATCTGGGAAGGTTGCGGCAACATAATCGGTCTTGATGTCCTCAGGGCGCTATCCCGAGAACCCGACGCCATGCCCGCCTTGTTCTCCGAACTCGACAAAGCCCGCGGCCATTACCGCAATCTAGACGTAGCGATCGATGAACTGCGCAGCGAACTTGCCAATCGTCAGAACATGGAATCCCGCATGCGGATAGTCACTGAATTAATTGCGCTGACATTGCAGGGCGCCTTGCTTGCGCAGTATGCACCCACCGCCGTCGCCGACGCATTCTGTGCCTCCCGCCTTGCCCCCCGTTATCGCGGATCGTTCGGCACTCTACCGGCCGAATGCGATATGGATGCCATCATATCACGCACGCAGCCCGGTTGATCCTGCCCGCACCATCAAACAACTTACGTCAAGACGAGAGGAGCCAGAAAGTGGCTGGAACGGTACTTCCCATCATCAGTAGTTGCGCCCGCTCACCCTACTTTTCGTCGACACGGGCCGTGACGGTCAACTATGGAGACCACGAAGGCAGGCTCACACCATTGTCCTTTGGCAGAAGCACAACCGAGGAATACTGGATACTTCGAAAAACCGCTGGGCTGTTCGATGTGCCGGAGGTGCCTCTGGAAATTTCAGGCAGAGATGCAGCCGCCTTTGTCGACACTCTGTTCACAAGGCCGATGAGTTCATTGAAAGTCGATCGCGGTCGATATGGCCTGTTATGCCATCACGATGGCGGAATCGTCTGTGACGGTGTCGTGTTCCGTCTCAGCGAAGACCGTTTCTGGTACGTGCATGCAGACCGCGATGTCTTCACGTGGATGCAGGCGCATCGCGATGGCTTCGACGTCTCGATACATGACCCTCAGGCCTGGGCCTTGCAGGTGCAGGGGCCTGCCGCACTCAAGGTTCTTGCCGGGGCGTGCGATCTGGGCTTGCCCGACAAGTTTGGATATTTCCATTCAGCTCAAGTACGTATGGGCGGCCAGGATGTACTTGTCAGCCGTACCGGGTGGACCGGCGAGTTGGGGTTTGAAATTTACAATCTCGACCCGGACATAAACGGACCGGCCTTATGGAGTCATCTGCTGGAAACCGGAAACGACTTTGGCCTGTCACCGTGCGGCACTCTCTCTATGAACACGCGCCGTATCGAAGCCGGCATCCTCAATTACGGCACGGACATGAACTGGGACACGTCCCCATTTGATGTGGGACTTGGCATGTTTGTTGATCTCCAGGGGGCCGATTTTGTCGGCAAGCGGGCGCTGGCATCAGCGGACAAACGGTCACGGTTCACTGGATTTAGATGTTTGAACGGAGACGTCAAATGGAACTCAGCCATCCTACATCATGGCGAGAAAGTGGGGCGCGTAAAGGCTTTCGGTCAGTCTCCATACCTCCAGAGCGGTGTTGGTTTCGCACTGTTTGACCAACCCGAGGCGATGAAGAAAGGCGGTTTTTCGGTGGTTGACCGAACTGGCAACGAACAGGCAATCGAGTTGCACACATTGCCGTTCTACGACTCCGGAAAACGCATCCCTCGTGGACAGGAGACCGCAGACTTGTAATTCCAATGACAGAAAAGAAAACCAGCGATCAAAGTCAAACTCGACGAACAAATCTGAAGAGACTGCTTACCCCACGGCATATCGCTTTCGTGGGCGGACGTGCCGTCGAAGCTTCGATCAATCTGTGTCGTGCATCAGGTTTCAAAGGCAATATCTGGACTGTCCATCCAAAACACCGTGAAATTGCTGGGATACCGTGCGTAGCCTCCGTTGCCGATCTGCCAGAGCCGCCAGATGCCTCTCTCATCGCGGTTTCGCGGACTCGCACCATTGATGTGGTCGCGCAACTGGCTGCTCTCGGCGCAGGCGGAGCGGTCTCGATCACCGGTGAGTTTGCCGAAACCGATAACCAGGGCCAGATTCTTCAAAAAGCACTCCAGAAAGCAGCAGGCGATCTTGCCCTGGTCGGGCCGAACTGCCTCGGCATCCTGAATCAGTTTGACGGAGTTGCGGTCTGGGGCGGCGGCAACGTCTACACCTCAGTCCCGCAGAACGGTATCGCCCTGATCTCCCAAAGCGGTTACGTGGCCTATTCGGTTTCCAATGTCGAACGGGCATTTCCCCTGGGCTATGTGATCAGCATGGGAAACCAGGCAGTATTGGATGCAGCAGACTTCATCGATGCAATGCTCGACGACAATCGTGTCCGTGCCATCGGCCTTTACCTGGAAGGCCTGGTCGATGTGGCAGCTCTTAGCCGCGCGGCCATGCGTGCCCTGGACAGTGGCGTGCCCCTTGTTGTCTTAAAGACAGGCGGCACACGCGAAAGCGCTGAACTGACAAAAAGTCATAGCGGCACACTCGCAGTTTCAAACGAATTGTGGAGTACTCTCTTTAGACGGTTGGGTATGGTCGAAGTAGGCTCACCCAAAGCTTTGGTTGAAACCCTCAAACTCCTCGGCATTGCCGACAGGTCTATCGGAAAACGTGTCTATTGCGCCGCCAACTCCGGAGGCTACACGGCGCTGATTTCTGACAAGGGACGTCGCCTGGGGCTTGAGTTTCCACTGCTAACCGTTGATCAACAGAAGGCATTGCGCGAACGGGTCCCCGATCTTGTCCACTTGTCGAATCCCTTGGATTACAACCTCCCCTGGGCAAGCCTGTCTGACCCGGTCATTGCCGAAACCGGACTGGGCATTCTGCTCGATGAACGATGCGACCTGCTAGTATACTTTATCGACTATCCTCATCTGGCGAACGTGGCCGACGTGTGGAGACCGACAATCGACGGGATTATCCGCTTGAGCCTCAAAACAAGGAAAACCATTGCAATTGCCTCGGTTCTGCCCGAAGGACTGCCCCTCGAATTGAGGACCGAACTCCATGCGGTCGGCATACCGACACTTCAGGGCCTTGATGAGTCGATGGTGGCCATTGCTGCTGCTGCCCATCACGCGTCGATGCGTCAGGAGTATTTGGCGGATCCCGAGCCGCTGGGGCGATTGCTGCCAGACCCGGGCACCCCTTCCGGCCATCCAGTGATGCTGGATGAATGGCAGGGCAAACAACATCTCGCAGGCTATGGGCTAACCGTATCAGAGGGGGCCACCGGGGCGTTGGAGGACATCATGGCGGCTGCCGACAAACTCGGTTTTCCGGTAGCAGTGAAGCTTCTCAACAAAAATCTCGCGCACAAGCATAAGGCCGGCGCCGTCTGCCTCGATCTTCACTCCAGGGAGGAAATCGAAACGTCCGTTGCCGCCATTGGCACCTCCGTCTCCGCCTACGATGCAGAACTCGATACGTCGCAGTTCCTCGTAGAGCGGATGATACCGGGCGCTTGTGCTGAATTCATCATCGGTGTCAAACATGAACCCGGTCTCGGCCTGGCATTGCTGATTGGCAGAGGAGGAACAAAAGTTGAGGAGTTGCATGATTATGAGACCCTGTTGCTTCCGGCCAGTGACAGGCAAATCCTGACCGCGATACAAGAACTTACGATTGTAAAGCACCTCGAACTCAACTGGACAGCTCAGAATGTCTTGTTGAAAGCTGTCAGGGCCATCACGTGCTTTGCAGAGACCAACCGGGAACGCCTTTTGGAACTGGATGTCAATCCGATCATCCTGTGCGACAATAACGAAGCAATTGCAGCCGACGCGCTGATACGATGGAGCCCGGCCCGATGACGTCTCACAACCACCTGCCTTTAACGACTAATCACTGGGGCACGTACCGGGTTGAAACCGAAAACGGCAAAGTCACCGCTTTACATCCCTTCGAGGAAGATGTAGATCCCTCTCCGATCGGCCCGGGCATTGTCGATGTGCTGGATGGACCAACCCGTATCAAACACCCCATGGTTCGAAGAAGCTGGCTGGACGGCGGTCCCGGTACGGCAACAGCCAAACGCGGGGCTGAGCCTTTCATCCAGGTCAGTTGGGATGTTGCGGAGAAGCTGGTCGCGGATGAATTAGATCGGGTCAGGCACACATTCGGCAATGAATCCATCTTTGGGGGCTCTTACGGTTGGGCCAGTGCCGGACGGTTTCATCATGCCCAAGGCCAGCTCAAACGCTTCCTCAACTGTGTTGGCGGTTTTACCAAGTCGGTAAACTCCTACAGCCTGGCCGCAGGCGAGGTCATCCTCTCGCACGTTGTCGGAAATCTCAGGGACTTCATCTACAAGGCCACAAGTTGGGACTCGATCATTGCCGAGACCCAGTTGTTCGTTGCCTTCGGCGGCCTGCCGGTCAAGAACGGGCAGATCGGGCAAGGTGGTGTCGGCCGCCACCGTCAGCGCGAGGCCATACGCCAGGCCCGGGCGGCAGGCATCGAGTTCGTCAACATCTCTCCCCTCAGGTCTGACGTCATGGATGACGTCGACGCCGAATGGCTTGCCGCACGCCCTTCAACCGATGCCGCTATTATGCTCGGTCTCGCCCATACACTATTGGTCGAGGGGTTGCATGATCCGGTGTTCCTTGACCGCTACACGACAGGATTCGATCGCTTCAGCGCCTACTTGACCGGTGAGACCGATGGCATAGATAAAACGGCTGAGTGGGCGTCCGGTATCTGTGAAATTCCCGCAGACCAGATCAGGAGCCTCGCCCGCCGGATGGCCGCGTCACGCACAATGATTTCCGTAAGCTGGTCGCTGACCCGGCAGGATCATGGAGAACAGCCATTCTGGGCAGCGATCACCCTTGCGGCAATGATAGGTCAGATAGGTCTACCCGGCGGTGGATTCGGGCTGGGATACTCGGCTGTGAATACTGTCGGCCTTGAACGGCGGGACTTCAGTTTCAAGGCGTTACCACAGGGCCGCAACCCGGTCGATGCATTCATTCCAGTTGCCCGCATCAGCGATATGCTTCTGAAGTCGGGGGAAGCCTTTGACTATAACGGACAGAAACTAACCTACCCGGACGTTCGCCTTGTCTACTGGGCGGGAGGCAACCCGTTTCATCATCACCAGGACCTGAACCGCATGCTCACGGCCTGGCAGAAGCCTGAGACCATCATCGTGCATGAATGGTGCTGGAACACCATGGCGAAACATGCCGACATCGTCCTGCCGTGCACCACGACGCTCGAACGCCAGGACCTGACGCTTGCGCCCAACGATCCCTACATGGTTTCAACGGACAAGGTCATTGACGCAGCCGGAGAAGCGCGTTCGGACTATGAAATACTCTCAGGTATTGCACGGGAAATGGGTGTCGAAGAAGTTTTTACGGAGGGACGCGACGCCGATGAATGGCAAAGCTGGCTGTACGACGTAAGCCGACAGGCCGCCGCCGAGGCTCAAATCGAGCTGCCTTCTCTCGAGCAGTTGAGAAAAGACGGTTGGCACAAGATCTCGCCGCCGCTGGAACCCAACGTCATGCTTTCCGATTTCCGTAAGGACCCCGACGCCCATCCCCTCAAGACACCGAGTGGCAAGATCGAGATTTTTTCCAAAGCCATCGAGAGTTTCGATTATGACGATTGCCCGCCTCACCCGGCCTGGCTGGAACCAATGGAATGGCTAGGCAAGGCAGAGAAGCCCTACCCGTTGCATCTGATTTCAAACCAGCCCACGACCAAGCTTCATTCCCATCTCGACCATGGCAGTGTCAGCCGTGCGGCAAAAATCAACGGCCGCGAACCGGTAACAATCCACCCCGACGATGCTGACGTCCGTAACATCGCCTGTGGCGACATTGTTCGCGTCTTCAACAATCGGGGCAGTTGCCTGTGCGGTGCTGTCATCGACAACCAGGTTCGCCCGGGCGTCATTCAGATCAGCACCGGCGCCTGGTTCGACCCGGAACTCTCTGTGGTGCCATCCGGTCTGTGCAAACACGGAAACCCGAATGTCCTGACACCGGACAAGGGCACGTCGAAACTGGCACAGGGCCCGATCGCCCATTCCTGCCTGGTGGACATCGAACTGTTCTCGGGCAAGGTCCCGGAATTGACGGCATATAGCCCGCCACAAACAGTGAAACCGTAACAAGTTCCCGAGTTAGTCCACTCGACCTTGTCTGCCCTTTACGGAAACGTTTGATGGAGTCAAATCAGCTTGTCGCCAAGGCGCGAAGTGCAGTGCGATGTGGGGAATCCGTCAAACTTCGCAACGCGGGCGATGAGCTGATTTGCCCCACCGAAGGCTGAAATTTCGCGACCACTGGGCAGCGTTGTAGTCCGCTTGTGGTCAACCAGACCACGGCGCGAACCACGCCTTGCCAGCAGACGCGAAATTTCGGTCAAATGCTTCCGTAAAGGGCAGACACGGTCTAACGACCTGTTGATATCGCCTGTGTCAGATCGGCGATCAGGTCATCCGGTTCTTCAAGCCCTACCGACAGGCGCAACATGCCCTCACCGATGCCGACACTCTCACGAGCCTCCTCGCCAATCGCCCGATGAGTGGTGCTGGCAGGATGGGTGATCAGTGATTTCGCGTCCCCCAGGTTGTTGGAAATATCCACCAACTGAAGGCGCCGCAGGATATCGAATGCCCGCTCACGACCACCGTCTACGGTAAAGGTAACCATGGTTCCGCCGAGGCTCATCTGACGACGGCACAGTTCGACCTGGGGATGGCTGTCGAGATGCGGATAGAGAACGTTTGTAACGCCAGGTAATGACTGAAGTCTCTCCGCAATGTGGTGTGCCGCATGACTCTGCGCTCTCACTCTGAGACCGAGCGTCTCAAGGCCTTTCAGCAGAACCCAGGCATTGAACGGACTGATGGATGGCCCCATGTGGCGCAAAAGGGGCTTGAGATTCTCTTCCTTGAATTTCTGGGTAGACACGATGGCGCCGCCGAGACACCGCCCCTGGCCATCGATGTGCTTGGTCCCCGAATAGATGACAACATCGGCTCCAAGATCAAACGGCTTTTGCAGTATCGGGGTCGCAAAGACATTGTCCACCACAACCTTGGCGCCGGCAGCATGGGCAATTTCGCTTACGGCGGCCAGATCAAGCACTTCAAGGGTCGGGTTGGAAGGTGTTTCCAGAAATACACAGACGGTACCGGGCCGGATTGCCTTGCGCCAGGCATCAAGGTCCGCTCCGTCCACAAGTTCGGACGTTATGCCGAAGCGCGGCAAGATGTTCATCACGATCTGGTGGCAGGACCCAAACAGTGCCCGGGACGCCACGATGTGGTCGCCGGCTTTCAACTGCGCCGTCAAAGCACCATACACCGCCGACATTCCGCTGGCGGTCGCATAACAGGCTTCGGCTCCATCCAAGAGAGCGAGACGTTGTTCAAACATTGTAACTGTCGGGTTGCCGTAGCGTGCATAGACATAGCCGTCGTCGTCACCGGCAAACCGGGCTGCGGCGGTTTCGCCATCCGGGTAGACGAAACCGGAATTCAGATACAAAGCCTCAGAGGTCTCACCATGGGGGGACCGGTCAAGTCCGCCCCGGACAAGTTTTGTAGCTTCACCCCACTCGGGAACGATTTTCGTTTCTGCATTCATTTGGCTGATCCTCACCCTCAACCCTGCACCCAGGGTATTCCCGCATGTTTCCAACCGCCGAGAGTTCCCCTGTGCCCGTTTCCGTCCCGGTCGCCTTCAAAACCTTCGGCAACGTTGTAGCAATTGGGGAAACCGGCTTCCGTCAGCGCCGCCGCCGCAGACGCCGAACGAACGCCGGACCGGCACAACAGAAAGATCTCCTCGTTTGACGAAACGCCCGCATTACGGACTTTTTCAACAAATTCGACATCACGTTCCATCGTTGGGAAGTTCTGCCAGGATATGCGGTACATTCGGTCAACAGCCGCCACCCCGACAAACGCCCATTCGGCATCTGTCCTGACATCAATCAAACAGGCCGAGGGATCAGCCTGAAGCCGTTCATATGCTTCACGCGGTGACACGTCACCTTTGTACATGATCGTCATCTCTCAATTGGTGGTTGCAGCACGATGTTCTATTTAAAGAACAATTGGGACTTTATACAAAACGGAGACATTTGCAATTGAAGAATTGGTCCAGGCCCGCGGCAAAAATGGTGAAAAAACAAAGCCGGGGAAAATCCCCGGCTTTGCAAATTCTCTGGCCCGCAGTCTCAGTCCTGCGGTATACGCAGGACTTGTCCCGGATAAATCTTGTCGGGATGTTTCAACATCGGCTTGTTGGCCTCGAAAATCGCCATGTATTTGTTGGCGCTGCCGAGTGTCTTCTTTGCGATAGCGCTCAGCGTATCGCCGCTTTTCACCGTGTGAAACACAGAGTCTTTCCCGCTCGGCGCCGTCATGTTGGCCTGAACACCGGCTATACCCTTGGTATTGCCGACAGCAAGAATGATCTTTTCGAGGATAGACTGGTCGGCGACATCGCCGGTCACGATTGCCTTGTCGCCATCGATTTCAACTTTGACGTTTTCACTGCCAAGGTCATATTTGTCGACGTTCTTTTTAACTTCTTCTGCATCCGGTGCATCGTCGCCACCTATCCCCAGCGCTTCGCCAGCGGATTTGATAAACTCGAAGAACCCCATTTAAAATCTCCCTGATGGATATAAACGCCGGACTTTATCACGCCTTTTGTCCGCTGCGACAGGAAATTCAAGCGTGTCGGATTCTCGACAGGAGAGTGTCGGCAAACGCTTAACCAAACGGGAGTGTAACATGGTCACAGGGGCAAAGCGGCCCATCCCGGAATCAACAACCGTGTGTTTGGCTGGGCAGGTTCTACGAAAGATCGCTGGGAGGTCACTATGCCAATTCTTCGTGCCGCAACCATTGCATTCATTCTGACTTTGGTCCTGCATCAGGGGGGCGGTGCGCAAGCCCAGGCCCCGGCGTCAGGCCCTTACCATCCAATGGATGCACTCACGGTCGATGAAGTCGTCGCAACCGTCAAGTTCATGAAGACACAGGGTCTTGCCGACGATACGACCCGGTACCCGACAATTTCGCTACTCGAAATGCCCAAGGCACTGGTTCGGTCCTGGAAGCCCGGTGATCCGATCGCCCGCAAGGCATTCGTGGTCACAAGGAAACAGTCTAAAACCTACGAAACCATTGTCGACCTTACGAACAAGGCACTTGAGTCACACACAGAAGTTCCCGGCGCCCAGCCCAGCCTGATGGATGAAGAATGGCAAAAGGCCCGTGATCTGGTCCTCGCTGACGCTGGCTGGAAAAAAGCGATCGAGAAACGCGGGTTCAAGGATTTCTCGAAAATATTCTGCGCGCCTATGTCGGTCGGACGCCTGAGCGGAGAAGAAAGTGAAACGAGACGGCTGCTCAACGTTCCCTGTTACGATACCCGATCCGTACCGGGCAATTCCTATGGTCGTCCGATCGAGGGGTTGATGGCTGTCGTCGATGTCGATGCCGGCAAGGTCACCCGTATCATCGACACCGGCGCTGTGGCAGTGCCGGTACCCAGCGGCGATGAAAAGCCAACAACGCGGAAATACCGGCCCGCCATGAACCCGGTCGTTGTGTTCAGTCCTCGCGGCGTCAACTACAAGATCGACGGCGGCCTCAACATGGAGTGGCAGAACTGGTCATTTCATGTCCGTGCCGAACGACGGTTCGGGCCGGTGTTTTCACTGGTCAGGTTTAAGGACGGCGACCGCAAACGCGACATTGCCTATCAGATGTCCCTGTCTGAAATGTTCGTCCCCTACATGGACCCTGATCCCCAATGGGCGTTCAGGACCTTGATGGACGCCGGCGAATACGGGCTGGGTTTCCTAGCCTCCTCCCTGTCGCCGGGCCGCGACTGCCCCCGGCATTCAACGTTCATCACCGTCGTCATGCCAAGCGATACCGGCGGCCTTTTCAAGGTTGAAAAAGGCATGTGCGTTTTTGAACGCAACACGGGCGACCCTTTGTGGAGGCATGCGTCGTCTCAGGGTTCCAAGGTCAGTGGACGCCCGGCGGTCGAACTGGTTGTCAGAATGATCCCGACAATCGGCAATTATGACTACGTCATCGATTGGGTCTTCACACAACACGGCAATATCAGGATTAGGGTCGGTGCCACCGGTTATGACGCGGTCAAGACGGTGGAGGCTGCCAGCATGTCCAGCCCGACCGCCGGCCGGGATACCCGGTACGGCACACTGCTGGCCCCCCACACGGTTGCCATTTATCACGACCATCTGTTTTCGTTTCGCCTCGATCTGGACATTGATGGTCCCAACAACACCCTGATCCGTGACAATATCAAACCCGTGACTCTGCCGAAGGAAAGCCGCCGCCGCAGTATTTGGGCAATCGAACGGTCGCCGGTTTCCGAGGAAGGCCCGGTTAAATCTGGAGGACACGATGAAAACTTTCGCCTATCGAATCCTAACCGAAAAACAGCCCTGGATCACAATCCCAGCTATCACATCGAGCCTGGTCACGGTGTACTGTCTTTGCTCTCGCCCGATGACGTGCCCCAGGCCCGCGCCGCCTTCTCGGCCGAGCGGCTCTGGATCAGCCGATACAAACCCGGAGAACTTCATGCCGCCGGAGACTTCCCCAACCAGAGTCACGGCGGAGACGGACTGCCCGCATACATAAAGGACAAGGAGGGTGTCGAGGATACCGATGTGGTGGTCTGGTACACAATGGGGTTTCATCATGTGACGCGGGTGGAAGACTGGCCAATCCTGCCAACAAAATGGCACGAATTCACCCTCCGTCCCTTCAATTTTTTCGACAGCAACCCGTCGTTCGATGTAGCTCCAGCTTTCAAGCGGGGCCAGTAGCATCTTTCATCTGAAATTGGTTGTGTCGTCACAGGAAGACTATGCGGTAGAGTAGGACAACCCTCAAACCCGCCACTGGAGCACATTAATGAAACTGTTCTTTTCACCCGCCTCACCGTTTGCCCGAAAGGTTCTTGTCGCCGCCCATGAATCGGGGACCGTCTCGCGAATCGAGACAGAACTGGCGGCCGTCACACCGGTTGCCCCCAACGCCGACATTGGCGCCACCAACAGCCTCGGCAAAATCCCCACGCTCGTGCTGGACGACGGCACCGGCCTGTTCGATTCCAGGGTCATCTGCGAGTACCTCTGTTCTCTTGCAGGAGATACGACACTGTTTCCGGCATCAGGAGACGCCCGCTGGCAGGCACTCAGGCTGCAGGCGCTGGGCGACGGCATTTGTGACACGGCCGTGGGTCTTCGGTATGAACTGGCCTTGCGTCCGGAAGAGCTTCGATGGGGCGACTGGATTGAAAAGCAACGAGACCGCCTGAACCGGACCTTCGATCAACTCGAAGGCGAATTGGCCGGTCAGGCCGAGACTGTCACCATAGGGTCGATTGCGGTCGCCTGTGCCCTCGCCTATATCGAGTTCCGGATGCCTGATCTAGACTGGCGTTCCGGACGGCCGGAATTGACCTCCTGGTACGACAGCATCAGCACCAGGCCATCCATGATGGCGACCGCGCCCGAAGGCTGATCGTTAGTTCTTCAAGCGACTTTCTGATTGTGACAAAATCGGTGGACCCCGACTCGTAGCCTGGGGTCCACGCGCGTTTGTTCTCTTTCGACTCCGTCGTTTGCCGACGGTCAGCCAGAAGAAACTTCAGATCAGGGCCCGGACCATTCAAGCTTGCAGATCTCAGCACTGCGGCCGGCAAAGTCCCAATTGCGCCCGAACGCCCGCAACTTACTGCGCTTGGCCTGGGCGACGATAATGTCGGGTGCAATCCAGTATTGACTGTTCTGGATAACCACCTGCTCGTCCTTCTTGGCACCTGTGATCGGTTCAATCTCGCCGTCGATGATTTTGGGAATCTTGAACCGGCGGGTTTCCCCGTCGACTTCGTAGCTGATCGGCGCCTGTTCGACGCCGAGGAACTTGCCAACCAGAATCGACAGAATATGGGTTGTCCCCTTGGCCCGACCGCTGAAGATGCGGGTCAGCGCCTTGAGGGCATAGATGTCGGCTTTCTCGTCGATGTAGGCCGCCGCCGTCCAGTTGCCTCGGCTCATGTTGCCCGGGATTTCAATCAGCAGTCCCACGTTGAGACCAGACAGGTCCACATCGCCATAATGCCCGCTGTCGATTCGTACTCCACCCCAGGTCTGGCAATAGCCTTCCGTGGGAGGATGGAGCCCCAACGACACAACACACGGACAAAACACAGTACAGTTGCAACTAAGCATCAACTCTCCGTTGAGCTTCCACGGTTCGATTGCGGCCATTGATAAACTACTCCTTGAACTTAAACGGCGGCAGTCAGCAGTCCGACCGCCCATATGAGGAACAAACCACCCGAAATCCGCACGACAAGCATGGGCCGGGGCAAAACCTTTTCGGCGAGCATGATTACGCTCAGCACGATAATCCAGAATACGTTCATCAGGCCGGCTGCAAACATCACCAGCATCAGGGCCCAGCAGCACAACACACAGACGACGCCCTGGCGCACGCCCATCCGGAACACACCGGAAACCTTGTCGCTCCAGTTCGCCATGAAGAAGGGAAACGGTGTCCGACACTTTGTCAGGCACGCCGTCTTGAACGACGTGAACTGGTACAACCCGGCAACTGCCAGCACCCCCGCGCCCAGATAAGGCGACTTGAGAACCAGCCCTTCAGTGATCTGTGACATCTGAATCAGGACCAGTTGAGCGATCGTGGCAAGAACGGCAAAGCTTGCCCATACCGACATGTATCCCGCGATCAGAACAAGCGGTGATACGACGTCGATCTTGCGGGCTCGCGCGGTTTCAGCAATTTCGGCATAGGTGGTGATCATCGGTGCGGCCGTCGGCAACATCATGGCGAACGACATGGCCACCCACATCACAAACACATACCCGAACGTTGAGATAACCGAACCGGCGGAAACACCGGAAAACTGTGTCACTGTATCTATGCGGCAGATAGACCGAAGCACTTCGAGGCCCAGGGCGCCCAGATCCGCCCATTGTGCGAAAGCATTGAACACCGACATGCCCGCACCGGCATCCGTCATGTCCATGACCGAGATCATGTCCACGACCATCACGGTGAGATAGATCCATCCAAGCGCGATGAGCACACCAATGCCCGCCCAGGCCAACACATGTGACCGGGAGAACAGTCGTTGCGACCACGACGCCTCATAAACCAAGGGCGCTGGA
The DNA here is from genome assembly GCA_021775835.1 of Hyphomicrobiales bacterium. The sequence continues at coordinate 48,624 of JAJFHC010000053.1, read as the reverse complement.
TGTAAGTCGGTACTCACGAAAACGTCTCCCCTTGACTGAAGAGTCTATACCCGATGCCATATTGTCGAAAGCAAACAGCCAATTCTAGGTAAACATATGATTGAGTTCAGTTTGTTTGGCTATCGCAATTTTCTGATAGCATCATTAGCCGCGCTCATCTTAACCGGCCCCAATTGGGCGGTTAGTGGCATCCGGACCCAATGACGCGCCACCTTGGCAGACAGCCAATCAAGAGCCATAGTCACCTCATGATCAAGTCCGACAATACCGCACAGGCAAACCACAGGTTCACCTGTGATGTGCTGGTCGCCGGAGGTGGCCCGGCGGGGCTCATGGCGGCATTGGCGTTGTCAAAAACCAGCCTCAACATTACCTGTTGTGCCCCGGATTTTGAACTGCCCGTCCGGGACAAGCGCACAACCGCATTGATGCAGGGTTCGGTGCGTTTCCTCGAAACACTGGGACTCTGGGCGACGCTGAAGACCCAAGCCGCACCACTGGAGGTCATGAGGCTCGTGGACCGGACCAACTATGCTCTCAAGGCGCCGTCGGTTGACTTCCGGTCGGATGAGCTGGGGCCTGAACCATTCGGCTGGAACATACCGAATGCTCATCTTGTCAATTCACTTCGGAAACGCATTGAAACACACTGTAATATAACGATTATTTGCGAATCCATTGCGGATGTAAACGCCTCTGGAACAAAGGTATCCGTGAAGACGGCAGGCGGCCTGGAAGGGACGGCCTCCCTGGTTATTGCCGCTGACGGCCGCAATTCACTATGCCGCCGACGCAGCGGCATACAGGTGAATTCATGGTCCTATCCACAAGCCGCCATCGTCGCCTGTTTCGATCATACGCAGTCACACGACAACATATCCACTGAGTTTCATTTCGATGCCGGTCCGCTGACCGTGGTGCCCCTGCCCGGTCGGCGTTCCAGCCTCGTCTGGATTGAAACCCCGGAACAGGCCCAAAGCCTGTCTGAATTGGGCGACGAGGACTTCGCCCAACGTCTCGAACACGAGACCGGAGGACTATTGGGGAAGATCTCCAATGTGACAACCCGCTCGAGTTTCCCCATATCGGGATTGACCGCACGCCGGTATTCAGCAGACCGCACGTTGCTCGTGGGTGAAGCCGCCCATGTCATTCCTCCCATTGGGGCGCAGGGGCTTAACCTGGGCTTTCGTGATGTCGCTCTGGCCTGTGATCTGGTCAACCGTGCGGTTGAGGACGGCAGAGATCCCGGCGGCATTCGCGTGATCGACGAATTTGACCGACTGCGGCGGCGCGACGTGCTGCCTCGAACCGTTGCGGTCGACCTTCTGAATCGTTCCCTCTTCCAGCAATTTCTCCCATTCCAGGGAGCTCGCGGCCTCGGACTCACGATGCTGGAGCATATCGGCCCTCTGAGACGGTTCATAATGCGCCAGGGCATTGGCCCCGACGCAAGCGTCACTTAGACGATTTACCGGGGTCGTCGTTGTCAGCACACCCCAACGACGGTGCTGACTTGGATACATCGGGGTCGGACCGGAATGCCGGCACGACCGGTACGGTGGTCGCGGGTAGAACATCACCCAGTTCATTGCTCAACTTGTGATCGAACAGGCCACGCTCGCGAAAATGCGGGTCCTGCATCGCCTCCTGCAGCGTCTGGATAACACTGCAACAGCAATCTTCGCCGTCGAAGATCTGACGCCAGTGCTCGCCGGTTTCGGATTTGATCAGGTCCGATACGCCGTTCACCGTTGCGTCCTTGTCTCGCCTGTCATCACGAAGTGTCCCGTCGAGGCCTATGAGGAGGCAGAACCGGTCCCAGAATTTCTGCTCAAGCGCCGCGACGGCAACAAACCGGCCGTCGGACGCCGGATAGATATGATAACGCGGCGACCCTCCCGTCAGAAGGGCGGCACCGTTCTCGGGCCAGTCGCCGGTCACCTGCCCCTGCGCTACCGCCCAGTACGCCAGCATGAACATGTTGTCCGTCATGGCAATGTCGAGGTGACAGCCCTTGCCGGTCTGGTGGCGCTGCAGAAGCGCCAACAGTATGTTCACGACCGCGGGGTATGTACCACCGGCAAGATCGGCGATCAGTGCTGGCGGGATCACCGGTTGATTTGCGGGGCCCATGCTGAGCGACAGCAGGCCGGTGTCCCCAATGTAGTTGAGATCATGCCCCGCCACTTGCGCCTTTGGCCCATCGGCGCCGTAGCCTGTAATGGAGCAATAGACGAGGCCAGGGTTGACACTCTTCAGGTCATCGTATCCCAGGCCAAGGCGCGCCATGACACCGGGTCGAAATTGCTCCAGAACAACATCAGCGTCTGCCACTAACTCGTTAATATAACGTCTTGAATCATCACTCTTAAGATCAAGCGTGAGACTCCGCTTACCTCGGTTCAGCATGGCGAAGTAGGCAGACTCCTGCCCCCACCGCGGCTCATAGTGGCGCATGTCCTCGCCGGAACCGGGGCGTTCAATCTTGAGCACATCGGCGCCTGCTTCAGCCAGTATCAAACCTGCCATCGGCCCGGGCAGCAAGGTGCTGAAATCGAGCACACGAATACCACTGAGCGGCTGTTGTATTCCGCCGTTGCGCATTAGGGACTCCCTCCACTACCGATCAGGGAAGATATTGCCGGTCGATCATGTAAAGCACAATTGAAACCGTGAAGACCGATAGCATGGTCGAGATCAGAATGACGTTCGACACCCCGTCAATAAAGGCACGGTACTGGGTCGCCAGAATATAAACGTTGGCGGCCGTCGGCAAAGACGCCAGAAGAATGGCGACGCCTGCCCACATGGGATCAACACCGCCGATCCAGTGGATCAGCCCCCAGATCAGCAGAGGATGTACCAGCATCTTCGCAATCAGGATAACCGGCACCTCTCGCGTGAAGCCTTCCAGTGGACGCATGGCAACCGTAACACCGAGCGCAAACAGGGCTGCTGGCGCTGCTGCTTTCGAGAGGGTTGTCAGCATGGTGTCAAAGGCGTGGGGCAACGGGAACTGGCCGGCTGACGCGGCCACACCGGCCGCAGCGGCGATAATCAACGGGTTCTGGACGATCTGTCTGGAAATCCCTGTGATCATATCCCTGCGCGAGTCCTTCCTGGATTTCTCCAGACCGGCAATGATGGGAACAAGGGTAAACTGGATCAGATTGTCGAAACAGGCGATCAGGGCGGCCGGCACCGCGGCATCTCTCCCGAATGCCGCTATGGCAAGAGGCAGCCCCAGATACACAAGATTGCTATAGCTCGCCGATGAGGCCTGAATGGCTGCCGAGGTCAACCTCGACCGGAAGAACAGCAGTGAAATGGAGAAGACCAACAGGAATACGAGATAACTCGACATCATTGTAATGGCGATGAAGGACCAATTGAGCAGCTGATCGATTGGTGCTTCCATGATGCTCTTGAAGACGAGCGTCGGTACGGCGAAATAGAAGACGAATATGTTGAGCCACGCGAGACCGGACTCTTCAATCTTGAAGGCCTTCTCTGCGATTATCCCAAGAAAAATAATGCCGAAAAACGGCAAGGCGAGATTGAATATGATGGCCACGCGGATGTGACTCCAGAGATGCCGTTTCTTTTTGTTTGACGACGCTCAGTAACCGCTTATCCAGAGCCGGTCAACCAAGCCCGTACCATCCACAGCAAGCGGCGCTATGCCTTGTTGCACGCCACGCCCAAGTGACGTAAGGGGTGCCAAGCTCCAATACACAAGGCAATTTCCATGAAGCTACCTGCGCATTTCTTTCAGCCTCTGGCCATCGGTGCCCCCGCCCCATTTCGGGAACTCCCCATCAAACTCGAACGCATGATCCATTTTGTCCCGCCGCATATCGAAAAGATGCGGGCCAAGGTTCCTGATCTAGTGTCCAGGGTGGATGTGGTCCTCGGCAACCTGGAAGACGCCATACCGACCGATGCAAAGGAAGCGGCCCGTGCCGGCTTTATCGAAATGGCGGAAGCCAACGAATTCGGCAAAACCGGCCTGTGGACCCGTATCAATTGCCTCAACAGCCCGTGGGCGCTAGACGACATTACGCAGACCGTCGCTGCCGTTGGCAACAAACTTGACGTCATCATGTTGCCGAAAGTCGAGGGTGTCTGGGACATTCATTATCTGGATCAACTTCTGGCGCAGCTGGAAGCCCGACACAGCATCACCAGACCCATCCTCATCCATGCCATCCTGGAAACAGCACAAGGTGTTAAGAACGTTAATGAAATCGCTTCTGCAAGCCCGCGGATGCACGGCATGAGTCTTGGCCCTGCGGATCTGGCGGCATCACGGGGCATGAAAACCACCCGCGTGGGCGGTGGCCACCCATTCTATGGCGTTCTGGCCGATCGCGACGATGACAACGCTGAACAGGTAAGGTCCTTTTATCAACAGGATCTGTGGCACTACACTGTGGCCCGAATGGTCGATGCCTGCGCCTCCAATGGCATCAAGGCGTTTTATGGGCCGTTCGGCGACTTCTCCGATCTCGATGCCTGCCGATCGCAATTCAGAAATGCCTTTCTGCAAGGCTGTCTGGGCGCCTGGTCACTACATCCGACCCAGATCGATATCGCCAAGGAAGTCTTCAGTCCGGATGCGGGCGAAGTCGACTTTGCCAAGCGAATTCTCGAAGCCATGCCGGACGGCACTGGGGCTGTCATGATCGACGGCAAGATGCAGGACGATGCCACCTGGAAACAGGCAAAAGTCATCGTTGACCTGGCAAAACTGGTCGCCCAAAAAGACCCGGAGCGCGCAGCTTCATACGGATTTTAGTGTTGCCCGGATACAACCACGCCACGTCAATTTGTCCCAAAGTGAACCAGACCCACTTTCCAACGAGGCCTGGGAATACTAAATTTGTCTCTGAGGGGACAGGAATGGGCTCTCCAGTCCATTCTTAAGTACTTGAAAGATAATGATGAACGAACCAGATCAAACCGCAAAATTTAGCATTGGCCAGGTCGTCAAACACCGCTACTACCCATTTCGCGGCGTAATCTTCGATGTAGACCCCACGTTTTCCAACAGCGACGAGTGGTGGGAGTCGATACCCGCTGAGATTAGGCCTGCAAAGGAACAGCCCTATTATCATCTGCTCGCGGAAAACGAAGAAACCGAATACATCGCCTACGTATCGGAGCAGAACCTTCTCGAAGATACCAGCGGAGAACCGGTACGCCACCCGCAGGTGACCCAGGTGTTTGGTGAACTGGATAACGGCATCTATTCGTTGCGCGGCATCCAGACCCATTAATGCCCTAGCACTGCGCGTTCTATCAAAATCAGTCCGCAACCGCATTCAATGGGATATGATCGAGGCATGCGAATTTGTGCCTGGCCCTTCCCTGAATTCCGTTGTCCCGGTGTCGCCATACTGGGTGCATTGTTGTGTCTGGCCGCACTCACCCAGACCGGTGCGGCCCGTTCATCACCGTCACACGGCATTGCCATGCACGGTCAGCCAGGCCTCGAGGACGGATTTTCCAGTTTCGCCTATGTCAACCCAACGGCTCCCAAGGGCGGGACGGTGACATTTGCGGCAATCGGTACCTACGACAACACCAATCCCATGATCGTAAAGGGGATTGCTGCGAAGGGACTGCGCGCTCATGTTTTTGAAAGCCTGATGACGAGAAACCTCGACGAACCTTTCTCGCTCTACGGACTGCTGGCCGAATCCATAGACGTCCCCGATGACCGCAGTTGGGTTGAATTCCGGTTGCGCGAACACGCAAAATTCTCCGACGGGATGCCGGTCACCGTGGAAGACGTCATATTTTCACTCGAAGTTCTGCGGGATCACGGCCGTCCCAACTTCAGGAGCTACTACTCCAAGGTCGTGCGCACAGAGCGCCGCGGACCGAGAAGCGTTCGATTTGTCTTTGAAGCAGGCGCAGACCGGGAATTACCTCTGATTCTTGGATTAATGGCGGTGCTTCCACGACATCGCTACAGCAAAACGACGTTCGAGCAAACGACACTGGTCAAGCCACTGGGCAGTGGCCCCTATCTGGTGGAGAAAATTGATCCCGGTCAGCAGATTGTCTACCGGCGAAATCCGGATTACTGGGGTTGGTCCTTGTCGGTCAATGCTGGCCGCCACAATTTCGATACCGTCCGATACGACTATTACCGCGACCAGAACAGTGCATTTGAGGCATTCAAGAAGGGGCTGAGCGACGCTCGTCTCGAGAATGACCCCACAAGATGGGCACAGGGTTATGAGATACCTGCCGTAAAGGACGGACAGATTGTTCGGGAGGAAATTCCGACGAAACTACCATCGGGCATGAACGCCTTTGTGTTCAACACTAGGAAACCGCTGTTTGCCGATGTTCGGGTTCGCAAGGCCCTCCTGACCCTGTTCGATTTCTCTTGGGTCAACAAGAACCTCTATTTCGGATTGTATTCAAGAACACGGAGTTATTTCGACAATTCCGAACTCTCTTCGCACGGCCGCCCTGCGAATGAGCGCGAACGTCGGCTGCTAACGCCGTCCCTCTCCACCATTGATCCCGATATCCTGGAAGGCCGCTATCGCCTTCCCGATGGCGACGGCACGGGCCGCAATCGGCGAAACCTCCGCACAGCGCTGAACCTCTTGAAAAAGGCAGGTTACGAATTGCGCGATGGACACCTTGTTGACGGTGCGACCGGCGCACCGTTTAGTTTCGAAATTCTGGTGACCGATAGGGATCAGGAGAGACTGGCTCTCAATTTTGCCGATCGCCTGAAGTCTGCCGGTATTCGATTGAAAGTCCGTCAGGTCGATTCAACCCAGTATCAAAATCGAAAACAGACCTACGATTTTGACATGATACCCAATTTCTGGTTTGCCTCATTGTCTCCCGGAAACGAGCAGAGTTTCTACTGGGGAACATACGGACGCGACACTCCCGGCACGAGAAACTATATGGGAACAAAGAATCCCGCTATAGATGATTTGATCGCTGCCATGCTGAAGGCGCGGGACCGTACAGAGTTTGTATCCACAGTAAGAGCACTGGACCGGACATTATTGTCTCAAGTCTATGTCATACCGCTATTTTTTCCACCAAATCGCTGGGCTGCGCGATGGCGGAAAATCAAGAGGCCAGAGCGCACATCGCTCTATGGTTACGTGCCGGATACGTGGTGGCACGTACCGGAATGAGGGGGAATAGGCAACATGATCCTAAGCGATGCGGCAACCATCGACCATTATACCAACGCCGGGGTCTGGGGACGAGCGACCCTTGATGCAATCTTCCGCAAATCGGCACAAGCCGATCCGGACCGTATCGCTGTCGCCGATCCTCCCAATCGGTCTTCAGTCACCCATGGGACACCCAAACAGCTAACCTATGCACAAGCCGACGCTGTTGTAAGCAGGTTGGCCAAGCAATTCATGGATCTTGGTCTCGTTCCCGGCGACATTGTCGCCACCCAGCTTCCCAATACGGTTGAACAGGTCATCGTCCTGCTGGCCTGCGCCCGGTCAGGCCTTGTTGCGTCTCCGTTACCTTTGATGTGGCGCGAGTACGAGTTATCAACCGCTTTGCCAACACTCTCCCCTAAAGCTCTGGTTTCATGCGTTAATATCGTCGGGAGAGATCATGCAGACATGATGCGTCATGCCGCAGCGGATTTGTTCAGTGTACGGTTTGTGCTGTCATTCGGACGTGACGTCCCAGACGGTGTGATACCCCTGGACGGTATATTCGACGGCGACGGAGAAACCGACACGACCGAATGGCCTGACGTTTCAGCCAACAACGTGCTGACAATCTGCTGGGCGGGAGGACAGCACCCTTCTCCGTGCCCAGTTCCTCGTTCCCATAACCAATGGATTGCGGCCGGGCTGATGAGCCTTCTGGAAGCCCGTATCGGCAGAGGCAATCAGTTGCTTTGCCCCTATCCGCTGGCGGGACTGGTATCGATCGGTGGCTTTTTTGTACCCTGGCTCCTGTCCAGCGGAACCCTTCACCTCCATCACCCCTTCGAACTTGATGTCTTTGTGGACCAACTGCAAAGTCTCAACATTGATTTTACTGGTCTACCGCCCTCCGTAATCGACGCGCTGAAGAGCGACGGCATTTTCAACAAGGGGGCCCCGGCGAGCCGCATTTCGTCTCTGGGCTGTTTCTGGCCGAGCCCGTTCCTGCCGGAAAACGCAAACGAGCGGGCGGCCAATCTGTCGGTTCCGGTTGTCGATATCCGGACATTCGGCGAGATGGCCTATGTTGCACGCCGACGTACACAGAACGAACGCCCTTGCCTGCTTACCCATGGCGAATGGAATGCTCCGGTAGGAACCCCAAGCGGACCGGTCCTGTTGACCACAAGGGTCAGAGGCGGTGCGGTATCGAACGGCAACGATGCAAGCCTGCTGGCTGGCGACCTGATGATCAAGAGCGCCATGATGTTTGACGCGTTTTATCCAAGTGTCGTTCCGGGGAGCGATGAACCAACCCTGGAGAAGGACTCACATGGTTTCGTCAGCACCGGCATCCGCTGCCGTTTCGTTGGCGCAACCAAACCGTCACTCGACTGTGTTCGTCGGGAAGGCGGCGTCATCTATCATGGCGGCATGTCAATTTCCGCATGCGAACTCGACAGGCTTTATGCCGGTCACGATCAGCTGTCAGATGCGGCTGCCTTCAGTTTCGACGACCCTGTAATGGGAGAGCGGATCATTGCCGCGATCGTTCCCAGCCCTGGAAAGTCAATCACGTTTGAAGATTTTGCCGACTATCTCAAGCAACAGAAAGTCGCCGCATATAAAGTGCCGGACCGGGTGATCACAGTTAAGATGATACCCCGTGACGAACATGGCGAGGTCATGCGGGACCGGGTTCTCGATCAGATTTGAAAGTAATGAGTTTGTCATGACTGGTGTCGAAAGTGAGTTGCCGCCCGAGGAATTGAACATTTCCCGGTATTGCATTGGCGGTCCGGCCCATGTCTACGCCGACAAGACCGCGCTCGTGGTTGTTCATGATCTCGACGACACCGAAAAAGATGAAAGATGGACTTACCGTGAACTCGACGAAACCGTCCGCCGCTTTTCAACCGGACTTATCGAGACCGGCCTGAAACCCGGAGACCGCCTGCTTGTGCGAATGAAGAACACCTCCGAGTTTGCCTTGGTGTTTTTTGGCGCGATGGCTGCAGGCATTATCCCGATCCCCACATCCGAGCAGTTGTCACCGCGTGAAGTTGACTACATGCTGGCAGACTCTGGCGCCCAAGGACTTGCCGTGTCGCCCGAGCTCGAGTTGCCAGAGTTCCTGCCTCCGATCAAGATTATTGGCCCTGACGAGGTAAAGGAATTTTACCAACGGCCTATGACAGACTACGCCGGAACAAAAGCCGACGACCCGGCGTTCCTGATATACACTTCTGGAACGTCAGGCAGCCCCAAAGGCGTCTTGCACGCCCACAGATCAATCTGGGCCCGGCGAAAGATGTATCAGGGCTGGTACGGTCTCACCAGCTCCGACATCATGGTTCACGCCGGAGCCTTCAATTGGACATACACACTGGGCGTCGGCATCAGCGACCCCCTGGCAAATGGCGCTACCACAGTGCTGTTCACCGGAGAAAAACATCCCACGGCATGGCCCAGGCTCATCAACCGGGAAAACGGCACCATTTTTGCCGCAGTGCCCACGGTCTACCGACAGATCCTGAAGTACAGTAAAGAGGATCACATTGACCTGCCCAGCCTGCGGCACGGATTGACCGCGGGCGAGCCTTTGCCCGGTGACGTCTCGGAAGAATGGCAACGCCGTACCGACCTCGTCCTTTACGAAGCCCTGGGTATGAGCGAGATTTCTACGTACATATCCTCGTCCCCCACTGTGCCGGTTGTATCAGGTTCTCCGGGCCGCCCGCAGTCGGGCCGCCGTGTCGGCATTCTCGCAGCGGACAACGAAACCGAGGAAACCTTGCCGCCGGGAACAACGGGACTGCTGGCCGTTCACGGAAGTGATCCCGGCCTTATGTTGCGGTATTGGAACCGGCCGGAAGAGACGGCTGCCGCATTCAGGGGAGACTGGTTCATTGGCGGCGACCTCGCCCGTATCGACGAAAATGGCTATGTCTGGTTCGACGGCCGCGCCGACGATGTCATGAACGCCATGGGCTACCGGGTTTCACCGGCAGAAGTTGAGGACGTCATGAGGACACACGAGAGTGTCGCAGAGTGCGCAGTCACCGAAGTTGAAGTTCGCAGGAACGTTTCGGTCATTGCCGCGTTCATCGTTCCCGAACCTGAAATGCAGGTTAACGCAAATGTCCTACTGGAGCACGCAAGCCGTGGTCTTGCCCGCTACAAGTGTCCGCGTGAGATCGTCTTCATCGACGCCCTGCCCCGCACTGCCAACGGCAAGCTCGTTCGTAAGAAGTTGAAGCCGTTGTTTCAATCGCACATTTGATTTTTCAGTCCGGCCGACAGGAAATGCCGGCCAGATCCGTATCACCTTGCATGACATGCAAACAGCAATTGCTTACGGACGACAGGACATGAAGAAATCAAGAGCGAGAACCGTGAAACGGCGCAACCCGATCGCGGCATCTTTGCGCGTGTTCCGACAAAAAGTTGAACACGACAAACGCAAATATGAACGGCACTCAAAACACAAACACGCTAATAGTCTGACCGAAGCCATGTGACAAGACAGCGGCAGTCATTTACGCTGGCTCGTCAACCGTTAGCGAGGTGAACAAGCAATGACATCAGAGCCGCTCCAGATCGACATAATTTCCGATGTCATGTGTCCCTGGTGCCTTGTCGGCAAAAGGCGATTTGAAAAGGCCCTGGCGATGAGGCCGGACATTGAAGTGGACGTCAGGTGGCGCCCCTATCAACTGGATCCGACAATTCCACCAACCGGAATTGACCGGCAGGAATACCTCTCAAACAAGTTCGGCGGGCCCGAACGCGCCAAGGAAATCTATAGCTCGATTGAAAAGGCTGGTGAAGACGAAGGCATTCCGTTTGCGTTCGACAAGATCAAGAAATCACCCAACACGATCGACGCACATCGGGTCATTCGCTGGGCATCAACCGAAGGCTATCAGGATGCGGTTGTCGAACGGTTGTTTGAGATGTTCTTCCTTGAAGGCCGGGACATTGGCGATGCGGATGTCTTGCGCGAAGCGGCCGTCGAAGCAGGAATGGATGAAGAACTCATCATCCGTCTTCTGGCAACCGAGGAAGACCGTGACTTGGTTGAAAAGGAAGTCGCCCTTGCCCGGGAAATGGGCGTCAACGGTGTTCCTTGTTTCATTGTCGCCAACAAATATGTTGTGATGGGTGCCGAACAACCGGCAACCATTGTTGGCGCTCTTGATCGCGCTCTTCAAGACCTATCTGAAAAAGACGTATCAACAGACTGAAAAACAACAACTTATGCGGCAGCTGCGGACGTGTCTACGAGCCGCTCAAGCTGCCGCAAAATGACGGACACGCCCTTCAGACGTTCCTCTGGTGTATCCCACTCACGGATCAGAACAAGTTTGTGGTCGGGACGCAGCTTGGCAAGGCGCCCCTGTTCTGTAATGAATTGAACCAGTCCGGCAGGATTGGGAAACTTGTCGTCGCGGAAACGAAGGACAGTCCCCTTCGGCCCGGCATCGATATTGGACACATTGGCGCGCCGACAGAAGAGTTTGATGGAAACGATCTGCATCAGGTGATCGACCTCTTCCGGTAGCGATCCGAAACGGTCAATCAATTCCGCGGCAAATCCGTCGATTTCCTGCTGCGTCTCAAGGCCCGATAGCCGCCGATAAAGCCCCATGCGAAGTTGCAGGTCGGAGACATAGCTTTCCGGTATCAGCACCGACGTACCGATGTTGATCTGTGGCGACCACTGGCCGGAGTCTTCGGCATCATCCCCGCCCTCGCGCAGGGAGGCGACAGTCTCCTCGAGCATGCTTTGATAGAGTTCAAAGCCGACTTCCTTGATGTGGCCGGATTGCTCTTCGCCAAGCAGATTACCAGCACCGCGAATGTCGAGATCATGGCTCGCCAGGCTGAAGCCTGCACCGAGTGAATCGAGAGACTGCAGCACCTGCAGTCGTTTGTCCGCAGTAGAAGTGAGCATTTTGCCCGCCGGAACGGTGAACAATGCATAGGCCCTGGTCTTTGACCGCCCTACACGGCCGCGCAACTGATAGAGCTGTGCCAGTCCGAACATATCCGAACGGTGTACAATCAGGGTGTTGGCTGTCGGTATGTCGAGGCCCGACTCCACGATCGTTGTAGACAGGAGAACATCGTACTGCCGGTCGTAGAAAGCGGTCATGATGTCTTCGAGTTGGCCTGGTGTCATCTGTCCATGCGCGACACCGACTTTTACTTCCGGCACGTAATCGCTCAGAAACTGGCGCCTGTCCTCAAGGTCGGACACACGTGGACACACATAGAAGGTCTGTCCACCCCGATAGAGTTCCCGCAACAGCGCCTCACGCAGTGTCACCGGGTCAAACGGCGTAATGAACGTCCTGACCGCCAGGCGGTCCACAGGAGGCGTCGCAATCAACGAAAGCTCGCGAACACCAGTCAGCGCCAACTGCAATGTCCGCGGAATGGGTGTGGCACTCAACGTCAGCACATGGACATTGGAGCGAAGTTCCTTCAGGCGCTCCTTGTGGGAAACGCCAAAATGCTGTTCTTCATCGATAATCAAAAGGCCTAGGTCCCGGAACTTGATGGCTTTGCCAAGGAGTGCATGGGTTCCGATAACAATATCGACATCGCCACTGGTGATTCCGCGCTTGGTTTCGTTGAGATCCTTTGTCCCCACAAGACGAGATGCCTGTTCGATGCGAATCGGGAAGCCCTGAAATCGCTCCCGGAAGGTTTGGTAATGTTGTCGGGCAAGCAAGGTTGTCGGTACCACAACGGCTACCTGTTTGCCGGACATGGCCGCAACAAAAGCAGAGCGCAGGGCGACTTCCGTCTTGCCGAAACCTACGTCGCCGCAGACCAGTCTGTCCATTGGCCGCCCACTGGCCATGTCCTCAAGCACCGCATCAATCGAGCGCATCTGGTCCTCGGTTTCCTCGAACGGGAAACGGGCACAGAATTCATCGAAACTCATGTCTGCCGGCTGGAGGACGTCGCCGGACTTGAGCTGTCGTGCCGCAGCCGTCTTGATCAACTGCCCCGCAATTTCACGAATCCGTTCCTTCAACCGTGCTTTGCGTGCCTGCCAGCCCGAACCACCCAGCTTGTCAAGCTGAGCACCCGCCATGTCCGACCCGTAACGGCTGAGCAGTTCGATATTCTCAACCGGCAGAAACAGGCGATCGCCCTTGGCATAGGTGAGGTAGAGGCAGTCGTGCGGTGCGCCTTGAACCTCGATGGTTCTCAGGCCTTCGAACTGGCCGATACCGTGATCCACGTGAACCACGAGGTCGCCCGGAGCGATGCTTGAGACTTCGGAAAGGAAGTCACTTGCGCGCTTGGTTTTCCGGCTCCGCCGTACCAGCCGATCGCCGAGAATGTCCTGCTCCCCGATAACCACGAGATCCGGGGTTTCAAAACCGGATTCAAGCCCCAGTACGGCAAGACCGACCACGGAAGGATCCAGTCGCAGAACCTCATTCCAGTCTGAAATTATGGACGTCGATCCGACATTATGGTCATCAAGAACACCAGAGAGCCGTTCGCGGGCGCCACCCGTCCAACTGGCGACGACAATTCTTTTGCCGTCGCGCCGTAACTGGGCCACGTGTTCACTGAGGGCATCAAAGACATTACGCCCTTCTTCAGCTCTTTCCGGTGCAAAACTGCGGCCTTTGCGGCCGGAAAGAGAAACGACTTTCCCCGCACTGTCTCCTTCGGGCCGCTCAAACGGCGTAATGGTTCGCAAGACCGCGGCCTGAATACGGTCGCGCCATTCGTCATCGTTCAGATAGAGATGGGCTGGCGGTAGCGGTTTGTATGGCGGTGCACCAAAACTGTTCTGGGTCATTGCCGACTTGCGGGCTTCAAAGTACTCGCTTGTCTGCTCGATCCGGGACTGACGGGCGTCATCGACCATATGATCGACAAACACCTGGGCGTCTGGAACATAATCAAAGAAGGTGCAGAGCTCGTCATGAAACAACGAGAGCCAATGCTCCATACCGTCGAAACGCCGCCCGTCCGAGATCGCTTCATAAAGCGGATCGGTATCCGTCATAGCCCCAAAAGCGGCCACGTATCCGGTTCGAAAACGCGCAATCGTCTCGTCGTTGAGCAGGATCTCGCTTGCCGGCAGAAACTCCACCGATTGAAGTTGGCCGACGGTACGCTGGGTTTCCGCGTCGAATGACCTGATCGACTCAAGGGTGTCACCGAACAGATCAAGACGAACCGGCAACTCAGTGCCCGGTGCGAATATATCGACGAGTCCACCACGAATTGCGTAGTCGCCTGCTTCCATGACAGTTCCGGTGCGGCTGAATCCGTTGCGACTGAGATAGAGAGTCAGTTCATCCAGCACTATTCGATTACCAGGACGCGCCGACCAACTGGCCGAACGTACGACATCGGGGACCGGTACACGTTGAACAGCCGCATTGACGGTGGTCAGGACAATCGTCGGCCCGGCCGCATCGTCGTCTTTCTTGGACAATCGCGCCAGTGTTGCCATGCGAGTCGCAATGATATCGCCGCGCGGCGACACCCTGTCGTACGGCAGGCAGTCCCATGCGGGAAATGACAGCACCGTTGCTTCAGGGGCAAAAAACGTCAGACCGTCGGCAACAGCCGCGAGACGCTGATCGTCGCGTGTAATGTAGACAACGACACCGGTTCCCTGAGCGGCTTGGTTCAGGCGGGCGTAATCCCCCAGCACCAGGCCTTCAAGGCCATCCGGGACGCCACACAGTGTCACCGGACTGCGGTCACCGACAATATCCTGCAGGGTCAACACGAGTTAAAGCTCTCCGGCATAGTGTCCGCGCACCAGTGTGTCCACGAACCAGTTCAGGATTTTGCGCCAAAATCAGTTGGTTCAAAACGAAGGGACATGAGCGCCCGAAACAACGCAGTATTATGTTCTTCAGGTATTGCCTCGCGACCGCATATCCAATTGAAGATATCCTGATCCGCCTCGTTCGTCAGTTTTTCGAAGATGTCGAGTTCATGATCCTGCAATTCTTCGATGTGTCGATCCGCAAATGTTCCAAGCAAATAATCCATCTCCTTGGTGCCGCGGTGCCAAGCCTGAAATTTCAACCTTTTGCGTCGTATCTCACGCTTTTCCGGACCAGACATCATCACATCGCAGGTTAGGATCAAGGGGTGCGTTGTGCCAGACAAGCACAGACAAATCAACTGACTCCGAACGGACACGATGAAGTAGAACTGCGGGATTGCGCAACCCGGATTCTTATCAACAGGCCATGTTGAAACTTTTCCTGAGGCAGTACACCATGCAATCAATCGTCTCCTGCAATAAACGGTAAACACCCGGCCTGTTCTGCAAAATACTTTGAGAAAGGAATTCGGGAAAAAGGCTGACCATTCGACCATGCGTCCAGAAATTCTAAATCCGCTCTTTGCGACCGTGCAACAACTCCCCGGTGTCGGCTCCAAGATAGAAGGGCTGTTGGCCAAACTGCTGCGCGGTGATGCGAAAGATGCCCGGGTCGTCGATCTGATCTGGCATCTTCCCAGTGGACTGATCGACCGCCGCTTCCGGCCAAAGATCGCAGACGCTCCGGAGGGCCAGACCGTAACCCTTGAAGTGACGGTAGGCCGGCACAATCCCTCTCCGCGTCATAACAAGCGTGTCCCTTACCGGGTAACCTGCCACGACGACAGCGAGGAACTGACACTGGTGTTCTTTCGGGCTCACGCAGACTATCTGCAACGAGTCCTGCCAGAAGGCGAAAAACGCTTCATCAGCGGCAAGGTCGAGGTTTACTCCGGCGCACGGCAAATGACCCATCCTGATCACATTCTGGATGAAGAAGAATTTGCCCTCATGCCCCCTGTCGAGCCGGTTTATCCGATGACGGCCGGGCTTGCGGCCAAAACCCTGAGAAGAGCCATCGATGCGGCCGTCGAACTGGTACCCGAGATAACAGAGTGGCAGGATCCTGCCTGGCTCCAGCGCCAAGACTGGAACAGCTTTTCAGCATGCCTATCCCAGGCGCACAGGCCCGAAGATCATGTCGACCTCGACCCCCAAACACCATCGAGAAAACGGCTGGCCTACGACGAACTGCTGGCCAATCAGCTGGCCTTGGCACTCATCCGAACCAGCATGCGTCGGACCAAAGGCCAGACAATAAAGGGCGATGGCATTGTTCAGGGAAAAATCCGGACACAGCTTTCCTACAGTCTGACGTCGTCACAAGAGTCCTCTCTCGGCGAAATCGTCGCCGACATGAACGCCCCCATTCGAATGTTGCGACTGCTTCAAGGCGACGTCGGGGCCGGCAAGACCATCGTCGCATTACTCGCCATGGCGAATGCCGTTGAAGCGGGGTTCCAGGCAACCATCATGGCGCCAACCGAAATTCTCGCCCGTCAGCATCTGGCAACAATACTGCCGTTATGTAGCGAAGCCGGCCTGCACACCGTGTTGCTCACGTCGCGTGAAAAGGGGCAAAAACGCGATGACATCCTGTCGGAGATTGCCGATGGCTCGGCGCAAGTCATCGTCGGAACCCACGCCCTGTTCCAGGAAACCGTACAATTCCATAACCTGGGGCTGGCGGTCATCGACGAGCAGCATAGGTTCGGCGTGCACCAGCGCCTCGCGTTGCAGGCAAAGGGGCAAAATGGTGTTGACGTCCTGGTCATGACCGCAACGCCAATACCGCGAACGCTGACCCTGACCCATTATGGCGATATGGATGTGTCCCGGTTGACCGAAAAGCCCGCAGGGCGGCAGCCTATCGATACGGCGATCATCCCGCTTGAAAAAATCGACGACGTGGTGACCGGCCTGCGCCGGGCCCTCAACACGGGAGCTCGCGCCTATTGGGTTTGTCCGCTCGTGGAGGAATCCGACGAGGTCGACGCGGCAGCCGCAGAAGACCGTTTTGCAAGTCTGCAACAGATTTTTCCTGAACGTGTAGGCCTCGTGCATGGCCGCATGAAAGGTGCGTTGAAAGACGAGGTCATGTCCAAATTCCAGTCAGGCGAGATCGATGTGCTGGTCGCGACAACCGTGATCGAGGTCGGCGTCGACATTCCCCAGGCATCGATCATGATCATTGAGCATGCCGAACGCTTCGGACTGTCACAACTCCATCAGTTGCGTGGACGTGTGGGACGTGGGACAGCACGGTCATCCTGCCTGCTTCTCTACCAATCGCCACTGGGGGAAACCGCACAGGCACGGCTCAAGATCATGCGCGAGACAGAAGACGGTTTCATTATCGCCGAAGAGGACCTGAAGCTTCGCGGTGCCGGTGAATTGCTTGGCACACGACAAAGTGGCCTGCCTCAGTTCAAGATCGCCGACCTCGCTCAACATTCAGACCTGCTTGCCGTCGCACGTGACGACGCCACATTGATTCTGGGCAAAGACCCGCATCTGAAATCTGAAAGAGGTGAAGCCTTGAGGACCCTGCTGTATCTGTTCGAGCGCGACGATGCCGTCAGGTTACTCGCCGCAGGTTGACTTTGAATCCAAAGGGGTATTGTCAGAAGAGTATTCTGATCAGGCCGACTTGCGATGATCGCTCAGGATCTTGTTCGCTGCATCCTCGTCAAATTGCGGCACACCATCGGGGTCGTCGGTATCTTCGCCATTGCGTTTGGGTGTCACAAGGCCTGCTGAAATGATCATTTTCGCGGCTTCTTCCACCGACATTTCCAGGATTCTGACATCCCGCCTGGGTACAAAAAGCAGGAAACCGGATGTCGGATTGGGCGTTGTCGGCAGGAACACACTGAACATGCCTTCCTCTTCACGCTCTGCCCGCTCGACCACCTCACCGGACGTTTCGGTTGACACGAAAACCAGGGCATACAACCCGGGTCTTGGATATTCGATGAGTGCGACATTCTTGAAAGAAGACTGGCTTTGCGACAACACCGTTTCGAATATCTGTTTGAGAGCCTTGTAGACATTTCGAACGATGGGCATTCTGTCCATCATTTGCTCGCCGAAGGACAGAATGGTCCGTCCAAACAGATTGGCCGTCAGTCCACCGAGCAATGTAATACCGCAGAGGGCAAATATCAGGCCTACTCCAGGCAAGGAGAACGGCAAGTAGGTATCAGGATTGTATTTTTCGGGAACAAGCGGCTTGATCCAGTTGTCGAATAAATCGACGAACCACCAGGTAATGTAGACCGTTATACTGACCGGTGCGGCAATAACCAGTCCTGTGAGAAAATAGGTGCGCAAACGCGTCGCCATACGCCCGCGGCGGGGCCCTTCCCGGCGAGGCAGGGATTTCCGCTTCTTGTTCTCGTCTCTGTTCATGGCATCCATTGTAACCCTACTTTGAGTCAAATGGATCAACAGAATTGCGTGATTTCAAGGCAGACTTACGTTTTTATAGACGGCCTCTCCATGGACGGCCCTCTGAACAGCCGCCAAACGCCTAAGATCCGCAATTAAAACGGAAATTTCTATTTTGCAGCGGTTGTGAAACAGTCCTGGCCACGCTTTTTCAGCCGTCGACACAGACGGTCAGCGCTGGCACGATCGGAAAACGGACCCATTCGCAGGCGATAGACCACTCGGGAACCGAGATCTGCCTTTTGAATGATCGGCTCCATACCATTGAGAACACTGGCATGACGGGTCGATATCTTGCTCCACATGCGTTTCACAGCTTGATGATTGTTTTGCGCCATCAACTGCACGAGATAGGACCCGACCGGTACGCGAGGCGCAGCAGCAGGCTCTATAGTTGTTTCAATCTTCTCCGGCGTACGCTTGATCCCGTTCGTGATCGTGGGATCCGCTGATGCAACTTCGATGACGGATGTCTTGTCGATTTCAACCGTCCCGCCGATTTCCGACATTTTGTCCCGTGCGAGCTTGAATCCCGGACGGGTCTTGATGGCGAGATTGAGTTCTCTTTTTGCATCGTTGACCTGACGCAGAGAAATGTGAGCGAGGGCTGCACCATAATGCGCCAGATGCGGTTGCGGATAGCGATACTTGATCGCCAGATGATAGTCACGGATAGCAGACTGATGACGGCCCAGCATGCGCATCAGAGTTGCGCGGCTGTTATAGGCCTGAGAAAACGCGCCGTTGATCTTGATTGCCGTCGACAGGTCATCGAGTGCGAGGGTCGTTTGCCCCACAGTGTTGTGAGCAAGTCCTCTGTTGAAATGAGCGATGGCCCGGGCGGCAACCGGCAATGTGCCGATCTGAATGGCTTCCGAATAATCCTTTATCGAGCCGGCCGCATCCTGGAGATTTTGACGTGACAGCCCGCGATTGAGCAAGGCCACCGCACGATTGTGCGGCTCCAGTTTATCACCAGACACAGCGGTGTTGAGTTCGGAGACTGCCAAATTGTAATCGAGAGACCGAAGTGCCTGTTCGCCACGCCTCAACGCGGCAACGGCTTCCTCAGCAGTCTGCGCAAATGCAGTTGTACTGAATGCCGGCACGCCGGCACACGCCAGGCAAATGGCGACTACAGAAATTCCCTTACAAAGCATGCGCACACGTTTTCCAAACATGTTTCGCCCCTATATGCCGGTATAACCTACTCCCCTATTCGCAGGCAACAAGGTTGATAAATTATGAATCTTGCAAAATGGCCATTATTCAACCGTGACCGACTTTGCCAGATTGCGCGGCTGATCCACATCGGTCCCCATGAACACTGCCGCATGATAGGCCAACAACTGCACAGGTACGGCGTAAATCATTGGATTAATGAAAGGATTCGTAACCGGCACTGAAATTTTCTGAAAACCGTCATTGCCGTTTTGCTCAGCGGACTGCTGATCGGTTATGAGAATTATTTTTCCGCCACGTGCCGCAACTTCCTGCATATTTGACATAGTTTTGTCAAAAAGATCATCGTGCGGCGCAATCACGATTACCGGTACCGATTCGTCAATCAGGGCGATCGGGCCGTGTTTCAGTTCACCGGCAGCGTAGCCTTCGGCGTGAATGTAAGAGATTTCCTTCAACTTCAAAGCACCTTCCAGGGCCAATGGAAAGTTGATACCCCGTCCCAGATAGAGAACGTCCCGTGCCCCGGCGATTGAACGTGCAATCTCTTCGATCCGGCGTTCCCCGTTCAAGATTTCCGCGATGTGCCGCGGAATGCCAACCAGAGCATCGACGAATTCGGTTTCTTCAGCTTGAGTGATCGTACCCTTTGCCCTGGCAACCCCGATCGCCAGACAGGCCAGCACAGCCAATTGACAGGTAAAGGCTTTGGTCGAGGCGACACCGATTTCAGGCCCGGCAAAAGTGGGCATGACCGCCTCACATTCCCGGGCAATCGTCGATTCCTGCACATTGACAATGCCCAGTGTATTTTGATCTTTGGCCTGACAGTACCGCAGGGCTGCAAGGGTATCGGCGGTCTCCCCCGACTGAGAGACAAATATGGCCAATCCACCCGGCGACATCGGGGCTTCCCGATATCGAAATTCAGACGCGATATCAACGTCTGCCGGTATGCGTGCCACACGCTCAAACCAGTATTTTGCGGCGAGGCCGGCGTAATAGGCGGTACCGCAAGCCGTAATCGTAATGCGTTCGAGGTTTTCGAATCCGAAGGGAAACTCCGGCAGAACCACTTTTCCTTCTGCCAGATCAATGTATTCCGCGAGCGTGTGGCCGATAACTTCGGGTTGTTCGGCGATTTCCTTGGCCATGAAATGACGGTGATTGCCCTTGTCGACCAACAAGGCGGATGCATTCGTAAGTTGCATCTCACGATCAACGCGATTGCCGTCGGCATCGAAAATCTCCACCGATTGGCGGCTGAGCACCACCCAGTCACCTTCATCCAGATAGGTGACCCGGTTGGTCATGAGGGCAAGGGCAATAGCATCGGAACCCAGGTAGTTTTCACCTTCGCCATGGCCAACCGCCAGGGGACTTCCCTTTCGCGCACCGATCAACAGATCAGGGTATTCCTGGATCATGATCGCCAGGGCGAAAGCGCCGTCCAGACGCTGGAGGGCAGCATGCACCGCGCCCTGGGGCCCAAGGCCCTTTTGCAGTCCCAGAGAGATTAGGTGGGCCACGACCTCGGTGTCGGTTTGGGATTCGAACTCACAGCCCAGTTCCATGAGTTCGGCTTTCAGCTCCCGAAAATTCTCAATGATCCCATTGTGAACAATCGCCACGCCCGGCGCCACGTGAGGATGCGCATTCGTTTCGTTAGGCGCCCCGTGGGTCGCCCATCGCGTATGACCAATGCCCGACGTTCCCAGCAGCGATACCGGTTCCAGTGACGTTTCCAGACTTCCAAGTTTCCCAGGGGCCCGAATGCGGGCAATGCCGCTTTCCTCGAGAGTCGCAATACCAGCGGAGTCGTAACCGCGATACTCAAGGCGCCGTAGCGCCTCCACCAGCATTGGTGCTGCGGGACTCTGGCCCAGAATGCCTACTATTCCACACATGTCTTACGTCTCTCCCGCTCACCTGCGACCGTTCCCAAGTTCAACTTGCATCACGTTTCTTGGTGCGCAACGCACGAATATCTTCCGCCCAGCCTTTGCGTTCAATCTGCCGGCCACGACCGACAGCAAGCGAACCGGACGCTACATTCTTTGTGATAACGCTGCCCGAACCCACATAGGCGCCATCACCTATGGACACCGGAGCGACCAGCGCCGAATTTGACCCAATGAAGGCGCCGGCTCCAATGTCGGTGTGATGTTTGTTGAACCCATCGTAGTTGCAGGTAATCGTCCCGGCGCCGATATTGGCATTCTCGCCGACCCGCGCGTCCCCGACATACGTCAGATGGTTGACCTTGGCACCCTTCTCGATCACGGCATTCTTGATCTCGACGAAATTGCCTGCCTTGGCCCCTTCCCCGATATCCGCACCGGGACGAAGCCTGGCAAAGGGTCCTACAGTCGCCCCTTTTTTCAGGTGCGTCCCCTCAAGATGACAATACGCCTTGATCGTCACACCGTCTTCGACGACAACGCCGGGCCCAAACACAACGCCCGGTTCCACAAGAACATCCTGGCCGATTTCCGTGTCCGTGCTGAGATATGTGGACTCCGGTGAAATCAGGGTTGCGCCGTTTGCCATGGCTCTGCGGCGGAGCCGACCCTGAACGGTACTTTCGGCCTGAGCGAGGTGCATTCTCGTGTTGATGCCAAGAACTTCGTCCTCGGGACACTCGATGTACCGTGTTGCTATCCCGCGACGGGCTCCGACCTCGACCACGTCGGTCAGATAGAACTCACCCTGGGCATTGTCATCGCTGATTTCATCGATGATAGAAAACAAAAGAGGCCCCGAGGCAAAACCAAGTACACCGGAATTGCATAACCCGACCGCGCGTTCCTCCACGCTGGCATCCGCGTGTTCGCGGATTGCTGTCACGGTATCGTCGGCGTCAACCAGCAACCGGCCATATCCCGTGGGATCATCCGGCACGAAACCTACGATCACCATGCTCTGGCTGTCTTCCACGGCCGTGACGAGACGCCTCAGAGTATCCGGTTCGATCAGCGGTGTGTCACCGAACAGAACGACCACAATACCGTCAAAGGTCGCGACGAATTGCCGGGCGCTGTCGACGGCATTGGCGGTTCCCAGTTGCTTCTGCTGGACTGCCACGGCGACATTCTGGTCCCAGCGTGCGGCCTCTGCGGCAACATCGTCCATGTCCGGGCCAACCACAACGCAATTGAGATCTGCGCCGGCAGCTTCAGTATACTGGAGCACATGACCGAGCATGCTGCGGTTCGCGATCTTGTGCAGCACTTTCGGATGCTCCGATTTCATTCGGGTGCCACGGCCTGCCGCCAGCACAACACAAGCCAGTTGGGATTTCGTCATGTCTTGATCTCCGGTGACGAACTAGGACCTGTCGAATTGGGAAGAGTATTCTGGATGCCCTGACATGACACAAATAGGCATTGGTTTGAACACCCCATTGAACAGGTTTGCAACTTTTGTCTCAAATCGGCACCGCCTCATCTGAGGGCACAGGCATCAATCACTATTTGCCTGCAGCAATCATGCCAAAGAATATCTAAAATCGAATGAACAGACGCCCTGTTCATTTGCAGTTTCGATGAGACACCCGAATCGTGTTACCTCGGCTCAATTTACTTGAATGGTTTCGGATGGATAGGAACTGCGGCTCACATGAAGCTGCCCAACATTATAGGCGCTCCGAACCCAGTGGACTCCGGCCCCGATGCTGGTAGCCGTTCCGAACTGGGTCTGCCGGCCCTGATATCAATCGCCGGGGTCGTGGTTGCTGTCGTCCTTGCCGCCGCGGCAAGCCTTGACACCTGGGTCGGGTCAGAAGCTTCCAATGTCGCAAGTGTCCAACCAGCCACGGTAATCGATCCGGACTCCTCCACAATGTTCATGAGCCGTCAGATTGACATGCTGCAATCCAAACTGGAAGGACTGGAACTGCGGTTCGAGCAAGTTGCCGCAGGTAATCAGGACCTTGTCCGCAAGGTTCAGGATCTGCAGGACAAACTTGGGCCCTACACTGCATCCATTGGTCCTCAGGACGTGCGCGCCGCAAATTCCAAGCCGCGCAAAACCGGAAAACAGAACCGAAGCACCGTTCAATTCAAGACTTCACACTTTGAAGACAGCGAAACGCCGGTTACACAGACCCAGTTTGGCCTTGAACTCCCCAGCTTCCGCTCCCTGAAGGAATTACACGCCGGGTGGCAACACATACGCAGGCGCACCGGACCGGTTCTTCGTGGACTTCAGCCTCGCTATTACGCCCTTCAGCTCGACAATGCCTCGACAGTCTACAGACTGGTTGCCGGCCCCATTCGCGATGCTGCCAATGCTGCCATCAGATGCGCAAAACTCAACGACATAAACGTAAAATGCAAAACGACGGTGTTCGCCGGCGAACAGCTATCTCGCATGGCTGGAAGCTGATCTACTCCTGAAAAATGCGGCCGACGAGGCCAGTTCAGTGCTGACCCCGTCAGTGCCGCGAGTCTGTTTACGCTGCCCGACAAACCACGTTTGTCCCATCGACGACCTGATGGCGCCAGTCATACTCCATCTCGACGGCAGTGACCTGAGCTTCTTCAAGCCCGTGGAATTGAGACACTAGATAGAGCGCGGCGTCGATCCCAGCGGAAATGCCTGCCGAGAGCACGAACTTGCCGTTATCGACCACACGTGCATCGTCCAGCACCGTGGTTGACGGCGCGTCTTCACGAAGCTCCTGCAGGGCACCGTGATGGGTGGTCGCTTGCAAACCCTCCAGCAGTCCTGCCTTCGCCAGCAGCAAAGCACCGGTGCAAACCGAAAGTACCCGTTCGGCCGGTGTCGCTGTTTGTCTGATGAACTCGAGCACAGCGTCATTGTGCTTTTCCCGGCGTGTCCCCGAACCGCCTGGCACAACAAGAATATCCGGGCGCGGACAATCCCGAAACGCATAGTCTGGATTGATACTCAGATTGTTTCGGGCCAGAACCGGCTTGTGCTCCAATGCCACCGTGTGGACATCGAACAGGGATCGGCCGGCATGCTGGCCACTGACACCAAACACTTCGAATGGACCTGCGAAGTCCAGAACCTCGACGTTATCGAACATCAGAATCGCCACTCTTCTAACCATTTCTGCTCCAATCATCTCTCACCAAAGGACCTTCAGGCCCGGATTGTCTGATCACACTTGTGATTAGCTCTTGACCAGAAAACCATAAACGGTTCAAGTTTTGTCCGAAATGTCATAAAACAATCAAAATCGGACAAACATTCTCAATGTCGACGCTCTATCCAGTCACCATGGTTGCCTTTCCCGATGCCTTGCTTCTCGACATTACAGGTCCCTTGCAGGTATTTGGGTCTGCCAATGAAATGTTGAAGTCTCCTCATTATCAAATCAACATCGTAACGCAGACCGGAGCGCCGATCAGAACAGGTGTCGGTGTAACACTTGCCGCTGATCTGTCCTTTTCCGATATTGCGCCAACCGGAGATATAATCGTGCCCGGCGGATCGGGTGTCGATGCGGCCCTTCAAAATGAAGCGATGCTCGACTATTTGCGCCGAACAGCCAAAAATCAGAGCCGGGTCATTTCTGTATGCTCGGGCAGTATGCTTCTGGCTGAGGCCGGGTTACTCGACGGCAAGGAAGCAACCAGCCACTGGTCGCGGATCTCCGAACTGCGCGACCGGTTCCCAGATGTTCTTTGGAACCCAGACGCCATATTCACCCGCGACGGCAACACATACTGCTCAGCAGGCGTTACGGCCGGCATTGACCTGGCGTTAGCTCTCATTGAGGAAGACCTTGGCCGGGACCTGGCGCTCGATGTGGCGCGTGAACTGGTCGTGTACATGCGCCGGTCGGGCGGACAAAGCCAATACTCACGCCCCTTGAGAGCGCAGGCAGCCGTGTCATCGAGCATCCGCCAACTCTGCGCAGCGATTGCCGAGAACCCGACAAAGGATTGGCGGGTGTCCAGCATGAGCCGTTTTGCCAACATGACCGAGCGCAGCCTGCATCGTCATTTCGTTCGGGAATTTGGCGAAACGCCGTCACGTTTCGTCGAGGGAACACGCCTCGATCTGGCCAGGACCTATCTTGATCACGCGGGAAAAAACCTCGAACAAGTCAGCCAGCTATCGGGGTTCGGAAGCGCACAGAACCTGCGCCGCTCATTTGAAAAACTGCTCGGTGTGACGCCCAACGACTATCGCGACCGGTTTGGTCAAATCGGAACTGCAAACCCGTTCCACAATCGGCCCGCGTGAAACAGTCGGCGGCATTTATCGCCTTTCATTGTGTCATTGCCTGAAGACAGGTATGCAGTAATTTAGCGCCAAACCATCGCTTCGGGCTCGAACAGCCCTCGGTCCTCCCTCACCTTCATACAGGTATTCATGACACTGGAACAAACACGCGACGAGGATCGAATGGACAGGCTCGTGACATACGGCGTGCTCTGTTTCATGCCCTTGTTCTTTTCGTCCAACATCGTCATCGGACGCTCGGCGGCCGAACTGGTACCGCCCTCCAGCCTGGCATTCTGGCGCTGGCTGATCGCGTTTTTGATTTTGCTGCCATTCGCCTGGCGGGGGCTTCAGCAAAGCCGACACGATCTGTGGTCGGAACGCTGGTCAGTGTTGCTGCTAGCGATACTGGGCATGGTCATCTGCGGTGCCGGGGTTTATGTCGGTCTGAAATACACAACAGCCACGAACGCAGCTTTGATTTATACAGCAACCCCGGTTGTGATCCTGCTCTTCGAATGGTTGTTTTCAGGCGTTCGACTGAGGGCATTGCAGGTTGCCGGCGTTGTTGGGGCGTTGTCGGGTGTTCTGGTTATCATATTCAAGGGAGACCCCGCGCGGCTCCTTGCCGTGACACTGAACTTCGGCGATCTCTGCATGGCTTTTGCAGCGGTCGCGTGGGCCGGTTACTCGATAATCCTGAAACGTCCCGTCTTGAAGGCGTTGCCAACGATCACGGTGATGGCTGCTGTCATATTTTGCGGTGCGGTGTTCCTTGCGCCACTGGCGCTCTGGGAATTTCTCGACGGCGGCGGCGTTCCGGCGGTTCCCCGGGCATGGATAAGCATTGTTAGTGTAGCGTTTTTCGCCTCTGTCATGGCTTTTTCCACATACCAGCATGGCATCAGAAAGGTCGGACCTGGGACGACCAGCGTTTTCATGTACCTTATTCCGCTATACTCGGCATTGCTGGCATCGACATTCCTGGGCGAGACCATCGCAACTTATCATTTGGTTGGTGCTGGATTGATTGTCGGCGGCGTGATCCTGGCAACGCGCCTGGCACGTCACTGATCTGTTATTTGTCCACGCACCATTTCTTTGCCACGATCTCGAAACATATTCTGCCAACGGAGGACCCCGCTATGACAATAATCGACCAGCTATCACGTGCGTTCAAATCAGGAACCCTGGCCATTGCAACACTAGTGTTAGTGTTCGTTGCAACCGCTACGGCGTCCGAACTGGGTAAGGCCGAAGGCTGGAAATCCCATGCATCCAAACACGATTACAAGACTCTGGTTACCCGCCTGGATGCTGCCGCCAAGGCCAACAAGATGGGCGTTGTAACCCGTGCTTCAGCGACCGCCGGAGCAAAGAAGGTTCTGAAAAAAACTATCCCCGGGAACATGGTAGTAGGCCTCTATCACCCGCGTTTTGCCGTCCCCATGCTTGAAGCCAGCATAGCCGCAGGCATCGAGGCCCCAATCCGCGTCTACCTGACCGAGAATTCTGACGGTACGGCAACCTTGTCATACAAAATGCCGTCATTCGTGTTTGCCCCCTATATGGCGGAAGGTGGCGACAAGCTGAAATCCATCGCAACCGAGCTCGACGGCATATTTGAAGCCATTGCAACTGCCACGACCTCTCCCTGACGGGGCAATCTGACGGTCGCGCGGCAAATCGCGTCGCATCGGTACAACAACAACGTCCATGATCCGGAAGACAATTTCGGCATGGACAACTCTCCCCGCCCGATCGATTTTCGCCGAGGCAACGGCTCAACCTTGCTGATCGCCTGTGGCGCATTGGCGAGGGAAATCGTCGACCTGATCGAACTCAACGCCTGGCATCATCTGGATGTGACCTGCCTCCCGGCAAAACTCCATCATACTCCTGAAAAAATCCCCGAAGCCATCAGGCAAAAGATCCGGACAAACCGTGATGCCTACAGGAAGATCTACGTGCTCTATGGCGACTGCGGCACCGGTGGGCTGCTCGACAAGGTCCTGGCAGAAGAAGGAAACATCGAACGCATCGAGGGACCTCATTGCTTCTCGTTCTTTGCCGGCAACGAAATCT
The DNA here is from genome assembly GCA_021775835.1 of Hyphomicrobiales bacterium. The sequence goes on along the minus strand of JAJFHC010000053.1, from coordinate 20,664 downwards.
TCCAGTCTCGTGCGGAAGACGATCTGACCACCTTTTATCTGACGGACTATTTTTGCCGGCACTTCGACAAGTTCGTCTGGCAGGCACTCGGGCTTGACCGGCGGGAAGACATGGCCGAGTTCGTCTTCGGCAACTACCGCAAGATTGTCTATATGCCTCAGGTCGAGAACGCCGAACTGATGGACAAGGCGAAAGAGATTGCCGATCGCCTGGGCCTTGAATTCGAGCACCGATTCACCGGTTACGGCGACATGGAGACTTTCATGCGCAAGGCCAATGAAGTCGCATCCGCGTCAAGCTGACCCGACACATCGATCACTCGGCCAACTCACGCGTCTTTGCAACCAGAACATCGGAAGCGATATCAAGCGCGTTGAATTGCGACATGAAGTCGACACCGTTGTCTCCCTGGATCATTTCCCCCGTGGCCGAAGACATGTACCAGGTGTCGCCCCGGGGATTGGTTTCCAGGACGAACAGTTCTCCGGTTTCGGCATCTCGAATGACATCGGGTCCCAGGAGCGGTTGATCGGGAAATGCCGCATGTGCCTGTTCAGCCACCGCCATGACGTCCTCGTCAAAGGCCAGACTGTAGTGCGACGTCTTCTTGTTTGACACGATCGTCACACCGCCACCCTCAAAACCATATCGTGACTCCAGTGCGGGGTAACCGTGATCGGCTTCACACCGCCAGCACATCAGGGTCTTGCCAAACAGCGTCACCACGCGGAAGTTGGACGGCCAAGGGCCGGTATAGACGAACCGCTGGGCAAAGTGTGGGGCCTTGCGCCCGGGATGTCCTTCAGGAAAATCCTGTTCCGGTTTGAAACGCACGCGTTCGGTGCGCTTGATCCGTATTTCGGCACCCTTGCGTCCCAGTTCCGGTTTGACGACCACATAGGGGCCCCACTCTTCCGGATCGAGTTTGGTATCCGGACCGATCTCGACCCAGTCAGGCACGGGGACACCGATTGCCCTCAACCGCTCGTTCTGCTCACACTTGCGATACTCGAAGCCCTGGCAAATGCGCCCGCGCGGGGGTACGAACTTCTTGATAGGCATCGGTGAGACCGTCAGCGTCGGTTCTCCAGAAACCTGCTCACCGAGGCTCCAGTCGAGCGTCTTGGTATCGACCACAAACGTCTTAATCCCGGTATCGGCAGCCGCCACGTTGCGGGCAATCGTTTCAAGGTCCGACAATGCCTGCTTCGTGTCCTGATGAACCAGAATAAGATTAGGCATGACTCGAAGACTCGCGTTCGGAGTGTGGTTGTTGGATCACGTCAAACAAATTTATGCCTCGCTGTCATCCGGGGTCCACTTGTAACGGAAGTCGCAATGGCTAGCGCCCTGCATGATCGTCTGGGTCCGCTCAAGCGAAATGCGCGGATCGTAACCGGTGCAGAAAGTGCCGTCACGACCGCACGACAGAAGATGTCCGATCTCGGCCAGTCCCATCTCACGGTACATCTCCGCATATTTGCACCGGGTAACGTTGTAGTCGACGGCCTCGTCAGTTTCAGACAGCATTTCTACCTCGAGCGCACCGTCCGCCTTCCACTGGGGCAACAGCGCATGAAACCTGGCAAGACTTGTGGGTTCGGCCTGCCCCTGCGCATAGGCCTTGCCATGTGCGATCGCGTTTTTCTTGATCGCATCGCCCAGAATCTGGCCGGCGCGCTCCGCGCCGAGTTCCGCAACCATCTCCTCGTAGATCGGCTTGATGACATTCGCTTCAATGCGGCGTTGCTCGAGGATGGGAAGATCAGTCTTGCTCATGACGGGCTCACACAATTGGCGGGTTGGAGTGTCTCAACCTCCATGTGTTCCGGGCACTAGCTCCAAGTCAAGGGATCTAAAGGTAACTTTTGCTCATCAACCAGGCGCCAACGGCCAGCTGAATGCCGCCAGCCACCCTCAGTACCACCGGTCTGTCGATCATGAGGGTACCAATCTTCCGGATCGTGTTCGGGAAGCCCATTCTCAGGATGCCTGCAACCATACTGACCCAGCCCAACAGCGTAATCACGACCCGCCAATCGTCCGTCCAGACATTGTGAGTATTGACAATTGCCAGGCCACCGAGAAGAGCCAGAAACCCGGCACCGAAAATCAATGGACGGCTTGCGAGAAAATCCTCTGCCAATCGCTTCATTTCTCCAGGCCTGAAAAGTCCCAGCAATCCACCGACGATCAGAACCGGCCCGACCAGTTTCGCGATAAAGATGGACGTTTCCATGGATCATCCTCCTGAAGCCTATGATACCACCATTTACAAAGGCAGGGTAACGGTTGCCCTCAAGCCGGCTCCAAGCCGGTTTTCGAGTTGTAGTTCACCGCCATGCCGGCGAATTATCGTTCGGGCGATAGGCAATCCCAATCCCAGGCCTCCGGTCCTGTTGCTACGGGCCTCATCGAGGCGCTTAAACGGGCCGAATACGGTCGTGAGTTTGTCTTCGGGGATACCCGGCCCGTCGTCGTCTATGGCGATAATGGCGCGGTCACTTTCGACAGCGAGCGTGACCTGTACGCGGTCGGCGTAAGACACGGCATTGCCGATCAGATTGTCTATGGCCCGCTTCAGGGAAGACGGTCGGCATGACATCGCAAGGCTGACCATCCCGCAAAACGACACGTTACGACCCTGATCCGAATAGTCATTGCAGATGCTCTCCACGAGCGTTGGCAGGTCAACCAGGCGCGAGCCTTCCTGCTCGGCATTTTCCTGAACGAAGGACAACAGCGACTCGGTCATGTTCTGCATGTCTTCCAGCGACAGGATGATTTTGTCACGGGTTTCACGATCATCAATCAATTCAGCCCGCACGCGCATCGCCGTAATCGGCGTTCGCAGATCATGCCCCAGTGCCGCAAGCATCTGTCGGTTATCGTCCAGATAGCGCGACAACCGCTTGTTCATCCGGTTGAAGGTTCGTATCAGGGCCCGTATGCTTTCCGGCCCAGTCTCGGTTAGGGGCGCAACGGCGCCACCGCGGCCAATCTGCTCTGCAGCCGCGGTAAGTTCTTTCACCGGTCTGCGGAACCGGCGCATGAGCAAGAGAGACACGACGACGAGCAACAATATAAAGACGATTGCTCCAACGGATTCTTCGAACGTGTCGTCAATTTCGCTTTGCCTGCTCAAGAAGACGTTGAGCCAACGGCCATCGACCAGTGGAACGGACAGGGCATGACCGAGCCAGCGTGACCCGAACATTTCCTCGATCTCACCGTCGGTTGTCTCAATCGGCGATCGATCGACGCTTGGCAGACTGTATTTTCCAAGATGGGCAAAGACATCACCCAGAGGCAAATCGTCAAAGTGCGCTAGACGTATCCGCGAAATGTCCTGCCCCAGACGAACCGCCAACCTGGCTTTAAGGGCGCCGTTTACCGCCTTCGCGTTTGGAACCGTGGCAGCCGGGTGTTCCGACAGGAAGAACCAGACGTCGTCCAGTTTGACGGCATAGAGGATTCTCCCTTCCATGTCTGAAGGTACACGCCCGATGAGGTCGGTCAAATTGCGGACCTGGTTGACGATTTCCAGCTGGCCTGAGTCGTCTTCATCAAGATAAGTCTCAGAATTGAAGATGAGACCAATGTCTTCGGGCAGGAGAATGATCATGAGAAACATCACGCCTGCCAGCATTTGAGCAGGCAGAATCCACAACCTCTTCAGGTCCAGGACTCTCACGGGGCCGCTTCCACGTCGCCGGCAAAACTGTAACCGGTCCCCCAGTGAGTGATGATGTGTTCTGGGCACCGGGGGTCTTTTTCGATTTTCTTCCTGAGGCGGTTGATGAGATTGTCGATACTACGGTCGAAAGCCTGGGCCTCACGCCCGCGAACAATATCGAGCAACTGGTCTCGCGTCAGGATCATGTTTCTTCTGCTGATAAGCGCTTTCAGCAAAAGATGCTCGCCGGTGCTCAAGGACAATGAAACGCCGTCCTCCCGTTCCAGCTCATGCCGGTGGACGTAGTAGACCCAACGGCCAAACCGGAGAATGCCGTTAACATCGTCATCAACCGTGTCTTCTCGATTGGGGATGGCCGCCGCCCGACGGAGCACCGCGTTGATCCTCGCCAGCAATTCGCGCGGATTGAACGGCTTGACCACGTAGTCGTCTGCGCCAATCTCAAGTCCGATGATCCGGTCAAGTTCACCGTCTCTTGCCGTCAGCAGGATCACCGGCAGATCACTGGTTGCCCGGATGGTCCGACACAAACTAAGACCGTCTTCCCCGGGCATCATGATATCGAGGACAACGAGATCGACCGCCGACTTCTGCAACACCCGGTGCATTGCCCGCCCGTCCTCAGCCACGCTCGTCCGCAATCCACACTTCCGGAAATAGCGGATCAGGGCGTCGCGAATTTCACGATTGTCGTCAACGACCAGAATATGCGGTGTTTGACGGTTCATTCGTTCGCCATCGATCGCCTTCCGGGGCAGCAATGTAACGGAATTGTGGCCTCTCCTGACGGACAGCCCGGCGTGAAAGTCAACAACGCTTTCGCTTCAGACGTCGAAGTCTGTGCAGCAACCGGCCCAGTGCATCCTTGTAGTCTTCCAGATCCTCATCCCTGTAAGCCGTGACCAGTTCATCGGAGATACGGTTCAGCTTGTGGTCGTCGTAGAAATCATCTTCGACGATATCATCGATGTCGGCCGCGACCGATCTCAGATCCTTGTCCAGGCTCTTGTCGATATCGCTCACCTCGACGCCGGCCATCGCCCATTCCAGATCGTACATGACGGAGATCGCAGCGCGGATATCACTACAACTTGCACGTGCTGACACATCCGTCGCAGCAACCGTCATCGAAATCACACCGGCAATCGCCAGGGCGGGCACTGCACGGAAGAACTTCACAACACTCATTTCATTACCTTTCACCAATTAAAGTCCGGTCTGAAGGTGCCGGTAAATTGTGAAACCGGCGCCCCGGCGCGACATTGTCCGTCGTCCGGTAAAAGGCAATGTGATGGGCAATTGTCGCAAGCAGATGGCTCAGAATGGGCAGATTTGTTGCAATCTTGTCAAAACCTCCCCGGACGCCACAATTTGCGACAAATTTCCACTTTGGGATGCAACCGATGGATGTTCTTTTCAGCGCGCTGATCGACTTCGACGGAAGGCTGGGCGGGCAAATCGTCTTGGAGAAAGGACTACGCATCCATGTCTTGTTCACGCAACACACGCACAGATCTTGCGTCGCTCATTTGCACTATGACTATTGCCGCTACCGCCCTCACCGGTTGTGCAACGGTACTTTCAGGAACCAGTCAACAGATCGCCATCGATACGCCAGGCCACGATGGCGCGGAATGCGTGGTGGCATCAAAGGATTCCGGTGAGCGCAGCATCGTCACACCGGCAACCATCAAAGTGTCCAGAAGCAAGCATGACATTCAGGTGACCTGCAACAAGGGCTGTTTCACAGGCGCCGCCCTGATCGCCTCCAACCTCGAAGGCACGGCTGCCGGCAACCTGTTGGTCGGTGGCGTGATCGGTGCCGGCGTCGACTCGGCCACAGGTGCGCTGAACAAGTACCAGACGCAAACCTCCGTCGCCATGACCAGAAAGAGGTCATGTGCCCGAAAATACAGTTAGGATACTGATGCGGTATGCAACTGGACGCTCCCGGAGGAACAGTAAGGTTTCTCCGGGAACGGAGATGTACCACGCCGATGGTGCACTTCAGCGCTGATCAATTGTCCTCAAGACGCACGAAGGAAAACCACGGGATGTTCCTGTCGTGGCGCGCGGCAACAACAACCGTTTGTCCAGGCACCACTTCAACCGCTTCGTCGAAGGCGTACACAATGTGGTTCCACGCGGATGCCGGCGACGGCTGCGAGGGGTGGTTTTCAAAAACGATGCTTTCATCCATTTGCAGGTGGTTCCACTGGATGACGCCCTGGCATACACCGGCCGACGTCACGGGAATCTGCAGCAGTTTTTCCTCGGCAGGAAAGCTGTCCTGTGCCACGAAATCAAACGTAAATGCGGCCGTGTCTTCGCTCAGGAGATCAAGGTCCAGATCGTTCCTGTAGACAGCCATCTTGGCCGAAGCGATCGTGTTGAACCGGCTCAGGTCAAAGCCGTTTACGTCGCCGACGCGGATATTGTCGGCAATGTCCCTGCCCCCAAGGAGTCCGATCATCATCGAACCAGCCCTCGGGATGATTGCCGCACCGGGACGAAGCAACCGGCGTTTCGCGTCCTCGATGCTCGACAAGACACCTTCGCTGACAAACTCACTGGATAGGACTTCGGATACCAGAACATCGGCGGGCGTATCGATGTCCTGCCCCATGACAAGATCGGTCGACATTTTTCCCACGACGGTCACGACACCGTCCAACCCGTTGTCCGCGACGATCCCTTTGGCGGTTTCCGCAATCAGCGGGACAGCTTCACAAGTGGTGACCTTTCGCACCCCCAGTTGTGCCGCCATCATGGCCAGCAGACCGGAACCGGTGCCGATTTCAAGAAGATGGTCTTCAGGCTTGAGGGCGGCCTTCAAGGCCGCGAAATAAGCATCATTGCGCGGTGTGTCGTTCATCATCGGCACATGCCAGCGCGGTACCGTCCGGGACAGACTCTTGGACAGTACAAGTTCGGTCACCGGCAATCGCCGTTCAACGTTGAGAACAGCGTCACGATCCTGCGGCGACGAACCGGCGTCGTTGACCACAGCGAATACCCTGGCCAGCGCCTTGACGGTGTCCCCGTGACCGGGCCGCAGGGTCAGCGCGCGTTCGAAACACGTCACCGCCTTCTGGTACTGTTTCAGCTCAAGAAGACTTGAGCCCAGATAACCAAGGGCATCGGCAAAGTTCGGAGCGATCGCCAGCGCGCGCTCGTAACCGGCGACAGCCTCTTCGTAGCGCCCAAGTTCATGGAGTACATTGGCGCGGTTGCAATGGATGTCGGCCGCACCGGGTTCCCGTTCCAGCGCCTGGCCAAAGGCCGAGGCAGCTTCCTCAAGGTCGCCATTCTTCTGCAGTGCTGTCCCCAGGTTACACAAAATATCCGCAGCGCCCGGTTCAAGCGCCAACGCACGACGATGGGAGTCAACCGCCTCGCCATGGTGACCGAGTTCCGACAGCACCAGACCAAGGTTGCTGTGAGCATCCGAATAATCGGGGTCGATCTCAATGGCACGGGCAATCCTCGTCGCCGCCCCCTCGTGATCGCCCCCTTGATGAGCGGCAAGTCCACTCAGGTTGAGGGCCGTCACATTGTCGGGCTCACGCGACAGAACCTCGCCATAAAGCGTCAATGCCACGGTCAGGTCCCCGTTACTGTGGTGATTGACCGCGCGGTCCAGGACCTGCTGTACGGGCACAAGCGCCGACGCCTGGTCTGAACCAGACAATGGGTAAGTTTCGCGATCGGGCGAATCGTGCGGCATGGCGACCTCTGCAAACCTGCTCACCGGGACACTGACCGTCTGACTATAAGTCAGATGATCCATCAACTGAGGCTGGCGATTTCTCGGCTTGGCCTAACACGATTTACCGGCGCAATCCAACCACATCGCCGTTCGTGTCATGGAACTGCGAGGAACGCATTCAAACAAAAGTCACCAAACGCCATTACAGCTATTGACCGCAAGTGCCCGCAACACTAATGTCCGCGGCGATTCCCCGGTGAGGGCGCGTAGCTCAGTTGGTAGAGCATCTGACTTTTAATCAGACGGTCACAGGTTCGATCCCTGTCGCGCTCACCACACTTTCCATTTGATCCCAATTTTCATAGTGGTGTCGCCGCCTGTTGTCGTGCAGTAACGCTGTTTCGCTCTGCACCATCCTATGCTCACAAGGCTCTGCGTCCTTTAAACATCCCGCAGGAGGTTGCCCGCAACCAGCACCCCCCAGGCGATGATCATGAAGACATAGGCATTGCCGCTGACGACCGGAATGCTCATGCCGCCATATGTGGCCAGGATCGATAAGACTCCGAGGACGATGGAGATCAGGAATGTAATGGTCTTTGGCTTGCTCAAGGTCATGTGAGGTGGCCCCTCTCTGATTTGAAACGACGACACAAACCAAAGCGCATCCGGTCATTCTGTCAACGGGTCTCCCGGGTATTACAGCGTTGGCCTGTCGATTGTTTCCACGGCGCGACAGAATTGCAACTGTCCTGATCTACCCGGCAAAACGACAGGTCTGCGGCATTCCTGTCGTATATCCTCTCGCTATGAGACCGCACGACGGACCCAAACAACACCGGGCGACCGAGGCCGCCGCCCGAACTTACCTGCGCGCCCACCTGGGCTGGCTGCGGGGGTTTCCGCTCGCGCTGAATTCCGATCTCGCTCCACGGTGGATGGTTATACCCGGCATGGGGAACGCCGCCAAGCCAGAGGAAATTGGCGTCACACGCGAACGCATCCGCCTTACCGAGTTCGGCAGAAACACGGCACGGCACAAGTTTCCCAAGACACTGACCCGCGCCGTGGGCGACATCGACACCTGGACACAACGAACCAACGCACAACTGCAGATCCTGAAGGACGTGGTTCATGACGGTGCTGCTTTCCCGGATCTCGATAATCTGCTGGAGGTGGCCCGTGTGCGTGGATCGACGCGCGAGGCTGTTTTAAACCTCGTGAAGGCGCACAAATCCCTCACACCGGTCGTGGCCGGCATGATCTGGATCCATTGGCACGATGAAACAGCCCTGTTGAGATCACTCGGTCTGCTGGCAGACCACGCGACGAATCTGGTCCACATTCATGGCCGTCTGGACAAACCGCAACAGACTGTCGCGGTGCTGAAACTCGTTGAATTTCTGGACAGTGGCGTTGACGCGGCGTTTCTGGATTTGCTGGCGGATCGCCGTTGCTGGGAGGTGCCGCTTTTCCATGGGGGATTTGCCGAACAGCTGAAAAAGGCCCTGAAGGCGCACCGGTCAGGAAATTCAACAGCCAGGAAGGCCCTGTCCCTTATGTTCACACGTCCTTCACCGCAATTGGGGCAAAACCTCGTGGACTTCATTTGCAGCCTGGATAGCGGCGGCAGAAAAGTTCAGCAAAAAAGGCTTCGCCTGGTGCGCCTACTCATTGACGACCACACCCTCACGCAATGGGACCAATGGTGGGACCGGGTGGGCGCATTGGAGAGGGAAGTCAAAACAATCACCAGCGGCGCGCCTTACGGCCGCATAGTCCGGGAAGAATGCCGGGCGCTGGAAGAACGGATCGAGTCCGACCTGGCGCCCCCTCTCCCCATCCGCTGGAAAGACGTCCTGAATTATACCGATGATTTCTGTGGCAAGCCGCCGTCCAAGACCTTCGACGCCCTCGTCGATTGCCTCGAAACACTCCGTGGTCTTCCCAACGGCCGGAACTTTGTCCATCGCTTTCTGGAGCAATGGACCTGGGAGTTTCAGACCCTGCGTCAAGGCTGGGCCATCATTGCAAACCTCCTGGCGGAACAGCACACGTTGCTGAAGAACCTGGGTTCCGTCGAACCGGAGCGATTGTCTTGGGTCTGCGGTTCCCTTACCGAAGACCTGACGGAAACATGGATCGGGGAGAAACACCCGCGCCGTTTGATCCGGCCCACTCTGGAAGCGCTTCGACTTCTGATCGAAAATTCAGAAGAATGGGACGAACACGTCGGCCCCTTTGCCGACTACACGAACTGGGACGCTCTGGTCGCCGCCGTCGCGTTGACATCGGATCCCCAATTGGCTGCCCGGACTGTGAAGACCGTACCGTCGTGTTCAGGCGAACTGGATGGCGACATGTGGACTGCACTGTTTCGCCTGTCCGGCCTATGCCCGGCGAAATTCAAAGCCATTTCCGAGGGATGGCATTCCGACAACTGGGATGACGATCTGACAAAAGAGTTCTCCCGTCTTGTCCGGAGTTCCGATGTTTCAGACCTGTTTGCCGCAACGCTGAACGCCAGAGACGGCAAACGGTTGAATCGGCTGATCGCGAGGTCGGCACTCAACCGGTCTCTTGGCGGCGCCGACATTACCGGGCCTCCGGAAATTCTACCGAGTGAAATCAACCTCAGCCCGTACCCTCCTGCCCTCCACTCACTGCTGCAGGAACTTGCGCGCTGGGACCGGGACGTTGATCCGGCCGCCGACCGAATCCTTTCCCGGGACTTCCCACGTGCCGCCAACATGGAAGCCGAACTTGACGTGCTCCGGGACAAGGAGCGCGACGCTTCCCCTGATGTCCGTGTCTCCCTCCAAGGACGGATCGGCAATCTCGAACGCCGCCTTTCTGCATCCGCCCCCGCTTGCGTGTCTGAACGCCGGCTGGAAAACCACGTCCGGAAACTCGAACGCCGCATTCGCCATTGTCGTCTGCTCAGTTGGGAAACCCGCCTTGAAGAACAGGTTCGTGCGTGCCTGAAGCATATCGACGGCCCATCGCCGTCCGAGAGATTTTTTGACGACGAACGAAGCATGTTGCTTGCCACGTCGTTCTCCGGACTGGCTCCAGGATTCCGTGACCTTGCCTTTCGCCTTGCACACGTTCGCAGCGGTCCCCGTCCTTGGGACCTGCGCGGCGAACCATCAAATCGGGCGTTTCTCGCCATTATGGCGCGTCAGGGGCTAAGCCTGGCACCCTGGTTGGAAGGCATTGGTTCACGGTCCCACACGATCGGTGGGATGGTGTTGGACTTCGAGCTTGAAGACGATCCGTTGGAAGTCATGCACATGGGTGAACCGTTCGACACCTGCCTCGCCCCCGGTTCCTTCAATTTCTTTTCAGCGGTTGCCAACGCCGCCGACGTCAATAAAAGAGTTCTATATGCAAGAGACGCTGGCGGCACAGTGCGCGGGCGGTGTCTCCTTGCGCTGACCAATGACGGACACATTCTCGTCTTCAACGTTTATGCCCACACTCATAAGGACGCCGTCGAAAACGCTGTCGCCACCTTCGTTCAGGACCTTGCCCAAGCGATGGGCACGGCGGTTACACCGAGAGGACAGGTGAAAAACCTTGTGGCCGACGACTGGTATGATGACGGTCCGCTCGATCTCACCGGACAGCTGGACTTTCTCGATCCTGAGTCCCGGTTTGGCAGCACACTTTCAACCTTGCCGCCGGAGAACCTTGTTCGGGACCTTCAGGCCGAACTGGGTGGCCGACCCATCTCGTCTTCCCTTGTCAGGGCCCTTGTCCAGATCAGAACCCTGAAATCGAAGCCGGAACTGGTCATTCCTCTTCTCTCCTTCATCGGCAACATCGCCACCCTGGACCCGCTGTCGGCCCTCAACATCGCCTCCCTCGCACGCCAGGCAGGCGATGAGGAAACCGCCTTGAAACTTCTCAGCAGCACAACACGCGCCGTTTCTACCGGGGAATATGAAAACTCCTGGATTCAACTTCGGTTTGCCGAACAACTGATCCTGCTTCGCCAACCACACCGGGCTCTCAAATTGCTCAGGCAAACCAGGCCTTCCGGCGTCCGCAACTGGGAAAGCGAATGGGACGAGCGCATCATGATGGCGGCACGAGCCTTTGAAGACGTCTACCGTCATGCTAAGGCGCTGGCGTTGTATCGGATCGCCAGGAAGCGGGGACACTGCGACGCCCTGGCTTGTATTCAAAAACTTGAACAACGCGGCACGGGTTTGGAATGAAACACGAGAAGTCATACATAATCTGCGCAACCCCACGCAGCGGAAGCACGCTTCTGTGCGACCTCCTCACTGAAACCGCTGTGGCAGGGAGCCCGAATTCTTTCTTCCGGCGTCAATCGTACGCCGAGTGGGCAGAGTACTTTGGTGTGTCGACCGCAGCCTGGCACAACGAACAAGAATTTGATTCTACATATCTGGCTGCAACCCTGAAACAGGGAACCGACGGCACGCAGGTCTTCGGCCTGCGGCTGATGTGGGAGAGCCTTGGAGACCTGTCGGCAAGGCTCGACACATTCTACCCGGGCCACCGCACCGACCATGCCCGTTTCGCGGCAGCCTTCGGGCCGCCGGTTTACATCCATCTGTCGCGTGAAGACAAGATTGCACAGGCTGTGTCCCACCTCAGGGCCGAGCAATCCGGTTTGTGGCACATCAACCCTGACGGCACGGAACGTGAGCGTCTCACATCCGGGCACGCTCCGGTCTATGATGCCAGGAGCCTTTCAGATCTGGTTAAAGACTCCGAGCGACACGATACAGCCTGGATAAACTGGTTCGCCGGACACGGCATTGAACCGGTGAGCGTCACATACGAGACACTCGCCCATGCACCCCAGGCGGTTCTGGCGATGATCCTCTCTGCCCTTGGTCTCGATCCGGCCAGGGCCGCGGCTGCTGAACCCAGAACGGCAAAACTGGCGGACAAGGAAAGCCGCGACTGGGCAACGCGCTTCAGAATGGAACGGCCCAACCTGTCTTCTTGAACCTGTCAGGGATGTCCATTTCAACATTCCGGCAACCGGGACAGCCGCTCCGTACGAATTCAGACCAATTTCATACCAATATGGAGAAATTGGTTTGCATGAGCCCGTTTGGTTGCTAGGGTCGCGACGGTAGGATCTTCACTCGGGTTTCACATGGACGAAAACACCGGCATCTTTGGCGCAATCGACAAACCGCCTTCGCCATCCCTCATCTACCGGCCCGGTGTTCTGGCACTGCCCGATGACACGGAACGCTACGTTGTGGCCGGTGGCGGGTCTCTTATCGTGGAAGTGGAGCAAGGCGACATCGTCACGGCCATCGACAAGGAAGGCCTGCAGCCCTGCGAAATCATCACCGCGGACAGGTCAGGCCGGATGGACGCTAGCGTTCTAGACCGTAAATCTGACGGCGACGCTTCGGGTTTCAAGCAAATTCTGAACGCAAACAACGCCAGCGCAAAGCGGGCTCACGCGTCGCTAAGACGGCGTAATGTCGATATCTCCAATGCACGGGCAATAGAACTCTTCGGTATCGACTCCAATGCCGGGCACAAGGAGAAGCTTTCCGTTCTCGAAAACGGTCTGCTGATCGTGTGCGCCCCCGGCGCCCCAATGGATTGCGAACAACAGAACACGACAACACCGATCGAACTGTTCATCAGGCGCACCCGCGTGCGCAAGCCCGGTGAATGGCCGTTACCGGAACCTTTGGCTGATCCGGTCCTCGAACTCCGGGTCCACACCGCAACGGCTGAAACCTTCACCGTCAAATCGGGCGAGTACATTCAGATCATCGATGTTGCCGGGCGCCAATGTTCGGACTTTCAGGCCTTTGCCGTTTCCAAACTCGATCAGGGTCGGGAGGTGGCGCTGGATGCAACGATTACGCGGAGTCTGCTTGGGCTTGCCAATCCAAAACCGGGCCTACCCTCAAAGGCATTCGACCGGGATATGGATCCTTTGGTCGAAATCATTCAGGACACCTGTGGGCGCCATGACGTTTTCATGACCGCATGCAATTCCCGTTATTACGATGACATGGGGTATCCGGGCCACGTCAACTGTTCGGACAACTTCAACACGGTCCTTGATCCACACGGGATTGCCAGCCGAAAGGGCTGGGAAGCGATAAACTACTTCTACAACACCAATGTGGACGACCAGAACCAGATCTATTTCGACGAACCCTGGTCTCGCCCCGGTGACTACGTCCTGATGCGCGCCCTCACCGATCTTGCCTGTGTGGCATCCGCCTGCCCTTGCGATATCGATGCCGCCAATGGCTGGAACCCTACAGATATTCACGTGCGCACCTACCATGCCAATGAAGATTTCAAAAGAGCGACGGCCTTCAGAATGACACCCGATGCAACACCTGAACTGACCAAAGAGACAGCGTTTCATGGCAGTTTCTCCCAGCTGACCCGCGATTTCACGGAATACAACGGCTACTGGCTTCCCAACCGATTCAACAATGATGGCCCCATCGAAGAATACTGGGCGGCACGGGAAAAGGCCGTGGTGATGGATCTGTCGCCGCTGCGCAAGTTCGAGGTCACCGGTCCCGACGCCGAAGCCCTGCTTCAGTACTGCGTGACCCGCAACATCCGTAAATTGTCACCGGGCCAGGTCGTCTACACGGCGATGTGCTACGAGCACGGCGGCATGATCGATGACGGAACTGTTTTCCGCCTCGACCAAGACAACTTCCGCTGGGTTGGCGGCAACGACATCTCCGGCATCTGGCTTCGTGAAAAGGCCGCTGAACTTGGGTTGAAGGCATGGGTGAGATCGTCGACCGACCAGTTGCATAACCTCGCCGTGCAGGGACCGAACAGCCGCGCCCTTCTCAAGGAGATCATCTGGACATCGCCCAATCGCCCCACCCTCGAGGAGCTTGACTGGTTCCGTTTCACGCCGGCCCGTCTGCACACCTTCGACGGCCTGCCGGTTGTGGTCTCGCGTACCGGTTACAGTGGCGAACTGGGCTACGAAGTCTTCTGTCATCCAAAGGACGGGGCGGCCGTTTTCGACGCTGTCTGGGATGCCGGTCAGAAACACGGCCTCAAACCGCTCGGCCTGGAAGCTCTGGACATGATCCGAATCGAAGCCGGCCTGATATTTGCCGACTACGAATTCAACGACCAGACCGACCCCTTCGAGGCCGGCATCGGTTTCACCGTCCCACTCAAGAGCAAGGACGACGACTTTATCGGCAAAGCTGCCCTGATCGAACGCAAAGCCCATCCTCAGAAGAAACTCGTCGGATTGGAAATTGACTCTCAGGACACCGTCGGCAATGGCGACTGCATTCGTGTCGGTCGCGCCCAGATTGGCGAAGTTACCAGCGGCGTGCGGTCCCCGGTTCTCAAGAAGAACATCGCCCTTGCCCGTGTAGACGTGGTTCATTCGGAAATCGGAACCAAGGTGGAAGTCGGCAAACTCGACGGCCAGCAAAAGCGGCTGCCGGCAACCGTGGTGGGGTTTCCCCATTACGATCCGAAAAAGACCAAACCGCGCAGCTGAATCAGCTTCTCAAAGTGTTCGATCAGTTCCGGGCGATCTGCTGGCTGAACTCCCGTTGAAGTTTTTGGCGAATTGAATCTCCAAAAGCATTGAAATTATTTGCTTTTACGACAAAACTCCCAGGTCCCGAGATGACGTGATCCCGATACCACTCATCGAGTTTCGGAAAATCTGTCAGGATTGCCAGCCCATTGATAATGATACCTGACCGGGCGGCAAGCGTCCGCGCATCCGGAAGTGTCATGGCATCCCGGAACCATGGGTTTGTTTCAATGCCGTCCCCGGAGACGTCGATGACTTTGCGCGCACCGGAATGCCGGTTTGACTGCATCATCTCGACAGCAAATCGAACCCCGTCGCCGATGCCCGTGCCACCACCGCCAATACCGAACTTGCGGCCGTTGTGCTTGTGGAAGGTTTCCACTTCAGTGGCGAATTGTGCAGCGGATTGGGGTGAGTCCAGCACATGCCAGTCCGTCGGGTGTTTCGGAAACGCGGCATCCGACCACAGGACCATGGCGACGGCAATCCTGCCGATCGGACCGGACGTGATCGCAGCTTGGATGGACGGGTCGCGGAACGCCGCTGCATAGCCCGCCATCTGCAGGGCGTACTCAGAGGAGTTGATACTGCCCGACGCATCGACTGCCAGAACGATCTCGATGTCGACATCTTGTGCCGCAGCCGGAAGCGATGTGTTGAAACTGAACACCGCCAAAATGCAAAGAAGCAATCCGGTAACTTTCTTCAGTGGACAAATCCAATGTGGGCCATGCCTATGCCAAAGTTGAATTTGTCCGGCACGGCCCATCACTGCGTCAGGTCTGAAGGTAGGACTTCATGGAATCATCAAGAGCATCGACCCATTTCGTGTGGTGGGGTGGCGCCGTATCACCGGTCATCGGCGACACGTATCCATTGTCGCGGAAGGTCATGATGTTGGCTTTCTTGTGCCCCTTCCACTGATAGAAGGCCTCATCGGATGCATCGACGTTGAAACTTGGATAGTCGGTCTCGGCAATCAGTTCCCGGACATAGTCACCCTGGTACTTGATGCAGCCGTAATCGTCCTCAAGGGCATCTTCTGCGGCCACACGCGCATTCACGTCGGCCAGCATGTCGGCCGTCGAGGGGGTACTGATCTTGCCCAGCATGACGTCACGGGCATACCACGCCTGGGCATCGAACATATTGAACGTGTACCACTGATCCTGCATGCCGAGGTAATGAACCTTCGGGTTGTGTGCCCAGACCACACCCTTATACAAATCGGCCGAGGCCAGACGGTTAGCCGTCTGCAACCGGAGATTATGCGCCATGAACGGGAAGTGGTGCATGTAACCGGTACACAAGATGATCGCGTCGACTTCGGCTGTGGTTCCGTCTTTGAAGTACGCTGTGTTCTTTTCGACTTTCTGCAGCAGCGGCACCTCTTTCCAGTTATCGGGCCAGTTGTAACCCATCGGCGCTGTTCGGTGGCTGACCGTCACGGACTTGCAGCCGTATTTCCAGCATTGCGATCCGATGTCTTCCGCCGAATAGCTGGTGCCGATCAGGAGGATATTCTTGTCCTTGAACTCCAGGGCATCGCGAAAATCGTGAGCATGCAAAATACGCCCATTGAAGGTTTCAAATCCCTCGAACTGCGGCACGTTGGGGGTCGAAAAATGGCCGGATGCCACCACAACATGATCAAACTCTTCAGAAATTTCTTCATCCACCACCAGATCATGCGCCAGGACACGGAACTTGCCACTGTCTTCTAGGTGCTCGACCCACCTCACAGGCGTCCGGAATTTGATCCAGTCGCGCACACCGGCCTTCTCTACGCGGCCCTTGATATAGTCGAACAGCACTTCCCGTGGAGGATAGGAAGCGATCGTTCTGCCAAAATGTTCGGTGAACGTATAATCGGCAAACTCTAGACCTTCCTTGGGTCCATTCGACCACAGATAACGATACATGCTGCCATGAACAGGCTCGCCGTATTCATCAAGACCCGTGCGCCAGGTGTAGTTCCACAAGCCGCCCCAATCGTCCTGTTTCTCAAAGCAGACGATCTCCGGGATGTCTTCTCCCTTGGCCGCCGCCGATTGAAACGCACGCAGTTGCGCAAGTCCCGATGGTCCAGCGCCAATGATTGCCACTCTTTCTGTCACTTCAGTTTCCTCCGTCTAGTAAGAATTAATCAGTCAATCCGAGATCTTTTTTACGCTGGCCTGCCCATGCACTGATCAGGCGGTCACCGATAATGCCGAGTGATGCGATACCAAGGCCGGCCATGACGCCGCGGCCGGCATCACTGGTCGGCAAAGCCCGGTAAATTTCCTGCCCCAGATCCTGTCCGCCGATCAGCGCCGTAATCGCGGTCATTGCCAGGGCCATCATGATGGTCTGATTGACACCGAGCATGATTTCGGGAAGCGCTATCGGTAATTCGACTTTCCACAACCGTTGAAGCGGAGTGGCGCCTGCCATGCGTGTCGCTTCGATTGTGACATCCGGAATACGCTTCAGGCCAAGATAGGTGTAGCGAATAGCCGGCACTGTCGCGTAGGGCACTATTGCAAAAATGATCGCCAATTCGCCGACCCGGAACAACATGATCGCCGGTACCAGGTAGATGAACGATGGAAAGGTCTGAAGGATATCGCACATATACATGACGATTTTCGCAACAGGCTCCGACTTTGCCGCCCAGATTCCCATCGGAACACCGATCGCCACGCACCAGACCAGCGCGGATGACACGAAATAGAACGTTGTCGTCGCCAGTTCCCAGTTTCCAACCATCAGGATCACGAACAGCATCAGGCTAACCGTCAATGCCGTCAGTGCCCAACCACCAAGCCGGTGGCTGATAACAGCGATGACCGCCACGACCAGGGACCACGGCAGGGAGTGATAAAAATCCCGGAACGGGATCAGCACATTGACGGTCAGGAAATCCCTGACGGGTCTGATGTAGTCGATCAGAAAAAACGTAACCGACTTGATGACCTTGTCGAACTCCAACGCGTCCCTGCTGGTGATCAGCAGAAACTTCTTGGACAGAATTGACGCGTCGCGCATGTAGAATGACGCAACAACTGAAACGAAGAACACACCAAAAAACAACGTGAGGTGAAGGTGACGGCGAAAAACACCATCATCGACCCGGTGCCCATACGACGTAGACCGATTGGCATAGGCCTGCGTCAACTGATCAAGGACGACCGCCATCAGAACGATGGCAACACCCTGCATGGTGGCAAAGCCGAGTTTCAGTTGCTGAAGGGAAAACAGAAGTTTGTGACCAAGCCCCTGGGCGCCCACCAAAGAACAGATCACCACCATCGCCAAGGTTTGCATGATGACCTGATTGAGCCCGAGCAGTAGGGTCTTCTGTGACGCTGGAAGTTGCACTTTCCAGAGCAGTTGACGCGGCGTACAACCGCTCATCCGTCCGGATTCGACGATGTCACTCGGGACGGTCTGGATTGCCAGGATCGTGCACCGCGCCATCGGCGGCATGGCAAATATCATGGTCGCAATCAGCGCCGGCACCTGACCGGCACCGAACATAACAACGACCGGCACAAGGTACGCCAGATGGGGCGTCGCTTGCATGAGGTCGAACATCGGCGTGATGATGCGGGCCGCCCTCTGTGACCGCGTAACCCAGACCCCAAGCCACAACCCGAGCAACGCGGAAAACGGTACAGCGACCACAACCAGCGAAAACGTCTTCATCGACTCGCGCCAAAGCCCGGTAAAGGCCAGATACCCCATGCACACGGCGACAAGCAGCGACAATCGCCAGCCCCCCACCCAATGACCGAAAATGCCGAAACCGATCACCACGGCAACCCAGGGTATTGGTCTGAGCTTTGGAGACGAAAACAGCGATTCAAACAGATAGGCCGGCGCTTGCGAAATACCCACGAAGGCTTCCGCTGCCATCCATGGCTCGGTCTTCAACGCCTTGCTATAATTCAGGAGGATAAACGGCAGTGAATCGACGATGACGACCGCCAGAACACCAAGCGCGCAATATGCCGCCACCCGGCCGCCGCGCAGTTTGTAAGCAGCAATGCCGATCACGGTTGTAAACATGATCCAGAAAACCGGTAGAAAGGCAGGCGGCTTCGCCCCTTTCCAAAGTAGAAATTCAGACCAAACTAGCGGTTGTTTCAGCAACCACGCGATTGTCCGCGTAACATCCTTGACCGTGAAAAGACCAAACGTGGCACGTTTGTCCATCCACACGAAAAATTCAGTTATCCAGCGCTTGATTGGAACAATCAGTTCGTTAGGCCAGGTTTTCGCGCCGTCCCAGATCAACGACAACAGCAGAGTCAGAACCATGGCGGCAACCACATGGAAGACCAGGGTATGCCTTTGATAAAGGCTCCGTTCCGAACCTTGCGACGTTGTGGATGTGTCCGCTAAGCTCATACACCGTCCCTTCCGAACAGGGCTTTGGACATGCGCTTGCGGGAAATCGAACCGACAATTTTATTGTCATCGTCGAACACCGGTACCGGCTGGTCAGAATTCAAGACCTGTTCGGCAACGTCGCCAATCTTGGCAGCCCCCGGTACGGCCTGATCGGTCTTTGGACTGCCGTCACCATCCGTCTCCATAATGGCTTTGACCGAGACGATGCGATCACGCGGTGCGTTGCGGGCAAACTCCGCGACATAATCATTGGCAGGATTGAGAACCATTTCCTCCGGTGTCGAAAGCTGGACCAGCTCACCACCCTTCATAATCCCGATCCGGTCCGCAAGTTTCGTCGCCTCTTCGAAATCATGTGTAATGAACACGATGGTTTTCGAGAGCATTCTCTGCAGGCGGATGAATTCGTCCTGCATTTCGGCTCGGATCAGGGGATCCAGAGCCGAGAACGGTTCGTCGAGAAACCAGACGTCAGGTTCAACCGCGAGCGAGCGCGCGATCCCCACACGTTGCTGCTGCCCGCCAGATAGTTCCCTTGGGAAATAACTCTCGCGCCCGCCCAGTCCGACCAGTTCAATCATCTCAACTGCCCGTTTTTCCCGGGCAGCTTTGTCAAGGCCCTGAACTTCCAGCGGAAAGGCCACATTGGACAGAACATCACGATGCGGCAGCAGTCCAAAATTCTGGAAAACCATGCCCATCTTGTGACGCCTGATCTCGATCATCTCCTTGTCGTCAGCGGCGAGAAGGTCCTGGCCTTCAAACTTGATCGTGCCCGTGGTTGGATCATTCAATCGCGTGAGACACCGAATGACTGTGGATTTGCCCGATCCGGACAGCCCCATGATGATCAGTATTTCACCCTGATGAACATCGAAGGAAACATCGCGCACGGCACCGATGTACCCCTCACCGGCAAAGGCTTCCTCATTGGGCGAGCCATTGTGGCGCTGCATGAAGCCAGCCGGATCAGCTCCGAACACCTTCCATATATTACGGCATTCGACCTGAACGTTTTCGCCCATGAAACTCCCCTAACTTGACACGAATAATTGGTGTCTGCCCCGACATCATGACCGATTGGGCCATGAAACAAAAGAACCGGGCATTGCTTTTCCCACAATGCCCGGTTCTGTCTAAGTCGTTCTTACATAACTGCAGAGGATCCTACATGCCCTTCCATTTGGCAATCAGGGCCTGATTGTCAGCAATCCACTTAACTGCCGCGTCTTCTGTCGACATACCGTCGACGTCAACCAGCAGGGACGCTGCTGCAATCTGAGCATTGTCGAAATTGATCGCCTT
>JAJFHC010000052.1 GCA_021775835.1 Hyphomicrobiales bacterium | reverse complement strand
CCGCCATCGGATACAACTTCCGCCTCATCCTTAAATGGATCAGGCTTTTGTTTGTACAAATCTGGGTGTCGAGCATGATCAAAAAATCTCAACAAATCGCGTAGATCACGGACGACTATAAAGTTCCGGTGGCAGCGATTGCCCGCACGATCATGATTTCTACCGTGGCGTCCCTGCTTACGGTCACGCTGATGACGCAGATTGGTTGATAGTGACCCGAAGGGAGAACATGGCACATTCTCCCCAAGCGGACTCTCTGCCCCAAAAAAAGTTGTGCCGACAGGCCAACTCGGTCAACACCTGACGATCCCTTGGCGTCGGCCAATAACATCCATTGATTTTCACCGGATTGCCAACGGACGGGCGACAAACGCGACCTAGGTCTGCAAATGCAACCGTGATAAACTAGGTTTTCAGCGGCAAACGCACTTCGGGAGGACCTGATGCTCAGAGCAATCGCATTGAACTTTGCAGTCTTCATGATCGTTGCGGCCAATATCTCAATTGCATTCGCAGGGAAACGCATCGCGCTCGTGGTCGGAAACGACGACTATGAGAACATCGTCGATTTGAAGAAGGCCGTAAATGACGCGCAGGTTATGGCTGAAACGCTCCGTGGACTTGGCTTCGATATCTTGAGGGCGGAGAATGTAGGCCGACGCGCGTTGAACCGGAAGATTCATGAATTTACCTCAAGACTCGAAGCTGGCGATGAAGCACTGTTCTATTTTGCCGGCCATGGCGTGGAAATTTCCGGTCAGAATTTTCTCCTGCCCACGGACACGCCCGAGGCCAGGCTGGGGCAGGAAGGGTTCCTGAAATCGGAAGCCATCAGTGTCGATCAAATTCTGGATTCTATTCGTGGCCGCGGAACCAGGATCAGCTTGATCATTCTGGACGCT
The DNA here is from genome assembly GCA_021775835.1 of Hyphomicrobiales bacterium. Next base: position 12,366 of record JAJFHC010000052.1, on the reverse strand, counting down.
TGCCGAAACAATCCCTTTCCAAAGGAGGGAACCCGCAGTCTTGGCGGTACGCGTGGAATTGCCCGTATGGCCGCACCGGAAGGCACCTTTATCATGTATTCCGCCGGTGTAGGGCAGATGGCTCTCGATGAACTTGGTGGCGGCGATCCCCATCCAAATTCCGTATTCACCCGCACCCTCGTTCCACTTCTAAAAATGCCCGGACTTTCCTTGACCGATACGGCGCGACGAGTGCGCCGTGAGGTCCGCCGCCTCGCCTTAAAGGTGTCACACGAACAACGGCCGGCGTATTATGATGAAGTCATCGGGGAGTTTTATTTCACGCAGGGAACGCGGACCCCGTCCGAACCGCAAAAAGTCAATCACGACGCCGCCGCAACGGCATGGGATGTCACAAAAGATACCGATAGTGCCGGGATACTGAAGGCATATATCAAGAAATTCCCCGATAGCGTCTATGCAAGTTTCGCCCGGGCCCGTTTAAAGGAACTCGCGGAGAAACAGGTCGCAAGCGTTTCGGCAAAGCCGTCGCCCGCGGAAACAAAACCGCCCCGGAAATCTCCCGAGCCAAACAAAACCGGCCATCCATTTGACGGTCGTTGGAAATTCACCCAAGTCTGCTTCAAGAAAAGCAAGACATATTACTTCAACATCAGAAACGGCCGTTTCAAAACACGAAATGGCCCTGGCACGGTTTCCCGATCTGGAAAAATCAAATTTAAGGGCCGGCGAAAGAAATATTTTAATGGCGCCCTCAAAGGCAACACTGGTTCGGGCGCATTTGCTCCAGGCTGTGGCGGCAAGTTTGCCCGCGTTGCCGGCTGAACCGGCCTGCACGCCTCTGGGCTGAGAACGGGGATATTTGACACATCAAAGACCGCGGCCGCAGTGAACTCATCCGAAGTCGTCCGGTCGATGTCCGCTCCAGGCGGTTGGGCCGGCCTCGGGCCGCCGCTGCAGGCGACGGCGCTTTGCCGGGCGATGGATTTGTGCCGGCGATGAGAATGCAATAGCCTTTCAGGGTCGGATCTGGAGAAGTGGCGATGTCCCTACGTTTCAGCATTTTATTGACCGCAGTCATGATGATCGTGGCACCGGCCGCGGCCTCGGCAGGTGCTGAAACCTTCTGGTTGTCCGAGCCCGGCCTTTGCGATGCCGATCACGGCAAGATCGAAGAGATGGACGTCATCTACCTGACAAAGACCGGGATCAGCAGCCATTGGTTCAGTTGCGAATGGCCGCAGAAAACCGGACAGGCGATCCTGCGGGGCGAACAGTCGGTCTCCACAAAAGCCAGCTGCTCCAATGCGACCAACACCTGGAAAGCAGAACTTGAAATTGTCAATCAGGGCGACCGCTCGGTTCGGGTGTTCCAGGAAAGCGGCGGCATCTCGCCCGTCCGGTTCTTCCAGTGCAATTGACGCAGGCGGCGGTGCGTCGCTCGACGGAACCGGCCGGTGCAGACTATTAAGGACAGGGCCGTGTGGTGATTCAGCCGGGCGGATCGGTCAGGTTCGGCCATCGGGCCTGCCGGACGTGAGTGTCCGGTTTCGTTGCAAGGAAGATATCGTAGTATGGACTTTGAGTGGGTTGCTATTGCCGTCGGCGACGTCGCTTGGATTTCCCTGGCCTTTGCCCTTGGGTTCCTGGCACGGCTGACCGGCCTGCCGCCGCTGGTTGGTTTTCTGGCGGCGGGATTCATCCTCAATGCCTACGGTATTGCAAGCGGCACCATGCTTCAGAAGCTTGCGGATCTGGGCATAACCCTTCTGCTCTTCACTGTCGGGTTGAAGCTCAATCTCCGAACGCTTGCAAAACCGCAGGTGTGGGCCGTGACCGGCTTGCACACGTCACTTGTGGTTTTGATATTCGGGGTCGCCATCTACTGGCTTGCCCTGGCCGGCGTCCCGTTTTTCACCGGGCTGGATTTGCCGCGATCGCTCCTGATTGCCTTCGCCCTGAGCTTCTCGAGCACCGTGTTCGTCGTCAAGGTGCTCGAAGCAAATGGCGAGATGAAATCGCTCCATGGCCGGATCTCGGTCGGCGTGCTGATCGTCCAGGACCTGGCGGCCGTGATTTTCCTGGCGGTCTCCGCCAACAAGGTACCGTCACCATGGGCTCTCCTGCTGCTGCTCCTGGTGCCGGCGCGCCCGCTGCTCCATCAATTGCTAAAACGCGTCGGTCACGGAGAACTGCTCATTCTGCTGGGCTTCCTGCTGGCCCTGGGCGGTGCGGAGGTCTTTGAACTGGTCGGCATGAAAGGCGACCTGGGCGCGCTCGTCCTGGGGGTGCTGGTCGCCAGCCACCCCAAGTCTGACGAGTTGGCCAAGACCATGCTCGGCTTCAAGGACCTGTTCCTGCTCGGGTTCTTTCTCTCAATCGGCCTGTCCGGTCAGCCGACCTGGGAGACCCTGATGGTCGGCGCCCTGATCACGCCTTTCGTCCTGGTCAAGTCGGGGCTGTTTTTCGGCCTCTTCGCGGCATTCAAACTCCGGGCAAGAACGTCTCTGATCTCGACGCTGAACCTGACCAACTACAGCGAATTCGGTCTGATTGTCGCCGCCATTGGCGTGAGCAATGGCTGGATCGGCCCCCAGTGGCTGATCGTCATCGCGATTGCCGTGTCCTTCTCCTTCGCAATCTCGGCAGTGTTGAATGCCGCAGCCAATCAGTTCTACGCCAGGCACCGGACATTCCTGAGACGCCTGCAATCGGGCGAACGGCTGAAGGATGACCGTCTGGTTGACATGGGTGAAGCAACCATCGCCGTCATCGGCATGGGCCGTGTCGGGACGGGCGCCTACGACAAGATGCGGGACCACTACGGAGAAACCGTGGTCGGTATCGACTCGGATCCGGTGACGGTCAGGCGGCATCAGGCGGCCGACCGGCAGGTGCTGCAGGGCGATCCCGGCGATGCGGATTTCTGGGACCGCATCACACAGACCCACCGGGTTCAACTCGTGATGCTGGCCTTGCCCAAACTACAGGCAAATCTTTCTGTTCTTGAACAGCTCGAGGAAGCGAACTTCGCCGGACAGGTCGCCGCCACGGCCCGGTATCCGGATGAAGTCGAGGCGTTAAAGGTCGCCGGCGTCGCCAGCGTGTTCAATGTCTACACGGAAGCAGGTGCTGGTTTTGCGGCGCACGTTGTGGCCGCGGACCCGGACGCGCCCGCCAGCGCCGACGCCTTGCACGAGGCAGTCGAGACAAAAGGAGCCTTAAACAGAAATCGTGAGTAAGCCTTGCGACTTGAACCACACATGGAGCGAGGGTCAGGGTGTTACGCCAAGCCTTTTCAGGCCATTCTTGGAATCCTGGTTTACCGGCGAGAGCCTTAACGCCTCGCGGTAAGCGGCAATGGCGCCGTCGCGCTCATCCAGTGCTTCCAGCAGGCGGCCTTTCGTATGCCAGCCGTTTGCGGCATCTGGATTCAGCTTGAGCGATTCTTCCACATCGGGCAGGCCGAGAGCGGGCTTCCCCCATTTCAGATAGGCTCCGGCACGGTTTCTGTAAGCGATCGCCGGGTTGGGGTCTTCCTTTATCGCCTGCCCGAAGTCAGCGACCGCAAGCTCGAGTTTACCGAGGCGCTGGTGCGCCACCCCGCGATTGTTGTACGCCCAGTAATGTTCGGGGAGGCGTTCGACGGTGTGGGTGAAATCCGCGACAGCCTTGTCATATTGCCGGAGGGACATGTGACTGTTGCCGCGTTCGTAAGTGTTGATCGGATGTGCAAAATACCCGTTTGAGATCGTGTAGTCGGAAATCGCCTTTTCGTATTCCTTCTGCCTTGCAAACGCCCGGGCACGATAGAAATGAGCGGACGACAACCGGTCTTTGTCGTCCTTTTCCGACGCGATGAAACGAGAGCACGCCTTGATGCGGACGTCACCGCTGGTCTTGCCGCATGCCTTGAGGTCGGCCTCGGATCCCGCAGCCCAAGCCGATGTCATAAGCGAGAATCCACCCAAGCCAAGCAGGATGGGAAAGATACGTGCCGACTTTCGCATTTCTGTCTCCACGTTCGAAGGTCCGATTTGGCCCGCTCCCGCACCTGACATCATTCTCCCGACGGAGTCACCCACTCTTGATCTGCGGCATCAGAAAAATCTCGCTGTCGGGATGGACAGGCGCGACCCGGGCAGCCCCCTCAAGTTTGTCTTGCAGGTCCAGCAAGGGCAACAGCCTCATTAAGCGGTAGGTTGTCAGTATCACAAACTCATTTGTTGCAACCCACACGGTCTGGATTGTCTAATCTTTCAATTCAAGTAGACGGCCGTAGCCGCTCACCGGTTTTTGATGGCCCGAGGCTCGAAGCGCCTGCCAGAACATTGCCTGATTTGCGCTCACCACCGGTTTGCCAAGTGCTTGTTCAATCCGCTCGACAACATCAACCGCGCGTATCGCCGTGCATGAAATAAACAGGGCATCAGCGTCTGGGCGATCGGCTTCCAGTGCGGCTTGATAAATTGCGTCGCCGGGAACCGCCGCCATTTCTTCATTGTCCTCGATATGAAACGACGTGAAACCGGCAATGGCCTTGCTTTGCGCCTCAAGATGCGAGGCGATGGCAGCATTGACGTCATCCACATAAGGCGTCAGCACCGCCAATCGGCGCGCCTCAAACCTGTCCAGGGCTTCAAGTGACGCGGTGATAGGCGTTACACAGGGCACACCTGGGCGGGCCGCATGTATCAGGTTGCGAATTTTCTCAAATCCCATCACGACGGTTCCCGACGTGCAGCTATAGGCAACGGCATCAAGCCGGCCTTCCGGCACCAGCAAGGAAGTTGCGGTGGTGATGTGGGGGGCCATCTTATGCAAATTTTCAACAGTACAGGCGTTCTCGTTGGGCACGCGGCTGACGAAAATGGCAACGTCATCGCTTGGCCGCATGTTCATGAAATCCCGCTCGGTCGCATAATCGTTCGCCAAGACAACCAGACCGATGCGATGCCGGCCGGGTCCCTTGTCTGGCGTGTACACCGCATTGACCGGCGTGGTTTGAAAAGAAGCCTTAGAATGTTCAGCAGTAATCGACATCAGTTTCAGTCCCTTCTGACTTTTTGCAGGAATGACCAGGCAATCTTCGAGTGAGAAAACCGTGCGCTACCCTCATCTCCATGTTGAAGGTTTAGGCCGTGATATTGTTCGACAACAACGTGTGCCCTCAACCCTCCGGTATCATATGCTCGGCGTTCGTTGGTTCAGTGAGACAACAAATTTGTCGCTCGGCTCCCAATGGTATGCGCCGCGAATGCGTGGGCCGTCGTCGACCACATCCCAGGCGAAACCGGTAGCCAGTTCCTCCACAAACAGGGTTGCAAGGCCGATGGAAATTTCTGCTCCGATGCACCTGTGGGCGTCGAGGCCGAACGGCGCCCAGTCGTCGATCTGGTAGTCCCGTTTCACGAACCGTGTGGGATCGAATCGGAAGGGATCCGGAAACCGATCCGGATTCTTGTGGTTGTCCCAAAGGCACATTCGAAACATCGTTCCTTCTTGGAAAAGATGGCCATCATGCACGATGTCGCCGGAGGCCCGTCGAGCCACGCCTTCACCCTGATCGAGCCTCAAGGTTTCCAACACAACAGCGCGGGAGAGCGGGATCGCCGTATCCGAGCCACCGTGTCCTGCAGGACATGTTCGGGGGCCGTCGCGAAGAGCGTTGATGGTCTCGGGACTGCCGCTCAAGTATTTCGCGACCCAGTGTAACAGGCCGTAGAGATCATAGCGCCCCATCTCGACCATGTAGATGAGGTTGCCAATCACTGTCTCGTCCGGTGTGCCCTGTTCGCAGATGTCGGAAAGGCAACTTCTCCCGCTCCCATCGACGGGTCCCGGTTTTGACTCTGCAAGCCTGCAAACATGGCCGCGTATCTGTTCAAACAATTTCTTTTCACGGTCACTTGTCCGCCAGACAAGGTCATCCTTGCCGAGTTCGTCGTGTAAAGACCAGAGTTCATGAAACCTTGGGTCCGACGTGGGCACGCCATAAATCAAGTGTATCAGGGCTTGCGACGAAATGATGTTGAGATGCCTCAGGAAACTTGCGCGCGACGGTCCTTCATTCTGGCAGGCCAGGCAATATGCGCTCAGCGACTTGCGCATCAGGGTTCTCAGCGCTTGGTCGTGCACAGCGATCAGATCGCTGCTCAAGGGTGTGCCCAGTATCTTGCGATAGGTTTTGTGTTCTTCACCCGTCATGTTGCGGAGGAACCCACCAGGAAACAGTTTCTTCAAGGACAATGATATGCCCCGGAGTTTGTCCTGGTGGGTGTTCAGAAAGCGGCGGCCTTCCGCGTTGCCCTGGATACACACCAGAAGGTGACGGCCCCAGGATGTCTTGAAAACGGGGCCGTGTTTTTTGAATCGGTCCAGATAAAACATCGGGTCGCTGTACATGCTGTTTTCTGACGGATCCAACTCTCCCGGCGGGAGTTTGACACCGGGCGTCAACAGCACGCGCAGCCGAGCCTTGATAAAATGGAGGTGTGCGCGAATATCTTGCTGCAGGGTCATCGACAATCCGGATTTGTGACGGCTCAGTATGGCACTGCGGCGAATTCCATACCAGACGGAACGACGGTTCCCGGAAAGGGATTCAGGGGACTGAATGACACCTTCGAACGCACATCAGGTAACAATTCTGTGGCACCGCGCACGGATCCTTAGTAATCTCAATCGCGACTGTGCGCTGTACGACTAGAGGAGACCAATCTATGGCATCGGCCCCACCACCTGTCTGCTATTTGTCCGGCACAAAAATTCGTACACCCGTTGGTGACCGCCGCATCGACGACCTCGTGATCGGCGATCCCGTTTTGACCGCAAAAGGCGAAACCCACTCAATCAAGTGGATCGGTCGGCGAAACTACAAGCGGACCACAGCGACATGGCCGAAAACGTTCCGGCCGGTCCTTATCCGGAAGGATGCACTGGGCGAGGGTAGGCCTGCAGACGATCTATACATATCCCGCAAACATTGCCTGTTGCTCGACGGCGTGCTGGTGCCGGCCAAATACCTGATCAATGGCGACACCATTGTTCTTGCCGGTTGCGAAGACCGCAGTTCGCTCGAATATCTGCACATCGAACTCGACCATCATGACGCCGTTCTGGCCGAAGGTGTTGCCGCCGAAACCTTTTGCAGCAACGGCCAAAACGCTGAAGTGTTCAGTAATTTCGCCGAGCGCGCACGGCTCTATCCGGGAGATGCTGGGCGACGTACACAACCGTTCGCAACCATTGTAAACCGGCCGACCCGAAAACGGCGCATGGTGAATGTCGGCAAGAAGATCGCTTCTGCATTCGGTTTGTAATTTGGCTTGATTGCTCGCAGCAACAGAGCAAACTCTCACACAAGAATTTAGTCAATCGACTGCTGGTCCAATGTCAGCGGTGAACCGGCCTAGGCCACCGTGGTCATCGGTTGGATCTTCAGCACGCCAAGTTTAGGAACTGGAAAGAACGTCAATCTCAGCCCGGGCTTTAGCGGCGACGGTATCGACATAGGTGTATTCGACTTTCTGGAAGTCGCCGTACAACAGGCGTAAATAGGCCTCGGCCTGATTTGGGCAGGCAAATTCTCCACCCAGAAACGGGATGTGCTTTATCGGGAGGACAACCTCCTGTGGCACACCGTAGCCGCCGCTCTCGGTGCGTGGCATGACGCCTTTGTGGCTTTTTCGTTCGAGCACGGCCTGGCCGTGGCTGACCGCTCTCCGGTAGATCGCTACGTCTGTCCTGATTTCGCCGCGAAGACGATTGCGCTCCCATCGAAAAGGCCACCGTTTCGGTGGGTCGAACGAGATTGACACAAACCCCTTCTTTTTGAATATGTCGACATTAAAATCATCCCGAGCACCCCGTTCGGCGAGTCCGGACGACAGACGCTCCCACGTCATATCGTCGTCGAGCAGAACCGAAATATCGATGTCGTCTTCCCAGTCCAGAAGATTGCCCTTCTCCCTGACGGCGCCAAGCAGGGTGCCGCCCTCCAGCCAGTGCACGACCCCCATGTCGTTCAGGCAGTCGGTAACATAGTGGCTGAGCACCTTCATGTGCTCGCGACAGCAGGGCGCCGTGTTGAGGCCGAGCCGATTGACATAGAAGTTGAACGGGCAAGGCGGTGTGCCCTTGCCACAGCCCCTCCAATGGACGGCATCCTTCGACAGCTCCAGTTCGCCGATGCCGTGGCGCCGGCGGAATGCCGCAAGATCGCCGTTCGCCTGGGTCTCAAGCACCGACAGGTCGCGGTCGTCCATGGGATACAGCAGGCGGCGCCGGTCCGCCCAGCGCTGGCGAAGAAACCATGAGAGTTCGATAGCCATCGCCGTTGCCAGAACCGCCTGGAGTTTGATGTTCGGGATGGCCAGGCCGGCCACAAGAGCCGGGCCGAGCAACCACAAACCGGCATGGTCACCATGTTTGGCCAGGAATTCGACCGGCCGGGAGGATGGCTTGAAGGCAATAGCGGGGGCCGCGATGATGGAAAATGCAGCAGCGATAAAACCAGCCGAGACAGTCAAAGCCGCCCAGTCGAGGCCATCGGGAGACAGCGACACCAGGAGCACGGCCAGGGCCGCCAGCACCCCCGTCGTCACAGACGCCGGCAAGCTGGGCCGATACCAGTTACGCGGGTATGCCAAAAGGCGGACAAAGGACAAATATGCCGCCACGTAAAAGAGGGCGGCGATCAGCGCAGCGATCATCTGAACGACCGGCAACCCTTCGATGCCGGTCATAGTCTTTGCGGCTCGCCCTGCACCACTTCCGGCTTGATCGGGATTTCAGCGCGGCGCTCGACCTCCGCCGCCAGAATGCGCGGCAGGATGACGGTTTTGGCGCGCTCAACGTCGGCGGCAAAATCGATTTCGATCCACGGCATACCGGTAATGTCCTCAAAAGAGAATGTGGCGCGCTTCGATGTGAGCAGAACGTCGCGGATCGCCTCTTCATAAGGGTCCTGCCGGCGGCCTTGCGCCAGGTAGAGCCCGGTCTGAGTTATAACTTTTTCAGCCAGACGCGCCGACAACTTGAACAAGCCGACCGATTCACCACAGAAATCAAACCCGGCACTCAGCCACTTGCGAAACTCGACAATCTCGCCGTCCCGGATGCACAGCTTGACCGGTTCGTCGCCCGGCATGAAGCCTCTATCAAGGAGCATGCAGTTTTCGTGATGGGAGTTGATAAGGCGCGACAGGAGGCCCTCGCCGTAGAGAACGTCGGCATCCATGAGCAACACCGGTCCGCCGCAGCACAACTCGTCACGCAGCGTCCACAAGGTAACGATGTTGCCATCGTTGTAGTCCGCATTGAACACGGTTCGCACAAAGTCTTCAGCACACAGATCGGCAATTTCCTGCTCAATTTCATCCTGATGATAGCCGACGCCGAGCACCAGTTCCTCAACGCCCTGCCTCCTGAGACTCTCGATATGACGCTGTAGCAACGATTTACCGCCAAATCGCAGCAATGCCTTTGGTGGGCGTTCCGAAACTGCTGATCCCAGCCGTGCGCCGATACCAGCAGCCAGCATGACTGCCTTCATCTTAAAATCCTTACTGCAAAGATCACCCGACATGATGAGTACGGTCGCAGACGCGACCGCCAAGCCAAGGCCACCACGCGGTGTCCTTGCCGATTCGGGGCGAAAAAATTACTGAAGTACCCGTGGAGACTAACAGATAAATCTCGGTTTGTATCGAATTGTCTCGATCATCAACCCGGAGCTCGCCCGCAGGGCCGCCAGGGCAGGTGCTTTGACCAGCGTAGCACCCCCCACGTCGTCACACTTCACTGCAGTTGTACCAACGACCACCGTTGGTACAAGTTATTCAGGATGGTCGGTCCGCAGCGATAATTGTCCAGGGGAAACGCCAGGATGGGCTATTGGATACATCTACGCCTTCTGCTTCCTGGAAAGGCTCGATTGAAATGTTGGTAAAGCCGCGTTCTTCCAGCGCCGTCCTCAAATCCAACTCAGCCAGGGGGACCATGAACGGCTCGTTGTTGCGCCGGCTGTGGCCATAGTGAATGAACGCCGTAAACGGATCGGGCAGGATGTAAAAATCCAGGTGAACCATCCGACCTCCCGGCTGAAGAAGCCTTGCGCATTCATCAAGGGTACGGCCAATCTCCTCGGGCGGGAGTTCATGCAGAAGCATTGTCGAGGTAACAAGGTCAAAGCTTCCAGGCTCGTAGTCGGTTGCGAACGCATTCACTTGCCGAAAACGAATATTATCGGCCTGGACGCGGGCGGCCTCGGACGCGGCGAGCTCCAGGCAGGGCGCCGCAAGATCCACGGCCTCGATCTGAGTCTCTCGCAAGTTCTCATAGAAAGGGCGGGTCGACTTGCCGAAACCGCAGCCCATGTCCAGCATGCGCTTGGGAACCCCGTCACGGATCGCCCGGTCGGTCAACCGGCCGTGCAGGTCGCGATGACCTGCGCCCAACATCGGCGTGGTGGAACGGGCGCCGCGCTCATAGACAAATCCCGCAGTGGCGTCGCGCCACACTCCACCGGGATGCTGGTGAACGTCGACTGTTTCATAGTAGGTCGGGTTGCGAAAATCGGGATCCAGTTCAAGTCGGCGATCGTTGGACACGTCACGAAGCGTTCCCCGTAGTTCCTTCTCCCTCTCCCGATGGTAAGGCACCAGCCCGAACCGGCCGGAATACTTCATGCGCTGCAGATGGCGTTCCATCCAGGCGAAGTAGCGGTAGCTAACCGTTTCCTCCATCAATGCCGCTACATCGGTTCGGGTTTGCGGCATTCGGTCGTCGGCCTGCGCGAGCTCCCGGTACTCTGCCTTGAGGGCTGGATAAAGTTGTGTCGTCCAGTGTTTCTTCATGTCCAGGATTATGTCCTGAGCGGCAACAAAGCTGCGATCGTCCATCGATCCTACTCCGGTGCGCCGGCAGAAGCCTGGCGGCCCTTCAGGTTGTCCAGGAGACCTGCCACGAAGGCCTTTCTTTCGCCTTCACGCGCAAATCGCTCCTCATCGGATGGTTCTGCAGAAATTGCCTGTGGATCGATCGCGCCGGCCTTCGACAATGCGGCTTCAAGGGCCATGACTCTGTCTTTCAGCACCCATACCTCGGTAGCCAACGCCATGGTGACCGCGAAGGACCGATCGAGTGCGGGATCTTCAAAAAACGTTTGTTCCGGCTGTGGTGCCTCGGGCGCCCCACGTTCAACCCAATCTGGATTTTTCACAGCGACATTTCCCTTGCTCTGCGGTTCATGCAATGAGATCGCCAGCCGAGATTGCGGACCAATACAGGACTGTACTCATGATTGCTCTGTAGCGGCATCTGACCAGCTTGGGTCCGGCGGTGCAAGATCAATCCACCTGTTCTGCTTTGACGTGATGCAAATGTTGTGGAGCGGCGCGTCAGCTGCATCGCCATCCGCTCGGAATGCCGAGGTCGCCTGCCGGCACCAGGCGGTCTTCCCTGAAAGCGCCAGCGTCGTCTCCGGCGGCGGTCAATCAAGCCTTAACGCTGCTGCGCTAAAGTTGACCAGAATTGCGAACGCCTGTTCGCCATCCAGCAGGGTTGCAGCCGATGATCCCGAAACTTCCTTTCCGTTCCATCCTGTCCGCCGCCGCCGCGATCGGTCTCAGCGCCTGCTCGACAGGCACGATTCTGGACAGCGCTAGCGGTCCGCGCGATTGCCTGATGCGGGCGATGTATTTTGAATCCATCCGCTCCAGCCGCGAAGGGTTGCTCGCTGTCGGAACTGTAGTGATGAACCGGGTAGAATCGCCGAAGTTCCCGTCCAGCGTCTGCGCAGTTGTCGGGCAACGCAAGCAGTTCGCGCCAGGCGTTCTCAGCCGGAAAATACGCGGCAACAAAGAGGAACTTGCGAAACTGGCCGATGCCATTCTGGACGGCAAACGCCATCCGGGTGTCAAAAGGGCCAAGTTCTTCCACACGGCAGGCCTGCGCTTCCCCTACAAGAATATGCACTATGTTTTGGTTGCCGGCGGCAACGCGTTTTACGAAAAACGCAGCCGCGGAAAACGCAGACCAGGCTAGGCTGGAGATTTCTGCTGAGGATACGGGACAAACTTCAATGCCTGCTGATGGCAAAAATCCCCGTGCGGAGGTTGCTAAAGTCACGTCTGTCGATGATCCGGGAACGAACTTTTGACGCTGAAAAGTCTGCTCTACACCACCTTTTCGCCGTCTGTCGTGAGTACTGCTGACAGCCGGTTTTGACCCACAGACGACTTAGCGCAGTTTGATACCCAGTCGCCAAATCAATTGATCGAAGCGATCCTGTCCATAGAAGGGTTCTCCTTTGTAAGCCATGAGTGGCACGCCCCAATGTCCGACGTCGAGCATTGCCATATG
>JAJFHC010000051.1 GCA_021775835.1 Hyphomicrobiales bacterium | reverse complement strand
CCGGGAGCGGAACATATCGTGCTGGCCTGACCTGATCGGTTCCTTCGGCTTCATTGCGTCCTCCAAATCACCGTTTGGAGGAGTGAATCACACCAAATTCACAAAATCAAATTGCAAGGAAACAGCCTGACTAACGGGCTTTTCCTGCAAAAACAAATACGGACAGAAATCCGTGAAGGGCGCCAATTCAAAGGCTTAGGAATTCTTCACAGGGGACTTTATACTGCAATGCCAGGACAAACGGCATTGCACCGGCCGGGCCGGCGGCAACCAGCATGGCCGGCCCAGCCCATGCCGGATCAACTTTGAGCACCTGATAAAGCAGCAACCAGGCCACCAACGGCAGGAACAAAAGCTTCAAGAGCGTCATGGATAAAGGGAGGCCAATAGTGGATCTGTCCTGTCGCAGGACCAGGACGAGGCCGAGGCCGAACAGCGAAACCGGCGCGGCGGTTTCACCAACAAAACGGGTAAAAAAGTCGAGGCCTCCGACCACTGGAAAGCCTGTCAGATTAGCGATCACTCCGGCGGCGATGCCGAACACCGGTGGCACGCCCATGAAAGACCGCAGCAAACGAAGAGATGAGGCTTCTGCTCCTTTCCCAGTCGTCAGTTCGAGCGCAAAAATGGTTCCGCCAAAAAGAACGACAATATCGATCGTGGTCAAGGCGACCACCGGCAGCGCCCCTGTGTCGCCGTAAAGCTGCCGGGCAATAGGCAGGACAAAGAAGACCTGGTTGGCGAATGCCGTGGACAATCCAAGGAGCAGGCTCTCCGTCTTGGACCGCCTAAAAACGTGGTGCGCAACCAAGTAACCGGTAAGGTATGTGATGAGCTCGGCCAGCAGGAACCCCACGCTCAACAGCCAGTCATATTCTTCAAACGGTGCCTTTGCGATCAGGCGGAAAAGCAAGAGTGGCCCGGCGAGATAAAAGACGAACCGGTTGATGGTCGTTGCTGCCGCAAAATCAAAAAGCCCGGTCCGGCCAAAGGCATACCCGGCTGCAACAACGGCAAAGACGGGCAGCACGGCATCCAGAAATACGTTCAACATGTATTTGGCCTTGGGTGGGAATGAATGACCAGAACGGTCTCAGTGGATGAGTATCGCCCCCCCAGGCGATGTCCGAAAGGGGTTACTAACCCCGCATTCTACTCGCCACTTCCACGGTGAAATAACCTCCAACAGCGGACGCCATGGCAGCAAACGAGGCTGCGACTGAAACGCGTAATCCAGTAAACTGGAGGCATGAGTGATTCCATCACAGGCTATTTGCTGACACGTGGGTGGCGCGATACACCGCGCGGCGTTGAACTCACGTTCTGGGGCGCGTCCGACACGGGGCCTGTCCGCCTGGTGATTGAAGAACAGGAGTCCGTGTGTTTCGTCAACCGCTCCCAGCCGCTGTCCCTGTCGACCAACACCCGCCGCGAGCCCCGCGAACTCAAGCTGCTCGGCGGCGACGCCGTGGATGCGCTCTACTTCCGACAACAGCGGGACATGAAAGCGCTGAGAGACTCTGGCGTCACGCTGGCGGAGTCGGATGTCAGGCCGGCCGACCGGTATCTCATGGAACGTTTTGTGAGTGCCGGATTCGAAGCCACTGGCGACGTTGTGGATAAGGATGGCGTGCGCACCTTGTTCAATCCCCGCCTGCGCAAAGCCGATGTCCAGCCTGACCTGACGGCACTGTCACTGGATATCGAAACCCGCGGCAGTTCCGACCAGCTGTATTCGGTCGCTGGCGCGACCATGCACCCGGGTGATCCGGGGGCGGACTGTTGTGTCTTCATGATCGGTGCCGCAGAGGACGAATTGCGCGACGGTTACACCCTGCATTACTGCCAGAATGAACGTGACCTGCTGACTGCCTTTTTCAACTGGCTTGAGATCGTCGACCCCGACCTGATCATCGGTTGGAGCGTGGTGAATTTCGATCTCAACTTTCTGGATCGCAAATGCCGTTCATTGGGAATTCCCTTCGCCATGGGACGCGGGCGGGAACCGGCTGCAATTCTACAACCCGGCAACCCCGGCCAACCGCGCGTGGCCCGGCTCCCCGGCCGTGGTGTTCTCGACGGCATAGATCTGCTCAAAGCCGGTTTCTGGGCGTTTGAAAGTTTCTCCCTGGACAATGTTGCTCATCAACTGCTCGGGCAAGGCAAGTTGATCACATCGAAGCAAGACAAAGTGGCGGAAATCAACCGCCAGTTTCGCGACGACAAGCCCATGCTGGCTGACTACAACATGCGCGATTGCACGCTGGTCAACGAGATCTTCATCAAGGCAGACCTCATCGCGTTTGCTGTACAGCGTGCCAACCTGACGGGCCTTGCCGTCGATCGCCTGGGCGGTTCGGTGGCCGCCCTCGATAACCTGTATCTGCCGCGCCTTCACCGGCAGGGTTTTGTGGCCCCAGATGTGCACAAAGACAGCGGCGGGCTTGGCAGTCCCGGCGGCTATGTCCTCGACTCCATGCCGGGCCTGTATGAAAACGTCCTGGTGCTCGATTTCAAGAGTCTGTATCCGAGCATCATTCGAACGTTTTTCATCGATCCGCTTGGCCTGGCGGAACCGGGAGACAACCCCGTACCGGGATTCCTCGATGCCACATTCTCACGAGACCGGCACATCCTACCCGGTCTGATCGAAGAACTCTGGCAGGCCCGCGATGCAGCCAAACGCGACGAGAACGCGCCGCTTTCGCAAGCAATCAAAATCATCATGAATTCGTTCTATGGCGTCCTGGGTTCCAGTGGCTGCCGTTTCCACTCGCCCCAACTGGCGTCCAGCATCACCCGGCGGGGCCATGAAATCATCATGCAGTCCCGCGACAAGATCGAAGCGCTCGGCCACCAGGTCATCTATGGCGATACAGATTCGCTGTTTGTATTGCTCGGCCCATCACACGACAATCAAAGCGCTCAACGCATCGGGTACGGGCTGATGAATGACTTGAACACATGGTGGAAACAAACCCTGGCCGATACCTACGGCATCGAATGTCACCTCGAAGTGGAGTTTGAACTTCACTACACGCGTTTCCTGATGCCGACCGTGCGCGGCATGCAAACGGGCAGCAAGAAGCGCTATGCCGGAATGGTCACCGGATCGGATGGCAAACCGCAATTGATCGTGAAAGGTCTGGAGGCGGCGCGGACCGACTGGACGCCTTTGGCCCGCGAGTTTCAGAGAGAGCTGTTGCGGCGCGTGTTCCTCGACCTGCCCTTCGAGAGCTTCGTTCGCGATACCGCGGAGGCATTGCGGCGTGGTGACCTTGATGAATCCCTGGTCTACCGAAAACGGTTGCGCCGCCGGCTGGATGAGTACAAGCGCAACGTGCCTCCGCACGTACAGGCCGCCCGAAAGCTCGGGCGCGAGGGACGCTGGATCAGTTATGTCATTACCCGTAACGGGCCGGAACCGGTCGATGCCCTGAAGTCTGCTCCTGATCACCAGCACTATCTCGACAAGCAGCTTGCCCCCGTGGCCGACGGCATCCTGCAGTTTCTCGATACAAGCTTCAGTGAACTCACCGGGGCACAAATGCAGCTGTTCTGAGGATTGTGTCATTGAGTGCGGTCGACGCTGCATCACGCCCGTCACATTAATATTTTTGCTCAATGCGGAGTGTTTGGGGCAGCAAGCGAAGCACCGTCAACGGCCATCCAGATAATCCTCGCTCACTCCATATTGCTCGTAGAGAATGTCATAGAAAGGAGGGTCAACAACTTCGGCTGCATAGTCGTTCGTAAATTCTTCGCCATTTTCGATATCGCGGGTTGCTACCAGGGCATACCGGGCTTCAAGGAGCGCCTTGGTCGCATCTTGAATATAATGGATTGACGTCACATCGAGCGATGTACCGATTGCAACGGTAGTGTTCGTGGCCAGGTTCGCATTGCTCGAATGATTGATCAGCACGCCGTCGTCATAAATCCTGATGAGGCAACCCGGCAGATCCTTCAGTCCAAATACATGGGTTAGCTCGTAGACGACTTCGGCGTGCGTCATTTTTTCTATCGCTGCTTTAAACGTTTGCTCATCGTAGACAACGTACTGGCCGGGAACATGGCGCCAGACGATGCTTCCCTTTTTTATCGTTTCACCCGCAAATACGCCCTGCCCCTTATCCGTCGTTTTCTTGACAACGTACGGGAAGCAAAATCCGTTCTTCTTGTCGGTCACCATGCCACTTCCTCGGATTAGCAAATCTCTTGCCAAGCATGTCGCTGCGACGTGTGGCCGAGACAGATCAGGGTACACAGGTTTTGGGCCGCGCCAAAGTCCAGTTTGTATAGAGAACCATCACAACGAGCCACGAAAAGGAAACAGCCAAGCCCGGTTCGAGTCAAAACCGGCTGCGCGTTATCCGAACACATAGGCCCGTTGACAGATTTCGGGGACCTCCAGCCTGAAAATATCTTCGCATTCAGGTTTGTCATTGTTGCCTCACATTCCGTAATTCGTGTTAACGTGCGCTCGTCATGGGGACGAGAACTTTCACACTAAAAAGAATCAAGCCGGTTGCGTGGCAACCGCCTCCGTATTGCTGCGAATTCGACCTCTCATCGTAATTCAAGGAATATGGAAAATGACACGTCAGCCTAACATCGTGCTGATCATGGCCGATCAGCTTGCACCGCATTTCACCGGTGCCTACGGACACAAAACCGCCAAAACACCCCATCTTGACGCTTTAGCCGCTAAAGGCATGCGTTTCGATGCGGCCTATTGCAACTCACCGCTTTGTGCGCCTTCGCGCTTTGCCTTCATGTCAGGGCAGTTGATCAGCCGGATCGCGGCCTGGGACAATGCCGCTGAATTCCGCGCAACGGTTCCAACCTTCGCGCACTATCTCAAGGCGCTCGGATACCGCACCTGTCTTTCCGGCAAGATGCACTTCGTCGGCCCGGACCAGAAACACGGGTTTCAGGACCGCGTGACGACAGACATTTACCCATCCGATTTCGCCTGGACCCCGGACTGGGAAGCCCCGGACGAGCGGATCGACAAATGGTATCACAACATGCAGACGGTCAAGGAAAGCGGCATGGCGGTTGCCACATTCCAGACCGACTATGACGACGAGGTTGGTTTTGCCGCGCGCCGCTGGCTGATCGACCGGGCACGGGACCGCGCCACGGGCGACCAAACGCCGTTTGCCATGATCGCCAGTTTCATACACCCGCACGACCCCTACGTTGCCAAGCCCGAGTTCTGGAATCTTTACTCGGACGACGACGTCGACATGCCGGAATACGTGCTGTCGCCCGAGGAGCAGGACCCGTTTTCGCGCCGTGTCATGGATGGAATCGAGGCCAGCTATGTGCCTCTGACCGACGAAGAAGTACGCCGCGCCCGTCGCGCCTACCTGGCCAATGTCAGCTATTTCGACAGCAAGATCGGCGAACTGGTCAAGACCCTGGAAGACATCGGCGAGTTGGACAACACCGTTGTCATGGTGACCGCCGATCACGGCGACATGCTGGGGGAACGCGGTCTTTGGTACAAGATGAATTTCTTTGAGAATTCGGCACGGGTGCCGCTCGTGATGTCCGGACCCGGCATCGAAAACGGTACTGCGGGGAATGCCTGCTCATTGATCGATCTTCTGCCGACATTCATCGAAATCGCCGGTGGTGATGACACAATCCTCGGCGAGCCGGTAGACGGGCGCAGCCTGATGCCCCTGGCCCGTGGTGAAGAAGACCCGGTGGACGAAGCGATAGGCGAGTATTGCGCCGAGATGACGCCCTACCCGGTGTTCATGATCCGGCGCGGTCCGCTGAAATACATTCATTGTGATCCTGATCCGCCGCAACTCTACGACCTGGAAAAGGACCCGCTTGAGAAACACAACGTGGCGGCCGACCCTGCCTACCGCGAGGCGGCTGAAGCCTTCGCGGCAGAAGTGGCTGACCGCTGGGACAGCGAAAAATTGCGGGCCAATGTCATGGTCACGCAAAAATCCCGCCATGCGTTGCATGCGGCCATGGAGGCCGGCGCCGGAGAACACTGGGACTACAACCCACCATCGGATGCCAGCCAGCAATATGTGCGCAACCACATGGACTGGACGGTCGCTGCGGAACGATACCGGTTTCCACCCATGAAGTCCGAGTAGAGGCAGAGTCAGAACAAAACGGCGTCCATCGACGCAAGGCCTGTTGATGGACGCCGGTGTTCAGTTCCGGGAACTCATTGCCTCGGGCAACCACAAGGCGATTTCAGGGAAGGCAATCAGGATCGCGACGCCGAGCATCATGAGCGCGAACATCGGCGCGGCCGCCCGGGCGACAAAACCGATGTCGCGTCCGGTCATGCCCTGGACCAGAAAAAGGTTGAAACCGATTGGCGGCGTGATCAGGGCCATTTCGCCGACCAGAACCACGAACACGCCGAACCAGATCATGTCTATGCCGGCCGCGCGCACAAGCGGTTCCACCACCGCGATGGTCAGGACGATCATCGAGATGCCGTCGAGAAAACACCCCAGAAGCATGTAGAGCACCATCAACGCGATGATGAGCGCGGTTGCCGACAACTCCATGGCGCCAATCCATTCGGCCAGGGCGCGTGGCAGCCCGGTGAACCCCATGGCCAGGGTCAGGAACGCGGACCCGGCCAGGAGCAGGGTGATCATTGCGGTGGTCTTGACGGTTCCCATCAGGGATTCAGACAAGGTCGTGAGCGTGAGAGACCCCTGGAAAGCAGCGAGGATCAAAGCGCCGGTCACGCCCAGGACCGCGGCTTCGGTCGGTGCGGCGATGCCGGCGTAGATCGACCCGATGACCCCCACGATGAGAGCGACAATCGGGAACAATTCCAGCAGTCCGGAAAGTTTCTCCCGCCAGTCTGCCGGGTCTTCGCGCATGGCGCGGCCCTGGGCGGTCAGGACGCCCCAGCCGATGTTGTAGAGCACGAATAGGCCGGCCAGCATCAGGCCGGGCAACAAGCCGGCCATGAACAGCCTGGCGATCGATTCCTCGACCATGATGCCGTAGATGATCATGGTGATTGACGGCGGGATCAGCAACCCGAGCGTGCCGGCGCCCGCGAGCGTGCCGCCAACCATGGCGTCCGGATATCCGCGTCGCTTGAGCTCGGGCATGGTGATCTTGCCGACCGTCAGCAAAGTGGCTGCCGAGGAGCCCGAGATCGCCGAAAACGCCGTGCAACCCACGACATTGACGTGCAGCAGCCCGCCAGGCAGACGCCGAAAAAGAGGCGACAGGCCGTTGAACAGGTTCTCGGACAATCGTGTCCGGCACAGGATTTCACCCATCCAGATGAATAGGGGCAAGGAGGCCAGCCCCCAGAGCGATATGTGGGACCAGACCGTGGTCGCCATGGCCGGGCCGATTGGACGCGGCGACCCCAGCATCATGGCGAAGATACCGACAACCAGCAGTGCCGCACCGATCCACACGCCCGGCGCCAGGACCACGACCAGAATTACCATGAACAGGAGGGCCATCGTACCGGAATCCATCGCTCAATCTCCCTTGCCGTCGTCGAGCAGATTGCGTTCACCGGACACCCAGGTGACTTCCCTGGTCAGGACATACCGGGTCAGATGATGGCACAGAGCCAGTGCAAAAATGGCAATACCTATTGCGGCGGGAAGTTGCGGTATCCAGAGGGGCAGTTCGTCCGAACCGTCGCTCAGGTCGCCGTACTCCCATGAAATCGACACCATGCGCAGGAAATAGAATGCAAGAAAGACGATGACCGCGGTTGTGACAGCCAGCGCCAGCAGTTCTACGCCCGCTCTTGGTTTCGCCGGCAGCAGGTTCAGGACCAGGTCGACCCGGATGTGCCCGCCGGCACCGAACGTGTAGGCCAGTCCGAAGGTGCCTGCCGCAGCCATGGCATAGCCCGCGCCCTCGGTCAGCCCGCCCACATAGATCCCTGCCAGGCGGGACAGGATGCTGAGCGCCACCAGTATCGCGATGACGACAATCGCGCCCGCAGCAATGACACCGCACAACAGGTAGAGCCTGTCGAGTGTGCGATCCAGAACTGCGAGCGCGGGTTTCATGTCAGGATCCGGTTTCAGGCCGCGCGGTAGGCTGCGATGACCTTGGCGCCGGCGTCACCGGCGGAGGCGACCCATTCTTCAGCCATCTTGTCGCCAATCGCCTGGAGGCCGGTGAGAAGTTCTGCCGACGGTGCTTCCACCTTCATACCGTTCTCCTTCATGGTCTTGATGTACCCGGCATTCTGGACTTCCATCTCATCCCAGACAGCAGATTCCGCGGCAGAAGCGGCTTCGATGACGGCGCCCTGGGTGGCGGCATCGAGACCCTTCCAAGCGTCGGCGTTGACGATCACGCCGGACTTGGGTAGCCACGCGTTGACCTCGTAATAGTAGTCGCAATAGTCCCAGATCTTCTGCCAGAGGCCGATTGCCCCCGATGCCATCATCGCTTCGGCGACACCGGTGGAGAAGGCCTGGGCAATTTCACTGGCTTCGGTCTTGGTTGGCACGGAACCCATGAGTTCCGCAAGCCGCGTGGTCGACGCGTTGTAGGCACGGAATTTTACGCCCTTCATGTCCTCGACCCTGGCAACCGGTTTTTTCGAGAACAGGCCCTGCGGTGGCCAGGCCGGCGCAAAGATCAACTTCAGGCCGCGTTCTGCGAGAGCCGCATCGAGTTCGCCCCGGGAGACGTCGTAAAGCTTCTTCGACTGGGCGCGATTGGTTGCCAGGAAAGGCACCGTGTCGAGACCCAGCATTGGCGCTTCCTTGGTATGCGCGCCCAGGAAACGTGCGCCAATCGGCACCTGGCCCTCCCGGACGGCGCGCAGGATGTCCGAACCCTTGTACAGGGAGCCACCGGGATGCACCTTTATTTCCAGGCCGCCATTGGTGCGCTTCTTCACGTCCTCGGCAAAGGCGACGTAGGATTTCGAGATGAAGTTGCCGGCACCGTAGGCGCTCGGCATGTCCCACGCGGTCGCGGCAAGCGACACGCCGGGTATCAGCGAAACAGTCGCAAATCCCATGGCTCCGGTCTGCAGTACGCGTCGGCGAGAAATGTTCTGATTGGTCATGAGCTTCTTCCCTCTGTTGGTTTTCTGTTGGCTTCAGTGAATCAAGCCCCGACGCTGAACAGGCGCCGGGGGAAATTGGTCAGCAGTTCGCAGCCGTCTTCGGTCACGCGCACGCTGTCGCTGAAACACATGCCGAAGGACTTTTTGAAAAGGGTTGGGATGACGTGAAAGGTCATGTTGGGCCGCAGCACCAACGGGTCGCCCGGGCGGATGGCGTAGATGTGGCCTTCCGACCAATTGGGCGGAAACCCGATGCCGATGCCGTAGGCTGCGCGATGCCGGAAAAAGCTGCCGAGTCCGCGTTCTTCGACGACGCTGCGGCACTGCCGGTCGACGTCGCCGGCGGTCAGGCCGGGGCGGATGGCCTCGATGGCGGATTCCAGTACGCCCTGCAAGGCATCGGCGGCTTCCACGTGTTCGTCGGTCGGTTTGCCGACGACGACCGGACGCGACAACATAGCGTGCATCCGGTCGACGCACCCGGCAGCCTCCAGCAGAACAACGTCGCCGTGTGCGATCTGGCGCCTGCGCCACATTGCAAAACAAAGTGCTGTGGTTTCGCCCGCGACAACCAACGGGGCGTGGCCGAGATACTCACTGCCCGCACGAATGCTGGCGTCATGCATGGCCGCGGCAATATCGTTTTCGGTCTTGCCCGGCGCCACTTCGTCGATGGCCGCCTGCAAACCGGCCTCAGCTGCGCGTGCGGCGCGTTGCATGCAGTCGATTTCCCAGGTGTCCTTGGCCGGGCGCCGGCTTTCGATTACCCCGTTCCAGTCCTGGAACGAGCACGGGGCGGCACTGCAGAGCCTGGCATGATCGGCGACCGAAAGATTGCGGCTGCCGGTCTCGAGTCCGATTATCCCGTCACCGGCGGCTGTCTGGAGAAAACCGGTCAGAATTTCAATCGGATCGGCCGTATCAACGATCGCTTCGAAGCCCGCGATGGTCTCGTAGGCCAGCGCCAGGTCCCGGTTGACAATGCGGGCGATGATCACCGGTCCTGTATCCACCCCGATGAATGTCGCGTGAAACGTGAAATACCCGATGGTCTGATAGCCCGTCAGCCAGAACAGGTTTTCCGGATCGAACAACAGGGCACCTTTCAGGCCGCGTTGGCGCAGGTCACCCTGCAGCCAGGCCAGGCGTTCCCGGTAGACGCTGAGCGGCGCCGGCAGCAGACCGTAATCGGGCGCCTTGGCCTGAGAGGGCTGGGAGGAGTGCTGGCTCGTCATACTCATGCAAGTGCGCCTGTTTGACCGGGACGTCGGGAAGCGAAGTATGACGGGTTGGCAACATAGCCACAAATACGAAAATCTTCATCTGCTCTTAAAATTAGTTATGGTGGTTCGAGAGGTAAATTGCCTATGAACATCCGCCAGATTGAGATTTTCAAAGCTGTTATGGAATCAGGCTCGGTCACGGCCGCAAGCCAGCGGCTGCACATTTCCCAGCCGGCCGTCAGCAAATATCTCAAGCTGCTGGAAGAAGACATCGAACTGAAACTGTTCGAGCGGACCGGAAACCGGCTGCTGCCGACCCTTGAAGCCACGACCCTGTACGACCAGGTGGAACGCAGTTACCGGGGGCTGGATCATCTTTCGCGTTTCGTCACCGGCCTGAAACACCACCCGGCCGGCGAGATTTCGGTCGCCGCCATGCCCCTGCTGGCGCGCAGCTGGCTGCCTGAAACGCTTGGACCGTTTCTCAACGAACATACCAATGTCTCCCTTTCCTTGCCGATCCGCAGTTCAGGCTGGATTGTCGACGCGATATCCACCGGCCAGGTCGACATTGGCGTTGGCCTCAAGATGGCGGACACGCCGGGCCTTCAGCATGAGCACATCATGAGCATCCCGCTGGTCTGTGTGATGAAGCAGGACCACCCCCTGGCCCGGGCATCCGTCGTCGCTGCGAAGGATCTGGCGCCGCATACCCTGATCACCCTGTCCAATTTCGATCAATGGCGGCTGACCGTCGAGACAGCGCTGGAGGGCAGCGATGCCCGTCCGGTTCGACGGGTCGATACATTCACGACCCAGGTGGCCTGCGAACTTGTCATGCGGGGTGTCGGCATCGCGATCATCGATGCGCTCACCGCCATCGACTACGCCGGCCAGGGGTTGGAATGGCGCCTGTTCCAGCCCGCCATAACCTTCGATATCGCGTTGATGCGATCGTCCTACAAGCCGGTCTCGCTGTTGGCCCAGACACTTATCGAGTCGCTGAAGGCGAGCGCCGTGAAATCAGAAGAGTTGCTCAGGGCCGCCGGCACGTTTGGTCCCGGTGACACACCTCAAGAACGATAAATCTTTTCGAAGGGCTCGCGACAACGTTAAGGTCGGTGGACCCTGCCGCCGAAATTCAAATGCACATGCGTTCAACAGTCAGAGCGCTCCCCTCATCGCGCTTAAACCCCGGTCAATATCGTCGATCGAATTGTAGAGGTGCGGCGAGAAGCGGATAAAATCACGGCGCAATGAAGCGATCACATCGGCCTGCTTGAGGGTGCTTGCAAAATCGGCACTGTCTTTGCCTGGAAACCGGGCGGCGACGGTCGCCGAACGTTGGGCACTGTCTTCCGGTCCCAGTACCATCGCGCCCAAGTCTCCCAGCCCTTCGATCAAATGGCCGGATAGCCGTCGATTGTGTTCCGCAATTCTCCCGATCGAAATGTCGAGCAGATAGTTCAACGACTCGGTTGCCCCGAATGCGGTTCCATACGCCATCGTTCCGAACTCATAGCGTTTCGCACTGTCGGTGTACTCAAGACGGTCCGCCTGAAAATCCCACATGTCCTTGTGGGACCGCCAGCCGACAATGCCGGGACTCAGGGACTGGAGTACCGGCGATACGTACATCATGCCCGTGCCGAACGGTCCGCACAGCCACTTGTAGGTCGACGTCGCCACGGCATCCACGCCACTCGCCTTGACATCGATGGGTATCTGGCCGGCGGATTGGGTGGCGTCGACGACGCAGATTGCTCCGTGCCTGTGGGCGGCATCCGAGAACCTTTTCAGATCGAAGACCTGTCCTGTGCCCCATTCCACATGCGACAGACAGACGACGGATGTTGAGTCGTCGATCAGGTCTTCGAGTTCATCGGGGTCGATGGACAACCGCTCATTGGCCTTGGCCCAGCGGACCTCGGCACCGGTGTGCTGCGCCACGCGCATCCAGGGATAAACCGTGCTGGGATGGGTCGTTTCGGTCGAAACGACGGTGGTCCCCGCCGGCGGCATGACGGCCCAGGCCAGCGAGGACATCAGCACCGTTTCGCTGGACGCGGTAGCAATATCGTCAACCCCGGCGTTGAAGAGCCTGGCGGTGGCATTGTTGAGACCATCCAGACAGTCGACTTCGTCCTGTTCCGTAAAGGCGACGGTCCCTCGTTCTGCCAAGGCGCGTTGCCAGTCAGATATCGCGGCGGCACCCTTGGCATGGCTGAGCCCCACAGAGGCCGCATCCATGTAGACATACTGGCCCGCTGGCGGGAAGACGTCGATTGATCCGAGACGGTCTGTCATTCAATACCTCATTGGCTTTTTGATGCGTTTGTTGGTGAAACCTACCGGAGAAATCCACTCTGTTCGAGTTGATCCACAATGTCGACTTGTCCGGGACAACACCTGCTACCGCGCTGCAATGGCCGACGCGGCAGCCGCCATCATACCGGCACTGCAGCGGTTTGCGGCCCGGACGGCGCGTTCGCTCTTCAACAACAACCGTGCTCTCGCGGCCAGCAGCACCCACGCCAGGTCAATGGCAATCAATACCGCAAGCATGGTCGCGACCAGCTGACCCCAGCCCCAGACGGTGAGCGTGTTCAGATCGATGATGGCCGGCAGCAGCGCCAGATAGAAGACCACCAGTTTCGGATTGCCGAGTGTCACGGTCAGGCCGGCGGCGAACAGTTTTGCCGACGATCCCCTGGGCAGGTCTTCCTGGCCGGTTTGGACGGGTGCGGTCCACATTTTCCAGGCAAGGAAAAAGAGATAGACAACGCCGGCCCACTTGATGATCGAAAAGACAAGCTGATAGGTCGTGGCGATCGACGCCAGTCCCCAGACCGCGCAGGTCAGCCAGATGGCCTCACCTATCCACATGGCGGACAGAAACGGCAGGACATCGCGGGGCCCGCGCGCCAGAACGCGCGCGACCAGGGCCGCGATGCTCGGTCCGGGCGAGCCTGCGGTGACGGCCAGGGCGCCGGCGAAAATGACCAGTGCGGTTGTGTCCATGAAATCCTCTGCGATCCGGGCTGTGGGCGACCGGGTTTGTGATCCGCGTTACTGCAATAGCGTTTGTCTCGACACTCCAAAACAGCCAATTTCGTGAACCATCGAAAGGCCGGTTCCAATCATACACCGGTGTTGCTGAATACCTGTTTTTGCCTCATAGATGACATCTGCACCAGACACACTCTGACGAGAAGTCAGATAACGTTCAAAATGTTATCGGGAAACCTGGAGAAAACACCATGAAACTCACCCGTCGCCGTCTCCTTGCTGGTGCGGTTTTGTTGCCTAGTGTGATGACCCTGCCGGCGTTCGGGCAACCAGGCCCCGCCATCCATGTCATCAAGGGGCGCGGATGCGGATGCTGCACCGCCTGGGTCGAAATCCTGAAGAGCGAAGGGTTTGCGGTTACTGACGAAATGCTTCATCCCGCCGAACTGGTGAAGCTGAAAATTTCGAAGGGAGTGCCCCAGAACCTGATCTCGTGCCACACCGCCATGATTGAAGGCTATCTTGTCGAAGGTCATGTGCCCCCGGCAGATATCCGGCGACTGATATCCGAAAAACCGGATGCGCTTGGACTGGCGGTGCCTGAAATGCCTTACGGCTCACCCGGCATGGGGCCTGAATCCGAGCGTGAAGCCTACAACGTCTTCCTGTTCAGACAGGATGGGGCGAGCGAGATTTTCACCCGTTACCCGGCTGCCTCATAGACAAACCGGTTTCCGTAAGGGACTCACGGGCGGTTATGGGCCGTATCCGTTGATCTGTACTTTTGCTCTCGTTTGATAACCAGCCCAACCGAGTCATTCTTGGTCACGCCGGCGGCGGGATCGAGAATCCATGGGCATTCCTGCTGACTATGCCATGGCGATTGGATCCTCGCCCCCGTTTCACGCGGGCAAGGATGACGATGAAATGGTTGAGTATCCCACCACCCCTTCATCGTTCTCCGGCTAGGCGGGACGAAGCCGATTCAGGTCGCTGACCATGAGATCGCTGACGGCGTCTCTCGTGTTGAGCGTGGCTGGCGGTCAGCACACGGCCGCATCGTTCCACCTTGTGTCTTCGAACAAACGCCCCCGGTAGCGTCCGGACAGAATGTCGTTTCGGGCCTGAGCCCAGGAAGCCGCCCAGGCCGCCGGGTCTTGCAGTTCGGTTGTGGGATTGGCGCGGCTGCGGGCGACGAAGCCCGGGAAGGCCGGGCGTCCGGTCGCCTCGCCGGTCGGGTGGTAGCGCAAATCCATGCTCCAGCGCAGGTCGTCCGACAGGTTGGGCAAGGCCCGGTGAACGTTCATCTTGTGAAAGAGAACCGCGCCACCCTTGCCGACCGGCAGCGGCACAGCGTCGCGCCCGGCCATCACCTTTTCAGGAACCTGGGGTTCGGAGGCAATGGCCAGGTTCGAGCAATGCACCTTCGGTCCCTCGCGGTGGGAGCCTGGAACCGAGACGAGGCACCCGTTTTCGACCGTCGCCGCGGTGATCGCCAGCCACACCGTAAGCTGCCGGGTGTCGTCGGCTTCCGGCAGCAGCGCCACAATATCCTGATGCCATGTGGTGGCCCCCACATTGGAATGGCCTTTTAAGTCGCCGTGGACGGTTTTCGCCGGCGGCTTCATACGCATTTGCTGCACGGGGCTGGAGTAGACCTCCGGGCCGACGATGGCCTCGACAACATCGAGCACCTTCGGATGCCGCATCAGATTGAAGACAGCCGGGCCGCCATGCATGTTGAAGTTGTCAGGATCGATATCCCCGTTCAGCAAGGGCAGCGAAATGTTGAAATAGCGGTGCAGGTCGGGAAACTCGGCGATAATGCATGAATAGCGCTCACCGAACGAAAGAGTGGCGAATCGGTCTGAAATGCGTCCCTGGACGTAGAACTCGTTTGCCAGATCATCCAACAAGGCGGCGTATTCGTCCTCGATCGGGCACAGGTCCTCAGGATCGACCAGGCTTTCGATTGCCAGAAAACCGTCTCTTTCGAAGGCGTCCAGTTGTTCAGCGTTCAAAGCGGAATGTGTTGCACCTGTCATGGCATTGTCGATCCCATCTGAGTTCACTCGTAGCCGTTGCGGTGTTCGATCACCACTTCGCCGCCTTCTCCCTCGGGCTCATGGTCGACAAGTTCTTCGGGAAATCCGGGCGCCCTCAAGGCCTCGCCGCAATCGTCCTCAAGACGCTTGACCACCTGGCTGGACCAGACACGGGGGCCATAGCGTTTCAGGCCGTCCCGCATGATGTCGACACAGACCGGCGACAACTCCAGCGGCACGCCCAGACCCTTGCCGAGTTCGTTGAAAAGGGTCAGGTCCTTGACTTCGTGATCCATGGTGAAATTGATGTTGTAACTGCCGTTCAGGATCACCTGGCCTTCTGTCTCATGCACGAATGAATTGCCCGAACTGACGCGGATTGCCTCGTAGGCAACCGCCAGATCGATCCCGGCCTTCTTCGCCACCATGAAGGCTTCGCCGGTCGACACCAGCTGTACACCGGCCAGATAGTTGGTGATCACTTTCAGGACCGAGGCGGTACCCAGCTTGCCCGTGTGGACGACCTGTCGGCCCATGGTCGCGAGCAGCGGCAGGACCTTTTCGAAGGCTGCGCGCTCGCCGCCGGCAAAAATCGCGATGTTGCCGGTGGAGGCGCGGTGGCATCCGCCGGAGACCGGCGTGTCCATGGCAATACCGCCCCTGGCGTCAACCAGGGCACCCAGCCTTCTGACGTCCTCGGCTTCCGTGGTCGACATTTCCAGCCAGATCTTGCCATCGGCGAACCCGTCCAGCACACCGTCCGGTTCTTCCAGAACCTGTGCCGACACGGCTGGCGACGGCAGACAGGTGATGACAATCTCACTGGCCTCGGCCAGTGCCTTGCCGGACTCCGACCACCGTGCGCCTGCCTGCAACAACGGCTCTGCCGCGGTGCGGTCGGCATCGCGGACCAGGACATCGAACCCGTTACGCACCAGACTTCCGGCAAGCTTTGCCCCGACATTGCCGAGACCGATGAATCCTACCTGCATGTGACAACCCCTTGTTTGATCTGGCAGGTATGGTCGCTCTGCTGTATGGATATATCAAATGCATTCTTAAGGTCGTTAGACCCATTTTAATTCGCGGCTTAGAATATTCCGGAGAAACAGATTGCCCAAAAGACTGCCCCCGTTGCTGGCTCTTCAGGCGTTCGAGGCCGCCGCCCGGTACGAGAATTTCGCAGCTGCCGCCAAGGAATTGAATCTCTCGCAGTCGGCAGTCAGCCATCGCGTGCGTGGATTGGAACGGCATATCGGCCATTCCCTGTTCGAACGGCTGCCCCGGGGCCTGCGCCTGACCGAGGCCGCCAAAGCCTATCTGCCAACCGTGCGAAAAGCGTTCGAGGATATCCTCGGGGCCACAACCGGTGTGTTCGGTCAGAGCGGCGCCGCTGTTTTGAACATCCGCGCGCCCATCAGCTACACCGCCCTTTGGCTGACCGGACTCGTGGACCCCTTTCAGCAGACCTTCCCGCAAATCGAGATCCAGCTCACCAGCACGATCTGGGCCGACCGGACCGCAAGCGGAGAAGCGGATGTGGAGTTCCGGCTGGGCTTCGGCAAATGGCCGGACCACGATGCGCAATTCCTGTTCAGCGACCGGCTGGTTGCGGTCTGCTCACCCGACACGGCACGGACCATCGGGGTCCCTGCCGCAGCGACCGACCTGGCCACCCACCCGCTTTTGCATGTGATGGGAGCCGAGGACAACTGGAGCCGGTTCTTCGGCCTGGCCGGGGTCGACCGAGGCAAGCACCGCTCGGACATCCGGGTCGATTCGTCGCTGACAGCCTGCGAACAGGCGGCTGTGAGCAACCGGGTGGCACTGATCCACGACCGTTTTGCCGCGCACTATGTCCGGTCGGGCCGGCTGGTCTTTGCGTCAGACGACCGACTGGCAACCGAAGAGGCCATCTATCTCCTGCGCCCCCAGAATGCCGAACGCCGGAAACCCGAGGCAATCCTGTTCGAGAAGTGGGTGGTCGATAATCACGCGACGCGATGACACTGTCGCAAAGTGATTCAACGAGGACGGATTATGCTCTAAAGTCCGCCCCCTAAATATTGACGTTACACTCAAGAGGGGCAGTCAGATTTGACCAGGACGAATTCACAAGGACCAAAACGGGTCTGCTATGTCGAGATGATGGGCGCCCCCGGCAGCTACGATGCCTCGGTCTACGACGACTTTGAAGACAAGGACAAGGAAGGCGTCTGGTTCCAGAAACGCTTCGGGCACGTGGGCGGGATATCGATCAGCACCTGCAATGTGTGTATCGGTGAAGTGCTGCCGGAGGCGGCGGAGGTCGACGGGCTGGTGCTCGCCGGCAGCTACAACTCGGTTCACGACCACACACCGTGGCAACAGCAGGTTCGGGCCTGGCTGCCGGTCATGCGCACCCATAAAATTCCTATACTGGCGATTTGCGGATCCCATCAATTGCTGTCTCACATGCTGGGCGCCGGTGTCGAAAAATTCCAGGATGGACCCTATGCCGGGACGTTCCCCACAAATCTTACGGAAGCCGGCAAGGCCTCCCCCATCATGGCGTCGATTGCCGATCAGGCGGGGTTCCAGTATGCCAACACAGAACACGTCACCTCGGTGCCGACGGGCACGACGTTGCTGGCCCAAAGCGGCAAGGTTCCCGTCGCTGCCCTCGATTTCGGAGATCACTGCTACTCCACCCAGTTTCATCCCGAGGCCACGTGGGAGACCTTGAGCGTTGGATGGAAGAACTCAGATCCGGAGCTGATGAGCAATTATCACGACAAGGAATCCGGCGACCAGTTGGTCGAAAACTTTCTGCACCTGGTGACCAGAGTAGGCTGAGCACTTCGGAGGCTGCACCTGTTCCACCAGCCCCGAAGTCAAAGACCTGCCCGTTTCCCGACCTCGAGTCGGGACCTACTCGCGACCGCCACGCCTGATCGCACCGGCGATGGACCCCGGATCATGTCCGGCGAACGAAAAATTGAATCCGCGGATCAGTCGCTTGGCGCCAGGGCACCGTCGGCGTCGTGCTGTTCGTCGCCTCGCAACGGCGGGCAGAAGACACTCAGAAGATGCAGGTCGGATGTCGCGCTGAGGCGATGACGGTCCTCGGGACCGACGCAGTAAACCGTCTCGGGAGCGAGCGCCCAGACCTCACCGGTCGTCAGGTCTTCGACTTGACCGCTGCCTGAGATCACAAAATTCGCTTCCTGGTGATGCTTGTACCAGAGGTCGGTGGCGACGCCGGCTGCGAGATGGACGTCGGAGAGGCTGAAGCCTACTTGATCGGCTGCCGTGATCATGCGGATAGTGCGCGCCTGGCCGTTCGCCACAACCATTTCGTGACCCGCCTGGCGCATCTGTTCAGCACGGCGCACGAACATGCGGCCGTCGTTGGGCGGCACCGGACCGTTCGCCGCATAGGCGCCGTCCTCGTCGTGGGCTTCCTCGCCGCTCAGGGCCGGGCTGAAGACGCTAATGTGGCTGGCTTTGTCCTTCACACCGAAAGTATGTCGGTCCTTGGGGCCCACCTGGTAGGCCTCCCCCACGGCAACCGGCACGATATCGCCGGATGCCAGGTCGCCGATCTGGGCTTCCCCGTCAAGAACGTAGTTAGCCTCCCAATGGTTCTTGTACCAGAGGTCCACCGGCGGCAGGGAGCAGGTAACGTTGAGATGCAATGAGAACCCCATGCCATCGGCCGCCGTCAAATAGCGCGCGGAACGTATCTTGCCGTCGCGCTGGAGTTTCAGCCGTCCTGCCGCTTCAACGTCTTCACGGGTGTACACGAACATCGGGGTTCTCCTTCGACATCGCTGACATCCTGCACCGAGACTGCTGATCCTGTCATCATGTCATTCCACCGCCTGCGGCGAGATTGCATCATGCACTGTTGCGTTCCCGATAAAGCGAGTCAATCCGACCCACCCGAACCGGCCGATCTGCCCGGTTGATCCTTGCCGCGCAATCGGGCATGGAGAGCCGGAGCTGAATGCCAATCGTCCGACGACTTCAGAACTCTCTGCGCCTCCGCCCAAACCCACTTCACGACGGTGACCGGGAAACCACGATGAATGCCGATCAAAAACCCTCTCCCGGCGCCGGGCAACGCTCGTCGACCCTGATTACGGAGCTGAAGTCTCTTCTGATTGTCGCCGCTCCCCTGGCTGCAGCCTACCTCGCCGAGATCGCCATGATGCTGACGGACCTGGCCATTGTCGGCCGACTGGGAACTTTGCAACTGGCGGCGGTCGGCCTGGCAGGAGATCTGATGATTGCGATCATGCTCTTCTGCATGGCGGCGATCTCGATGATCGGCGTGCTGGTCGCGGAAGCCATCGGGGCAGGCGATAAGCCGTCTGCGGCACGCCAGGTCCAGGTGGGACTTGTGCTGAGCGTCGCGTTGGCGGTACCCGGCATGGCCCTGATCTGGTTCCTGGCGCCACTTCTGTCGCTGACGGGCCAGGACCCGCAGGTACTCGTCTACGGAGAAATGTACCTGCACGCAGCCGTCTGGTGTTTTCTTCCCAGCATCTGGTTTGTCGTGTTGCGCGAATTTGTGGCAGCGTTGTCACGGCCGGGTGCGGTGATGGTCATCACAATTGCAGCCGTCGGACTGAATGCCGTGCTCAGCTATGGGCTTGTGTTCGGCGTCTTCGGACTGCCGGCGTTGGGCGTGAGCGGTGCGGGGTGGGCCACCAGTATCGTCTGCTGGGCCATGTTCGGCGCTCTCTTGTGGCACATCCTTCGCGCGGAATATTACCGACCGTTCCCGCTTCTCAAATGGCGCCGCCGGGGAACTTTGACCGACTGTTGGCAAGTGCTCACTCTGGGTGCGCCGCTTGGCGGACTTGCCATGCTGGAAGAGGGTCTGTTCGCCGTGATCGCGATTCTCATGGGCACCATCAGCGCTGTTGCCCTGGCCGCCAACCAGATCGTCATTTCCACTATTGCGATTACGTTTGTGGTTGCAATGGCCATCGGCGAGGCAACCGCCATCCGGGTTGCCTTGAGTCTCGGTGAAGGCAAGCCTGCTCAGGCGCGGCGTGCCGGACTGCTGGGCCTGGGCAGTGGGATCATGTTCATGTCTGCCGCCGCTTGCGTTTTTCTTGCCGTGCCCGAGTTGCTGGCGGCCCTGTTCATCGATGTCGACGACCCGGCCAACCAGGAGGTCCTGAAGCTCGTCGCGAGCCTGTTCGTTATCGCCGGCGTGTTTCAGATTTTTGACGGCATGGGCGCAATCTCGGTGCGTGCGCTGCGGGGCATGCGGGATACATTTGTGCCGATGTGGATTGCCGCCCTGGGCTACTGGGTCTTTGGCATCCCTTGCGGATATCTCCTGAGCTTCGTCTTCGGGTACGGTGCGGCCGGACTGTGGTGGGGACTGGCCATCGGCCTTTCCGCGACGTCCCTCATGCTGACACGGCGCTTTGTCAGGCTATCGGCGAAAACAACGTCAGGTCTGGAGGACCACGGAGGAGATCAAGCCCAGGCCGGGACCAACCGTTGAAGTTTCGTGGCCTGGGGAGCGGCCCCGCTCAGCCACAGGTCCATGAGGTCGCGCAGTTCGGGATATTTCTTTTCAACAAAGGGCCGAATGGTATCGTTGATGCGGATGTCGGCGTCCTGTGGCAGTTGGTGATCGTATCCCCTGATGTAAGCGGGCACCTCGGCGATGTCGATCTGGTCAGTTCTGTCGAGCCGATTGTCTTCCAGCATGGACAGCAGGATGTGCTTGAGATGATGGGCGTGCCACTTCAGGCTTCGGTTGACGTCGGTGCCCGGCCCTTTGCCGATCAGGGCTTCAAACCGGCGGTACGATCCCTTGAGCATTTCCAGGTCCATGTAACAGGTGCAGACCCACGGCAAGTCATAGCCGAAGCCGATCGGCACAATGGAGACGACCGCCGACGGTTCGAGCACCAGGCGCTTTCCGTGCTTGAACTTCAGGCGATAGGAGGCGTAGGCCGTCGTCTGGGCATTGTGCATTTTCTCCACGAGGACACGCGGCAGACGAAGGCTGTCGGTCAGCGCGAGACAGCAATGGCTTTCCACGAAATCAATGTCGATTTGCACGAACTGGTTTTCCGTGAAATTGGTCGCCGCCCGTACTCCCGGTTGTTGGTGGGGGCGTTCCACCTGTGGCTTTTGCCACCACTTCTCGGCCGGTTCGCGCACCACGAGACCGGCACTGAAGTGCACGTCTCCACCGTGCGTCAATATTAGAGGCGAAACCATGTCCGCATCGGTTTCCTGCTGGGCACCAATCAGGTTTTCAAGCCATCCCCGCTCGCACAGTATGTTGTTATCGATGAGGACAACATATCGGGTGTCCACCAGTTTGAGCGCTTCAAGTCTGGCGGACTGGCGCGACCGGAATTCGTCGAATCGCAGATGAACGAAGTTGTCGCGCCCTGCTGCCTGTTCCTCGAGATAGGCCCTGGTCGAGGGCGGAGACGCCATATCGGCGAAGATCAGATTGAAAGGGATCTCGGAGCTGGCATAGAGGTTTTCTATGGTCATCGCCGTCGTCGCGTAACCATGCCGGACAATACATATTATGGTTACGTCAGCCATGATTTTTCCGAAATTGATGACGGGCAATGGATGCTACCTTGCGGCGGCGGGCAGCCGCATGCAAGCTTATACGCCGGGCGACAGCAACGGAGGGATGGGCATAAATGGCAAAATGGTTTTTTGTTGCAACGGTTCTCCTGTTGCCCACGGCACTGGAGGCACAGACCGGACAAATGCCACTCGGGGTTGGGACAACCACATGCAAGGCTTTCAATGATGCTGTGGCGAGGGGGGACCAGACCGCCACCACGAAATTCCTTGAATGGGCGATGGGGTATGTGACCGGGCGAAGCGATCAGGGCGCCGGGCTGGATGGGGAGTCTCCGGAACCGTTCAGCGATGCCAAATCCCTATACGATGACCTGGTACCGCAATGTGACGGCAACGAAGACGACCTCTTTATTGATGCCGTCCGCGAAGTCGCCGCCAACGTGTTTGGCCGGTAACACCAACGGTGACGACTATTGACCCACCGCCGCTGTCGCGCGGCGCATATGTTTCACACGAGCGGCTTCAAGGCGTTGATGTGGTCGACCCCCAATCCGCAGCAGCCGCCTATGACCTGGACGCCGCGGCTAAGCCAGGCTTGCGATTGCGACGCATAGTCCTCAGGCGATACCGACACGTCAAAGTAGCAAACGTGGTTCACCCAACGGGCTGAGTGGGCATAGACGCCGACCGGGCCCGACCAGTGATCTTCAACAACATCGAGGCAGAGGCCGATGTCCTCAATCACCGTGTGCATGATATTGACCAGCGGCACGTTTCTGTCTGCAAGAGCATCCAAGGCGTCGGCGAGGGGTTCACCGTCACGCAAGTTCATGGCACCGGGCTCACCACCCTCACTGGCCTTGCAGGAAAAACCGACCCACACGGGCAACCCGCTCTTTTGTGCGGCCTCAAGGGTCACCAGCGTGCGTTCGATATCAATCATCATCTCGAGCATGAGCAGGTCGGCGCCGGCGTCGGCCATGATCGCTGCCTGTTCTTCCGCATCGGTTGACAACTCTGCGGCCGAGATCCAGTCTCCTGCCCAGGACCAGTACGATATTCCACCCGCCACAAGGACGTCAGGGGTCTCCATGCGGTCACGGGCCTTGGCCGCCAGTTCAACACCGCGTCGATTGAGGCTCTCGAACCGATCTTCGACGCCTGCCTCACGCAAGGCCTGGCGGTGGGTGGCGAAAGTGTTCGCGATGACGATCTCCGCACCTTCGCGGATGTAGTCCTCGTGCACGGTTCGAAGGACATCCGGATGGCTTAGCGCACCACCGCCGTTCCACGCATTCTCCAGTTGCGGCACACCGCGCCTTTCGATCTCCGTGCCCGTGGCGCCATCGATCAGAATGCGCTGGCCGTCTGCTATCCGGCTCATCAACCTGTCGTATCTGCTCACGTTCACCTCCCGACCAATTTGTGTCAGTGAGCTGGAACGATAACCGAGATCGTGAGCGGCTGGAAGGGCGCGACGTTCAGCGGGTTGGAGACTTCAGTGCGGTCAGTTGCGGCGAAATTCAGCGTCCGAGTTGAACCAGAAGCAGGCAAGCGTTTCTTGCTTTGCCGGCCTGTTTTCATGACAATACAAATTGAGATCGGCAGGTATCGCGACAGGCTTTTTGAAAGTGATCGGAAGAAGGCGATTTGATGAACCAACTGAACTCACCACAGACGATTGCCGACCATGATTTTTCCAAAGGCGCAGCCTTCGCCATGGGCGCATATGTTCCGGCTGACCAAGCGTCGATCTCGGTTATGGACTGGGGATTCAACAAGTCTGACGTGACCTATGACGTCGTCCATGTCTGGGACGGTGCGTTCTTTCGGCTAGACCAGCACCTCAGCCGGTTCGAGCGTTCGATGGCCGGATTGAGGATGAAAATCCCCTACGACCGGAGTGAGCTTGGCGAAATCCTGACAACGTGTGTCCGTCTCAGCGGGTTGCGATGCGCCTATGTGGCAATGTTAACAACCCGTGGGGTGCCGCTGCCGGGGATGCCCCGGGCACCCAGCCTTCTCACCAACCGCTTTTATGCTTATGCGATACCGTGGATTGATGTGATCTCGCCCGAGGTACAGTCGCGCGGCGCGCACCTGATCATCGCCAAGACCGAGCGTATTCCGCCCGAGAGCGTTGACCCGACCATCAAGAATTATCATTGGGGCGACATGATAGGCGCCCTGTTTGAGGTCGAGGATGCGGGAGCCGACAACGCCGTTTTGCTGGATCGGGACGGGTTTGTGACCGAAGGACCTGGTTTCAATGTCTTCCTGGTTAGTGACGGCAAAGTTTCTTCACCCGATCGCGGCGCCCTGGAGGGGATCACACGACAGACGGTCTTTGATCTCTGCGACGCGTTGGGCATTCCCTTTCAAATCCGCCCTATCACTGCGGACGAATTGCGCGGAGCGGATGAGATCTTCACGTCGACCACAGCCGGCGGCATCATGCCGGCCGCGCGCATTGACGGAACCATCCTTTCGAACGATCGACCGGGGCCAATTTCGGTGCGTCTGAAAGATACTTACTGGCAGTGGCACCGCGAGCGCCGCGATGCAACGATGATAGACTATGGCTGAGCATCCCGGCCAATGCTCGGGCGCCAAGTTCGTGTCCAGTAACACCGACAACTGACAATGGAGGGGCGATGTTCGCTCCCTCACCGGTTCGTCTGCTCACGCATCATTAGCGGACACTGCGGAAGACGTGCCTGTTGGTCTCCTAATGACCCAATGTATGGACCGGCTGCTGGACGCAAGTGAGTTTTGTGCTTGGATATTGGAAGTCGCTCATATGTATCCGGCCTGTTTGATCGGCACGCGGGCCGTGGCCTTGATGGGAATACGCCCGCTCCAGTGGTCTCATTATCGGACAGACTGCTCTACAGCCAGTTGGGTCATCAGACTTTGAGGGCGTTTCTTGATCCGTTCCATGCAGTGTTCTCAGTCGCGAACTCCGTCGAGAAGGTGTCTGTTAGATTGATACCGCCTCAATTCTGTGTGTGTCGAATTTCTTTCCGTTGCTCAGAACGCTCCAGGCAATGCGCGCTAGTTTGTTGGCGAGGGCCGCGGCAAGCTTGTTCTTGTGCATTCGCCCCTGCGCTTGCTCAAGCCAGGGACCGAAGCTGAACTTCTCCCAGTTCTTTGGTCGCATCAATATGACATGGGCTGCTTGCACGAACAGTGTCCGCAGATATCGATTGCCTCGTTTGGAGATACGTCCGAGGACCGGTTTGCCGCCTGTACTGTATTGCCGTGGAACGAGCCCCAACCAGGCACCGAAGTCGCGGCCTCGATCAAACGCTTCGCCTGTACCGATCGCTGCGACCATAGCTGTCGAGATCATGGGACCGATGCCTGGGATGCTCATGAGACGTTCGCAATTGTCTTCTGTTCGGCTGATCTTTTCGATCTGGTTCGTGATCCCCTCGATCCGCTCATCAAGCCAGAGCCAGTCTTCATAGAGCCCAACGATGATATCGCTCATGCGTGGTGAGATCTCATCCTCACGATTTTGCAGAATAACAAACAGCGAGTTCCGCAGCGCACTTGCTCCCGTGCGGACCGTAATATTTTGTTCAATAAGAAAGGCTCGGATCTGATTAATCGTTGCCGTGCGTCGTGAGACCAGCCGTGATCTCACGCGATGAAGCACCTGCAGATCCAGTTGATCCTGCGACTTCTCGCTGACGCACTTCAGGTTCGGGCGTAATGCGGCTTCAGCAATACCCTCCGCATCGTTGTAATCGTTCTTCTGCCCCTTTACGAAGGGCTTGGTGTATTTTGCCGGAATGATACGGGGTTCGAAGCCCAGCATGCGTAACGTGCGACTGACGAAGTGAGCACTGAGACACGCCTCCATGCCGACGATACCTCGCGGCAACTTCTCGAAGGCTGCCACAAGCGCCATACGCTTGATCTTGCGCCGTAGAACAATCTTGCCGTTCGGATCAAAGCCGACGAGATGGAAGACATCTTTGCCGATATCAATGCCGACAACAGCAAGTTCTGTTGGAGACTTATTGGATGACCTGGTCATGGGATGCTGCTCCTGTGTTTGCAGGTTGAAGGCGCAAAGCCTAACCTACTGGCTCAGTGGAGCAGCCGGTCCATCCCATTATCGGACATGGGGCTCATCTCTGGTTCATTGGATCAAACCAGACTTGCGATATCCTTCAAGCCAGTGCTCGGCATCTTCGGGCCGCTTGCAAAGCCGCGATGAGCGGTGGCATAGAACGAAAAGCCGGACTCCGCAGGTCGTCGTTCATTGAAAGTCGAAGGGAGTCGAAGGGATAGGCGCGGAACGGTCCGCCTCCAACAACAGTCGGAGGCGGTTTCCCTACCTGACTACTCGACGATAGACAGGCTCTCCGCGGACGATTTGCCGTTTTGTCCGGGCTGAAGTTCGTAAGAAACCTTTTGTCCTTCATTCAGCACGCTCAGTCCGGCGCGCTCAACAGCGGAAATGTGGACAAAAGCGTCGTTCGAGCCATCCTCAGGTTCGATGAAGCCGAAACCCTTGGCCGGGTTAAACCATTTTACGGTACCAGTAGTCATAGTTATGTCCTCTAACAGGAGTTGATGCCGCGCGTCGCATCATGCGACGGCGGTTGATATTCACGTTCACATTGTCAGGGAATAACTAAGCTAATCGGCGTACCGGTTGTCCAGGTCGCACCAAAACGAATGTAGCACGTAAGGTTTACATATATAGAAAATCCCGGAAAAGTCAATGATCTGCGAGGCCCGGCAGAGATAACGGAAATTACATCCGGGGGCTCAATTCCAAGTATTGAGGTTAGTTGTCCTGCTTGAAAGGCCCGGGGCACTTCCATCTCTGATGCTGTGGACGGCTCCTCCGCCGGCATCGCGATTCGCTGAATATCGCCATTTCTTGCGCCAACCCAAGTGTCGGTTGACGGCACTTAGCAGAACCATCGAACGTCTTGTGAACACGGCTGTTTTGTGTCCGATTGTGTTGCAAAAGTCGGTTGAGCATTTTTGCGAACAGTGATTCTATTTCCCTAGTGCATCAGCTTTGGAGACGGTGTGATGATGGGGCGTCAGACACGAGGTCAGGAACAGCTTTTCTACGAATTCAACCTTGAA
>JAJFHC010000006.1 GCA_021775835.1 Hyphomicrobiales bacterium | reverse complement strand
CCTCGATGGTGCTGTGGCAAGACTTCGAGACGAATGCTCGTTGTTTGGCGGCTATCTCGACGCATTGGTCGACCGTTACCAGGAGTTTGTCGTTTTTGCGACGATCGCCATAGCCACCGGCACGTGGCCCGTAGTGATGTTTGCCATGTCGGGTGCTTTTTTGACCAGCTACGCGAAGGCGCGGGCAGCGATTGAGACGCCGATCGACAACGACGACTGGCCGGACTTCTTTGAGAGGCTGGAGCGAACGATCTTTCTATGCGTGCTTCTTGTTGCCAACGGTATCGTCAATTATTTTTCGCAAGCTCCGAACCTGATTCTGGAACCTGGATTGTGGCTGTTCGGTGTGCTGGCGCATGGCACTGCGTTACAGCGGTTTTTTCGCGCGCGCCGTATTCTTATGGATCGCCAGGGCAATGCGTCCAATCAGGGCTCGTCTGTCGATAGCGATTCATGAGTGACCGCGACAAGATTCTTCGCACGGTCGTCGTGTTCGTTCGTTCAACCGTGTTTCACATTTCGAGTTTTTCGACAGGAGTGGTGTATTGCGTCGCCTTGCCCTTTCTGTTTTTGCCACGACAGTGGGCGGCCTGGATTTTGGAGTCTTTCTTCCGCGTTTTCTTGTGGCAGTTGAAAACAATATGCGGGCTCACTTTTGAAGTTCACGGTGCGTATCCCGTCAAGAATGGACCGGTACTGATAGCCTCGAAACATCAGTCGGCATGGGAGACGGTTGCGCTCGCGTATTTGCTCAACGATCCCGTCTTCATCGTAAAACGCGAATTGTTCTGGGTGCCGGTAATTGGCTGGGTAATCAAGAAAATGGGGCACATCGGGGTTCAGAGAAAGTCAGGCCTCGGGTCGGTAACCAAGATGTTGGGCGATGCCAGGAAACGGTCACGGGAGGGTAGGGACGTTGTTATTTTTCCAGAGGGCACGAGAGGCGCTCCGAGCCAGAAGTTGGAGTTCAAACAAGGCATAGGGACACTCTATCGAGCGCTCAATGTGCCGTGTGTGCCGGTCGCGCTCAATTCGGGCCTGTTTTGGCCGCGGAGAAGCTGGCTACGCTATCCCGGAACAATTATGGTGCTGTTTTTGGAACCCATCCAACCTGGATTGGACATGAAAACCTTCATGTCGTGCGTCGAGCAATCAATTGAGGGAGAAACTCAAAAGCTAGTTACAGCGCAAGAAACAAGTGACGGGAACCTCCATTCAGAGAATTGTCTATCGAACTAACCTGGCCTTGCCGTTTCACAAGATAGGTGTGTGAATAAAAGAGAGTCAGCACTCTTCGGACGGCCATGAAAACGGTAGGATGTTGCCGTGATTTGCCATACATTAAAGTTATTACAGATTAGAGATCTGCGATATGCCAACCACGGCCAAGTGGCGGTATTGAATTACAAATTGAAATCGAAACTCAATGACAGCGACTAAAACCATCCCGAAAACAAAAACAGAACTAGTCGATCGGATACTCGATATCGTCGCATCGGAAGGCATGATCGAACGCGACCGGGTTGCACCGGAAGTCGTGCTCGACAGTCTGAATGTGGCCTCTGCGGATTTGATGATGATTCTGATGGCAATAGAAGAAGAGTTTGGCGTGTATATTCCGGTCAACGAGTCGCTTTCCGAAGCTAAAACCGTTGGCGAATTGATCGATGCCATTGCTGTCCATATTGAGGAAAAGAGTGGGCAGAACACTTCATGAGGCGCGTTGTCATAACCGGAATGGGGACGGTTAATGCAGCAGGGCACGGTGTAAATTCGCTGTGGCATGCAGCGCGTGACGGTGTATCCGGCGTTGACGAGTTCCTGCTTGACAGGACCGATAAACAACATGTGCGTATTGCAGCAGCTGTCAAGAATTACAATCCCCAGGACCATTTCAGTCCCCAGTTGATACAGACGTGCGATCGCTTTAGTCAGTTTGCGCTAATCGCAGCCGACGAAGCCGTAGAGCAAGCCGATTTGCACAACGAGGGCCCGCTGGGCGAACGCACAGCTGTGATCGTCGGTTCAGGTATCGGTGGTGCTGATACGAACGATGAAGGACACTACAATTTTTATGTCAAAAAAGGGCGGGACGACCCGTTTGCGATACCCCGTGTGATGCCAAACGCAGCAGCGTCACAGATTACCATGATGTATGGGTGCAAAGGCCCATCTCTCGCCGTCTCAAGCGCGTGTTCGTCCAGTTCACAGGCTGTAGGCCTGGGGATGCAGATGATCCGTTGGGGGCTGGCGGACCGCGCAATCGTTGGCGGCAGCGAAGCATTGCTCACGCCAGCCGTATTTCGTGCTTGGGAGACGCTGAGAGTTATGACACCAGACAAATGCCGCCCATTCTCGAAGGGGCGAAACGGAATGGTGCTGGGTGAAGGTGCTGCCATTCTCGTAATCGAGGCGGAAGATTTTGCCCGCTCGCGCGGCGCTACGGCCCTTGCCACGATCGCAGGATACGGCACGACCAGTGACGCCGGGGACCTTGTGCGGCCCGATCCAGACGGGGCGGCCCGTTCCATGACGTTGGCCCTCGACGATGCCGGACTGGCGCCTGAAGAAATCGATTATGTAAACGCCCACGGTACCGGAACGGTGCTAAATGACATGACGGAAACGGATGCCCTGAAGCGCACATTCGGGGCTCATGCCAGTGCATTGTCGATTTCTTCTACCAAGCCGATTCACGGGCACACGTTGGGAGCGGCGGGTGCCATCGAGCTTGTTGTTACAGTGAAGGCGCTCAATGAGCAGATTGCGCCACCAACAATCAATTGGATTGAAGCTGACCCCAAGTGCGATCTGAATGTTGTGCCGAACACTGCCCAGAAACGATCAATCCGCGCTGCCCTGACCAACTCCTTCGCGTTTGGCGGAATAAACAGTTCCCTGATCGTAACGCCGGCGACCTGAGGGGCGACCCGGACATGAATTTGGAGATCTCTTAGTTTGTCCCCGCAAGAGCTTGATATCGGCCCTGTTGAGGTGACCACCAACCGGGATGACGTTTCAAGCTTTTTGAACGCACTTTACCCGGTTACGAATTCGCCTGGTGCAGCAGATTTTGTGCCGCTGACGTTTCCAATCCGATGGTTGTCATTGCCAGAAGTCAGAGATGCGATCATGACTACGCGGCCGGACCCAGAAACGGTTTTTCTGCATGCCGGGCAATCTTTCGACTATGAGAAGTCGCTCTTGATCGATTGTTCGTACCATTTGCATGTTCATGCCGCCGGTGGTGCCGGCAACAATGACCGACTGAATGTTGCCGGAACGGTTGTCGATGAATCCGGTGAACTTGTGCTGACAATGGAAGCGACCCTTCTTTTGCTGCAGAAGCCAACGGTCGAAAGCGCCGGGCAATGACAAACGGCCTGCCGCAACGCGGAGATATCATACCTGAACACTCGGTTGCTCCGATTTCAAAGGCTCGAATCGCTGCCTACGCAGAGGCGGCGCTCGATTCCAATCCAATCCACACCGACCATCAGCTGGCAATATCAGTGGGTCTGGACGGGGTGCCGGTGCAAGGCATGCTGATCATGGGTCAGTTTGAGGCTGTTATAAATCAGTGGCGGCCGGATGCTTTCATCAAGCATATGGATGCCCGGTTCATCCGGCCGTTATTGGTAGATCAGCCCATCCGGATCACTGGCCGTGTTGTTCAGTGCGGCGACAAGGAGGCCATGATTCGACTGACATCTTCTGACGGTACGGGCCGGCTTGTATGTGTTGGCGGTGCGCGGGTTGTCTTTCTACAGGACTAACGTTGTTCAAGTGGCATTTGGGCCGCCGATTTTCCAACGTTCGGACAGAGCCCGGATCATGATGGTGTTGTTGCGCTGATTGTCGTCGCCGCGGCCACTGTTTATTCGGCCCAGGCTGGAGTCCTTGAACAATTGCAGGTGCTTCTTGGGTGGACAGCACAGTCTCTTTGCCGGAACAATGAATTTGTCCGCCATGCACTGTCCGCTGATCCAGACATCGTCAACGAAGAACGCTGCGTCAGGCATGCTGCTGTAGTCGACCAACCGGTCATGATCGAAGAACCGTGGCTTGACCAGATAGCCCGTCAGTCCCTGGAGGATATCGATCGGATATGGTTTCGAAAGGCGGGTTGCCCGCACAGGCGCTGGTGGTTTCCTGAACAGGTTCGACAGGATCGTCGTTGGCCGGTCGGTCAGATCTTCCGGAACAACCCAACCACTCATGGCAGCGGCGGCATCGGGCGTCTCTTCGGATGCGTGTTCGAGGTCGCCAATCAGAGTTGACGGGTAAAGCCGGTCGTCATCGACAACGATGATTTTTTGGTCGGAGGGCAGGGACAGGATTGACGGAATTACTTTTGTTGCCGGCCCCCAATCCTGACAGGAAACAATCTTGACCGTCTCGAGGTTGCGGAGGGTATCGGGGATTTCGTAGGGGACCTGTTCGCGTTTTGAGAAATCGGGCACGTTCAGGTAAATCGCCTTTGGCGCCCGTTTCTGCACCAGGAGGCTTTTGAGAGACCCTTCGATATATGGCATCCGGCTGGGTATGGTCGTCAGGCTGACAATCACATCGGATCGATTTGGATTCTGTTGGCACTGCTGGTCGAGCTGCGTTATCTCGGCACGGGCCAAGCGTACTTCATCGAGCACATCGAACAGGAGGTGCTCTCCTTCAAACAATCTGTGAATGAAATATGCGGCTGTCAAAAAAACGATGACGGCAACCAAAATGACAAGGCCGGTCATTACTTCGTTACTTTCGAATGGAGCGGCCATTGACGCAAAATGCGCCGGGAGCGGCCATGTCCCGCATAGCGTGATAGGGGCCTTTGCACGTTAATGTTCCTTGTGGCTTTGATCGTGTTCGTGCAGACGACGTAAAGCATCGATCTGTGCAATCAGAACATCGCACGCAGATACCAGCAAAATCCACAGGAGGTAATAGTCGAGGACGCCAAAATACCACGCGATGAGTCCGAGCATCGCATAAAGTTGATCCAGGCCAGCAAAAACGGCCCATGCAATGGTCTGGAGGCCTTGGCTGTCCGATGCTGCCTTCGTGTCGTTGGCCTCGTTAACTGTGTCGTCAAGAAGACCCCCGCCGGATCTCAAGTCCCGGCGGCAGAATTTGGCAAACACGGAACACCATGCAGCGGCCATTGTCATGACAATCCAGCTTACTCCAAGGGATGCCGAGCCGGGGGGTGGTGCAATCAGGCGGTCAGCCAAATACCCCAGTGCTGCGTAGAACACGAACCGATGAAAAACATCAAAAATGAAATCGAGGTAATGTCCCAGTTTGCTGGTCAGTTGAAGGCACCGCGCCAGGGTGCCGTCAACACAATCGAGAAGCGCGTAGATTATCCCGAGTAGGCTGATGACAATTATTGCGGTGGACGGCTCGAAGGCAATCACAGCCCAGAGGATGACCGGATTCAGGAGGCCCGCAACGACGGTGACGATCG
The DNA here is from genome assembly GCA_021775835.1 of Hyphomicrobiales bacterium. The sequence goes on along the minus strand of JAJFHC010000006.1, from coordinate 80,931 downwards.
TCGGATGGACGCCGGCTCGGGCAAAGGCCCAGGCAAGCACAAACGATAGTGGCCGGTATAAGATCACGGTAGCCGGTTCGGTCCGCAATTCTAAGTTGAGCTTTGTAGCGAAGTAGTCGCGGGCGATACCGCTGATGGTTATTGGTCTTGTGGAACCCGACATCATAAATTGCGCCCGGACAAAATGCTGCGGTCCCGGATAAGTTCGATCCGGCGGGCGCATTCGAAGTGAAACTGTTCCAGGGCAAAACTCGCCAGATAGACCACAAACATGACCAGCAAAAAGACTTCGAAATTCACGACAAATGAATGCACGATCGGTTCCGGGACAGGCAAAGGCTCGTTGCGTATGGTATATACGACGAAATAGACAAGCGTCCCGAGAAGTATCGTGGCGGACATGACAATGCGTATCGAATTCAACGCCAGGTTTAGGCAGGCTGGCTTGCCGCCATTGGCACGCTTCAGGCGATGGCAAATAAAACCGCTGATCGGGATACTGATTGCGTAACCGATGAAGAGCATGTAACTGCCTGCCAGATGCAATGCGATATTTATGTTCGACGTATACTGGCTCAGCAGAATCATCCCGATTGCCGCAATCACCTGAAACAGAAATGCTAAAGGAATCAAATACCAATAGTTGGGCGGACCGTCTTGGGAACCAGGCGAAGTGCCGGCCAAAAAGTGGAGGTGAAGCTGCCCGACCCGGTAGACGGCGTAGGTTAGAAGAATTGCAGTGGGCCACATCCACAACGCGAAGATTTCTCCGACATAGGCATCCACAAGGGTTTGACTGACGCTTGGTGTCTCCCAGGACACCTGTTCGCGATGGCGCTCAGCAAACTCAAACTTTGCCCAGAAAATATTCGAAACGACGATAACCGGTGCCATCATGATCGGCAAAGTGTGCATTGCCGCAATAAAAATTGATTCGCCTGACAATTGCGGCCGTAGAAACCGCCACGACACCGGATCGTCACTTCGCGTCATCGATGTCTGTTCACATGTCATGGTTGCGCTCAATCGTCATGAAGTGGCCTGCTATGGTGTCATCGGGAGGTGAATAGTGCCTCTGGTTGGCCGTGTCACTCAATTTCGCGTGGTGTATGCCGAACAACAACACCGGACAATCTCAACCTGATCAGCAGAATTGGTGGGCGACCCGCTCGGCTGCATCCAAACAACCTTCGATCAGACCCGGACTGCGCGTTGCGGTTTCTGTGCCTGTGAACCAGAGCCTGCCGGTCCCGTGTGAACGGCGCAGAATGTCCGGGCCGATGTCAGGATGTGACATTGGTTCCGTCAAATCCCTGGAGGTGGCGACGTAGGGGTCGGTCGCCCAGTCTTCGATATGAATTGAATGGGGGTCCGGGCTTGGGGCGCCGAAGCAGCGTTTCAACTGGTCGTGCACATGGTTTTCAATCTCGGTCCCAGCTTCGGTTCGCAGATCAGGGGGCCAGCCAATGAAACCGAATAGGGCAGCAGGCGAGCCGTTGGGACCACAGTGGTCGTGTCCTTCCACGATCGGCCCGGCCTGGCTGGCCATGCGTCCCGATAACCCTCTTTCACGCCAAAACGGTCTTTCGAACAGGGCGACAACCTTGGCGTGAGACGCCATCCAGGTTGGCGTCTGCGTCATGGCGGCGGCGAGCGATGGGGTCAGCATCGGCAACCATTCGATGGTGCATTCGGCGATCCGCGGCGGTATCGCGACAACCAGATGTTCGCAGCGGAGAACATCGCTCTCATCGCCGCCTATGGCGATATCCACGTTTTTTTCCTTCACCGAGACAGATTTGACCGGAGAATTGGTCCTCAGTGTCCCATCCGGCAATCCGGCAACCAATTGATCGATCAGTGCCTGTGGACCGCCTTCTACCCTCATGTTGCCGTCCTGTGCAGGCAGGAACCGAGCTTCAGGACTCGTCTCCGGACCGTAGTCGAGGATGGCGTTGCCTTCGGTGAATTGCGGGAAAAGATCAAGTCCAAGCCTCTCGATCCACCGGCGAACGACAGGTTGGTATGCAGGCCACATCCACGTGGGGCCGAGGTCCGCCAGATAGCTGCCGGACGCTTCGCTGAATACGGACCGAATACGTCCGCCCGGTCTGTCACGGGCTTCCACAAGGCGCACGGACCGGCCAGCCTGCGTGAGCAAATGAGCAGTGGCAAGACCGGACAAACCTGCACCGACAATGATGATTTCGGCGTCTGAGCCTGATGAAGCTGCCATCAGTTGCTCAATCGGAAAGGGACGAAATTTCGACCAGATGCAGGGTGATCGTGTCAAAGAGCTTCTTGTCTCGCATACTTGTTGCAAGCATCATGGCACCCTGATGGGCAGCGACGATGCTGCTGGCCCTCTTGCGTCTTTCACTGACGGGAAGAGTGTCGGACAATGCTTGTTCCACCCATCTGATGTTTGCATCGAAAAAGGACTGAACGCCCGTCACGAGTTTGTCTGGCAGGCCCGCCATTTCCGATCCCAGAAGGCCGCACAGGCAAATAGCATCGTCGTTGTTGAGTGCCATTCGATATACGGAACGGAATGCCTGAAGCCTTTCCTTCGGTGTCTCTGCTTTTTTCGAAGCTCTTTCAAGAGCATCGAAGAACCGTGCAGAGTACCGTTCGACCAGTGCGATACCGAGATCCTCCTTGTGTGGGTAGTGATAGTGGACACTCGAGCTCTTTATGTCCGTATCGTTGGCCAGATCACGGAAACTGACCGCATTGTATCCGCCTCGGCGCATTCTATACTCCGCTGCGTCCAGCAATCTCTCTGTGGTGTCCATCGCACTTGCCTTACACGAATTGGTGCCAATCGCCGCCGCCGGAATTGACACAGCGCCGTCGACATCTATCTATTGATAGGTATTGACACAGGATTTGGAATTCGTCAATGTGACGTCAATCTACCTGTAGATAGGCAATCGCTCTCGAACAGGCAACCGGTAAGGTAGATCAGTGACTGACACAAAGAAGCGAGTAACAATGGACAAGATCGAACTTAATGCAAACTTCGATGCCCGAGCTTCGGCGCATGGCGCAAAGCTGGAATGGCAGGCTTCGCCCATGAAAGGGGTCGATCGCCGGATGCTTGAGCGCATTGGTGACGAGGTTGCCCGGGCGACGACCATTGTCCGGTATGCCCCCAACAGCAAGTTCTCGTCGCATGTCCATACCGGTGGCGAGGAGTTTCTGGTGCTCGATGGCGTGTTTCAGGACGAGCACGGCGACTTTCCGAAGGGGAGCTACATTCGAAACCCACCGGAATCGAGCCACACGCCGGGGTCGGATCTGGGATGCACAATTCTTGTGAAACTCTGGCAGTTCGACAGTGACGACCGAAGCCATGTTGTCGCTGACACCAACAAGCTTGCGCTGCAGAAGATTGTTGGCCGCGACGATGTGGGTATCATGCCTCTGTTCAATGACGGTCGCGAGGATGTCCGGCTCGAAAAGTGGGAGGCGGGTTCCCGTGTATCGTATTCGCCATTGGGCGGGATCGAGGTCTTTGTCGTAGAAGGTGGATTTGAAGAGAATGACGAGGTCTTTGGACAGCATTCCTGGTTGAGGTTGCCGGTGGGTGCAAGCCTGGAAGCTGCTGTTGGTCCGGAAGGTTGTATATGCTGGGTCAAAGAGGGGCACTTGGCTCATCTGGACCTGGGGCGATTTTCCAGCACTTGAAACCCGGAAAGTGCGCTATCGGTTGCGTTGGATCTGCAAATCAACAATCATGACGCAGACGGCATACCGCTTGGGAAATGCCGGCAAATCGCAGTCCTCGGCTGACAAATCCAGAGCACATTGCCATGCGCGTTATCACAGTGTCGAACAGGGTAACCCCCGGCCTGAACCGTTATCTTGCTTCTTGCCGCCATTTTGGCATCGAACCGGAAATCCTTGGCGTGGACGAGCCATTTCCCGCCATGGGCGCAAGGCTCATCTACGTCATCCGAAGGTTGCGCGAATTGCCTGAAGACGAGATTGTGCTTTTCAGTGATTCCTGGGATGTCGTCTTTGTCCGAAGTCTGGATGACCTGGAGGAGGTGTTCCTGACTTTCGACGCCCCTTGCGTATTCTCGGCGGAACCTCATTTCCTTTATATCAAACCCGATAAGCACAAGCAGTGGCAACGTTATCCAACGGCGACGGACGATGGTCTGTACCGGTTCCTCAACGGCGGTGGGTGGATTGCCAGGGCCGGTTACATGGCGGACATGCTAGAGGCGATCGACTGCCCACCGGACTACACCTGCGACCAGACACTTTTCAATGGCTGGTTCGTCGAACATCCCAACAGCCTTGTGCTCGATCATGAGCAGAAAATTTTCTCGTCGACAATTTTTCGTGAAGGATTCGAGCACTTGGATTTCGAGACCAACGCCGGATTTCTCCGCAACAAGCAGACAGGAAGCGCACCATACCTTGTTCACTTTGGTGGTGAAAACACGATGTGTTCCCGAAAAGTCCTGGACATGTTGCCATTTTCGTTGCCGCGGCTGCCAGTTACCGGAGCGGTGGTCTGGGATTACTACACCAAGGTTGTCTGGCTTCGCGTGTTGTATGGGTTGGGGCTAAAACCCTATCCACACGGGAAACCTCTGGAATGGGTATTGAAAGGTGCTGGTGTATTGCTGCTCGGTGGGCCGGTGCTTTTGGCTATTGTGGGCTGGTAGCCGGACACGACGGTTACCCGATCCGGACTGTGTCCGGATCGGGATATCTGCCCTCAGCTCAGGGGAGCGTTAGCCCGCGATGCTTGGGCGCGCGCCAACGTTTTTGCGCCACTTCAGAAGGTTGTTGCAATCGTCAGGAATGCTGATTTTTGCAAAATCAGCAAAAGCCAACCCGGCAAACGCCGTGATATCGGCCATGCTGAACTCCTTCCCGGCAAGGAAAGGCTGGGATCCAAGAATACCGTCGAAGTAGTGCATGCCCTCCAAGGCAATTCCCCGTTGTCTCTCGCCCCACTCCTTGTTCTGATAGGTTTCCAGGTCGGGCCCGAGACCTGGGGTTGCATGGTGAAAATATGCAGCAACCGCATCAAGGAGCCGGGTTTCCGCCCGGCGCTGCATCATGTGAACGACGGCGCGCTCTTTGGGCGTCTTTCCGCTGAGTGAAGGGCCTTCAAACGCATGGTCAATGTACTCGGTAATGGCCGTGCATTCGGAGATGGTCGTGCCGTCATCAAGCTCCAGAACCGGCACGGCTCCGCCTGGATTCTTGGCAAGGAATTCCGGTTTGCGGTGTTCTCCGTTCATGACATCCACTTCGACAAACTCAACCTGATCCGTGGCGTTTTTTTCGGCAAGGGCAATCCGAACCCTTGCTGGGTTTGGAAATGCGGCAAGGTCGTAGATTTTCATCTTCAGTTCTCCGGGTTGTAACAAGACTATCTATCAATAGATAGATAAGTTAAATCACCTCGCCATGACTCGTCAAGCCTTCGTAAAAAATTCAGCAATGAGAAGGTCGTCTAGGGGCGCAAACCGAGTTTTTTGACCAATTGGGCGCGTTTCATGAGCCACCATCCCGCTTCCGGCGGCCACAGGGCATGATTCTGATCTGCGCCCAGTCGGGTGGCGGCGTGCAGAGCCCAATTCGGATGATCAAGCATTTCGCGGGCGAGTGCTATGAGATCGGCCTGCCCGGAGGCGATGGCGTTGTCACAAGCCTCCGCGTCCCAAAGAAATCCAACCGCCATGGTAGCGATCCCGGCATCCCGGCGAATTCGATCTGCGAACGGGATCTGGAAACCTTGCGTAATGCTCATTCGCTTTGGCCGGTCGCGGCCACCAATGCCTCCGCTGGAACAATCGATCATGTCGACCCCGGTGGCTGACAACGCCCTGGCGGTTTCGATGGTGTCCTCAATCTCAATGCCACCGTCGATCCAGTCGGTCGCAGACAATCGGAAAACCAGGGGTAGTTCCTCCGGCCAGTGTTTGCGGATGGCGGCGGCAACGTCAACGGCAAACCGTCGGCGGCCGGCGTTATCGCCCCCCAGCGATCTGTACGATGGTTGGCGATAGGAGACAGAAACTGATGAATCAGGAAGCCATGTGCTGCATAAACCTCGAGCACACGAAAACCCGCTTCATGCGCCCGCCTGGCAGCCTCCCCAAATGCGTCAATGGTTTCGGCAATTTCGGACTCACTCATTTCCGTTGGGACCGGCCAGCCCTCCGCATAGGGTAGGGGAGAGGGGGCGATCGACGGCCATGGTGACTCGTTGCGGTCTGCCTCATCTTGATGATTGAGAGGGTTCTCGCCATGCCAGGGGCGCCGTTCAGACGCCTTGCGATCAGCGTGGCCCAGTTGAATTCCGGGAACAGAACTCTCATCCGTACGGAAACGAGCGATGGGGGCGAGGGATGTCTGAATCACTCGAGGTTCACTGCGGAGCCGTTTCGCCAATCAGGGCTTATGGGCAATTGACGTGAAATCGTTGCCGGGAGTCGTTTGGCGAGATCTGCAATGCACGCAGGAATGTACGGACTTTTTATCTGTCAAAATGAAGCCGGCCGTTGAATCTTGTTCAACGGCCGGCTTGAGAGGCACAAATCGCCGCAACGATCTGCTGAAATCTTTAGCGGGAAACAAGATCAGACAAAGTGTCGCCGGCAACCGCAAGACCAGCGATGGTTGACGCCAGAGAGTCCTTGGCAATCTTCCTGGCTTCGCTCGCCTGGTCAAACAGGGAACCTGCGGTGAGTGAAATTACCAAGGCGAGGCTGGCGACCAGAGCATGTTTCCGCACTTTGCGGCCGGAGGTTTGCGAACCGGGACGCTGGGAATATGGAGAGTGGGTAGCGTTCGCCAACCGTCGCGCACGGTTTGAGAGGATCTGTTGGTGCAATTCACTCTGACGGAGTTTCTCGGGATGCATTGCGGAACTTGCCTGTGGGTGGACTTTCGAAGTCTTACGACGTTTGGACGCCCGTTTTCTGTCGACGTTCCTCCCGCTGTCCGCCACTCCGGGGATTGTCTGTCCAAGCTTTGCTGTTCGACGCATCCGACTGTTCATCGCACTATTCTCCAGATTCCGACTGTTCCTCACTATCGCGGAACATTGCGCAATCGTTGCGACCAGCGTGTGATTGAATCTGGAAAGATTGCGGCGCAGTGGAGGCAGATTTTCAGTGATTTTCTTCATTTTTTCAGAGTTCCAGCGTGAGATCGGATTTAGGATGGGCAACGCAGAGCAGGCAGTGGCCTGCCGCCGGCGTCTTGGTCGGCGGCTGGTCGTATTGCACCTCGCCGTCTGACAGCGACGTCACGCAGGTGCCGCAGATGCCGGCGCGGCAGGCGAATCGGGCCTTGATGCCGGACGCCTCGGCCAACTCAAGCAAACTTCCCTTGTCAGGTGTCCATTCCACCGTCTTGTTGGACTTGGAAAAGGTGATGGCAAGTTTCTGATCAACACCTTTGGCGTTGGGCCTATCGGGTTTCGTTGCCGGTTTGATCGACGAACTGCCGAAGGACTCCGTCTGAATGTCTTCCAGAGGTACGCCCCACTTCTGCAGGTCCGTCGTTATTATCTTCATCATGGGAGGAGGGCCGCAAACATAGAATTCGTAGTTGCGCGCGCGCAGCAACGGTTTCATCGCATCGACGCGCACGAATCCTTCAAAGTCGTAGTCCGTGCCGAGCCTGCATGTCCGTCTCGGATTGCCGTAGAATGTAACCACGTTGAGATTTGGCATCTCCCGGCTGACAGTTTTCAGGTGATCGTACATAGCGTGATCGAGTCGGTTGGTGACCCCGTAAAACAACCAGACTTCGCGTTTGCTCGCCGTGGCGATCAGGGAGTTCAACATACTGAGCAGCGGTGTAATTCCGACACCGCCGGCGACCAGGACAACCGGGCGGTTTGAATTCTGTCTGAGACAGAAGGTTCCTGAAGGCGCGAGTACGTCGACCACGTCGCCCACTTGCAAGTTGTCGTGAAAATGACTGGAAGAAAGGCCGGGTTTGGTACCCTGAGGCGCGTTGGGGGGCGTCCTCATTTTCTTTATCGTAATTCTGTAAAATTCCTGATGACTGGGACTGTCCGATAGCGAGTAACAGCGCATGGTCGGCTCGGTCTGGCCTGGAATGTCGAGCTCGAATGTCAGGAACTGCCCGGGCTTGAAAACAGGCACGGATTTCCGGTCGCACGGTACAAGGTAGAACGAGCAGGTATCCTTGTCCGGCGTCTCAAAGCCGCGCCATGCAATCTGGAATGGCCGCTTTCCCTGCCATGCCGGTCGATTGCTGTCTTCCAGGCTCTTGTTGTAACTCGTCGCGCTTGCTGACAATTCTCCCAGTAAGCGCAAGAACTCGCCATCGAGCCGCGCAGCCTTTACCCGGCGCACGACGACGCGATAGAGCAGCATCATGGCCTGATATCCGGCCGTGGCGATCATCAGGACGCCGCCTGCTGTGGTCAGTGCTTCCATCATTTACCCCGAAGTTATTGTTGATGACGGTTTCTGATTGAACAGGAATGCCGGCGCCAACTCATGCACCGGCATCCCCAGATAGTGAAATGTCAGAGGACAAAGAGGATCTCTGCCCGCCCACCGGATGCGTCGTCACGGTCTTCGTTGAGCGTGTAGAAGCCTTCCAACTGAAGCTGTACATGCCGACCGACGGCCTGCTGGAGTTGGAAGCCCGTGCCCAAGCTGTCAAATCCACTGCCGGCCAGGTCATGGCGCCCAGCGATTTCGAGGATAAGATTTCGCCGGTTGTCATCCCAGAAAGCCTGATACCCGATGGCGCCGCCGACGACGTCGTCAGGCGTGAATGGATTGATTTCAGCGCCGTACGTGCTCAGGTTTGGCGAGGCGAACAGAATGCCTGTGTTGGCCAACGGTCCACCGTTGACGGCTTCACGACCGGCCTGGGTGAAGTTCCCTATCCCCAGGAACGTGTTGAAATAGACGATGTCGTCCGATCCCTTGACCGTCTTGGACAACTCAGACGTTAGCAAAACACCGGTTCCAAGCACGTTCCCGTCAATCTCGTCGTCAATGGCGTAGGATGCATTCACGCGGAAGGCCGAACTGATACCACCCAGATGCGGCAATCGCTGAATTGCTGCAAAACCGCCATAGAGGCCGTCGCCGGATTTGTCGTCATCGTTGATGTAGATCAGGTCGAGGTTGACCGTGCTCTGTTGCAGGTCGGCTGCCGTGAACAGGCCAAAAAGTTGCTCATCGCCGCCACGGCCATCGTTGCGGTCTGTGCGGTTCCAGCCCCAGATGCCCGACACGCGGAAGTTTGACGTGCCTGGTACCGGGATGTTGTTGCGGATCAAACCGAAGGCATCGATGGTGTCGTTGATCAAGATGCCTTCCTGGAAGATCAATGGCTGTCGGCCAACCGTGAAACCAAAATCAAGCGGCACCAAGCCCGCCTGGTCGAGAACCGGGAAGAGACTGCCCACGTCACCTTCGAAGAACAGGGTTTCAAGGCCGATCCGGTATTCCGGATTGAAGCCTTTTTCGCTGCCCGAAATGGTGTACTTGGAAAAATCTGACGGGCGGTTCTTGTCCACAGGCCTCAGGCCCAGCAGGATTTTTTCCGTCCCCGTCAGCTGGAGGTTGAAGAATGCGTCCAGGCGATTGGCCACTTCGGTCTCACGTTGAACTCCGGGAGTGCCATTGTCGAAAGTCTGGACTGTGAGCCGGTTGATCAGGTAACCCCACAATCTGGGTTGCCACACGGCGCCAATGATGGGCACTTCAAATCCGGCGCCGAGATTGCCGGTATCGAGAAAGCCGTCGCCCAGTTCAACGATGAGATCGGGACGGTTCGGCAGTTTGTTCAGGCCGGCCTTCGCCGCCTTTTCATCGGCTTGTTCGGTTTCGAAGGGGACATATTCGTGTTTCAGCTTGTCCACGCCCACCCGATGACCGAGCGGCCAGAAAGAGCTGTACCATTTCTCCTTGGCAACAGGTTTTTCCTGTCTCCTCCAGTCTTCATCGGAGTCGGCTGAGACGGGTGTAATTTTGATGACAGATGCAGGATCGGTGAGGGTGCTACCGGATTGCTGCGATTTGCGTGACGCCTTGCTGCCGGTATCGGCCAGCCGTTTGGCTTTCGGCTCTGTCCGATTGTCGCTGGCGGGCCTGAAAGCGATCAGCTTTCTGTCGCCCTTCCAGGTGGCCGTCTGAAGGTAAGCCTTGAACAGGGGGCTGTCGGGAGTGATTGGAATTCTTCGTGCCGAAGCCGTCGACACCTCGACTGATTCCGGAAGCAACGATGGCCGTTCGGCAGGTTCCGGAGCAAGGGCGGTCAATTTGGCTGTAAGAGACTCGTCTTCTCCAACTGAGACGTCAATACCCTCGTCAATCACCAGGTTGTCTTCATCGCTGGAGGCCGCGGTTGTCGAATCTTCTTTGCTTAACCTGATGCTGGTGGCAACGGTCCGACTGTCGGCTGGGAGAGCGTTGACCGTGCTAGCTATGTTGTTGGAAGGCTTGTTGGATGCGACCGCCGGAATGGCCCGGTACCACTTTTTCCCCTTGCTCTCATCATGCGCATCCATAACGTATGAGAGGCTAGAAAGCCCAAGCCCTGCTGCGACCACCGCCACAATCCCCGCCGAGGCCAAAAACCTCGCTTTGCTTCTACGTGCATTCTTTTTCATTGATCGGAACCCGCCTTTAAATTCTGAATCTTGATGTGTTCTGGATTTATTGACTGAACCGCGGACAAGGCATGACTGACGCCTTGTCCGCGGTTGCTATCGTGTTTACTTGCGGTCAACCTCGATCGTCGCGCGGCGAGCCGAGCTTTTCTTCTTAGGTGCGACCTGGAAGGTCACGGCGCTCGGCAACGCGGAAACCGTGGTGTTGAAGGCGACTTCCTTTTGCCAGAGCACCTGAGTGCCTTCGATCAACCGGTCTCCAACTTCTCTCGGCGTCATGTTGAAGTCGAAGCCGACATCCTGAATGTTGGTCAGCAAGTTGACCGGAACGGCCTGGGCCTTCAGTTTGATCGTTGCCTTGTAGGGTGGCTTCCCGGTCAAGGCGTCGCTGGCGACCGAGTATGATGCCCAGCGATGACCGTTTGGTTCGATGCCCTTCTTGTGGTTGCGCTCGGTGGCCGGTTCACCGGAGAAGACCAGCGATGTGGTTGAGGGCAAGACACGCGGCAAGGCAAATGTCGGGTAGGGGATCGGAATGACGTGCTCGATCTCACCACCGCGGCCGTTCTGGGTCACGAAGATCGACTGCAGGCTGAAGAGATACGGATCAAGTTCGATCTCACCTGCGTGGACATATTCCGAATGACCATCCCTGACATCGCCATTGGGGTCACGGTCGCCGGAGCGGAACACAACCTTGCCGTCCCGGTCGGTAACCTTGATATCCAGCCAGACAAGACGTTCGCCTGTGAAACCGGTCGGAACGTTATGCCCGTCGGTGCCATTCGCGACCTTTACCCGGAACTTGATGCCGCCTTCGTCGGCACGATCCGTGATCACATCCTCGAGTCTGAAGCCGATCTTCAAGACCTCAAGGCGTTTTTCCTTTGCCCAGTCCAGAAGCTTGAACTGCTTCTTCAGGATTTCGCGGGCATCGAAGCGGTCGTCGACAGAAACCCAGGCTTCCGGGAACTTGTAGTCGTCGGATACGGCATTCTCAAACTCCTCCGTACCCCAACCTTCTTCGTGCTTGAACTGCAACCATTCGCGCATGGTCTTGAAGGCTGTCGCTTCCTGATTGTGCGGGAAGATGCCTGGATGGACGACAGAGTAGTCCGGACCGGAGAACAGATGGCTGGTCAGCTTTCGCGTTGCGGTCGGCACATCGCCGACAACGGCAGCCGGGCCCTGTTCGTAGCCAGAAACCTTGCCCTGGATCTTGCCCATGTGACAATCCTGGCAGGTCACGCCCTTAGCGGCCGCGGGTGACACCCGATACTCGCTGAACGCTTCTTCAAGCCGAAACCCGTTGAACAGCGTAACGTCGTGACATGTGCCGCAAAAGACAGGTGTCTTGATCGATTCGAAGACCTTGGATTCCTTGTGGATCTTGCGTCCGGATTCCTTGGGGTCAGTGACCACACGGAACTTGTCCGGTTGATCCAGGGCCTCTTTCAGACCTGCGTTCCCCTTGGGGCCAAACACCGGCTCGGTAAGTCCACCTTCAATCAGCGCCAGGCGACCGCTGGCCTTGTTATAGTTCTTGTTGACGCGATGGCAGACGACGCATGTGATGCCTTCGCGCGACGTGGGGTGACGATCCAGATTCGAAGCAAATGAGCTTTCTCCAAGATTTGCACCGACCGGCGAGTGGCAGCGCAGGCAGAAATCGCCGTTGGAACCGTTGCTCAGCTTATTGATCTTGTTGTTGAGAGAAAGATAGATAGGGCTGAGCTGGGCATAAGCGTGCTGGGATACCGACCACTCCTTGTAGTGCTTGGGATGGCAGGTTCCACAAGTGCCGGCCGACGGATACCGGTCTTCGATGAACAGGTTCTCATGCTGCTCGGTTGCCGACAATTCGGTTTCCTTGTTGTCGTCTTTCGCATCCGATTCGGGTTCGTCATCTGCTTCCGGCGCATCCGCTTCAACGACGTCGCCGTCCAGCAGGTCATTGCTGCCTTCGTCGGCACTCGCCGTTGCATCTGATTCGCTGTCATCGCTCAGAAGATTGTCTTCGCCCGAGGAAACATCGGTCTCGTCGGTCTCTTCGGACGCGTCTGAATCGCCGTCGTCACTCAGAAGCGTGTCTTCACCGACTGCGGCTTGTTCTGTGGAATCCGAGTCGCTGTCATCGCTCAACAGCGCGTCTTCATCGGTTCCGGCATCCGTGCTGCCATCATCTTGCAGCAACGTATCTTCACCGGAAGCTGTGTTGGCGGATACGTCAGTGGCCTCGTCATCACTCAACAAGGTGTCCTGATCTGAAGAAGAGACGTCCGTGCCTGAATCGTCACTGAGCAGAGTGTCAGTGTTCAAGTCATTCTCGGTGGAGACGTCGACGGCATCCTCGCTGTCCAGCAAGGTGTCGTTGTTGGTCTGTGCCGCGGGACTGATGATCAGTTTTTGGGATTTGGACCCGACCTTACGGTCTCCCTTGCCACCTGCGACCTGGATCAGTTTTGTGTCCGGGGGGATTGTCGACCGTTGGTACAAGCCGCCGGAAAGTGTCCCGGCAAACACAGAACTTTGGTTGATGGATTTGGTTACCGGAACTTGCGGCACCTGAAGCTCTGAGAACAAACGCTCGGACGCCGACGAATCGGATACTGGGCTACTTAGCGCCAGAAAAAGTCCAAAAAAAAAGCGGTTGCTTCAGGGGAATGGCTTCTCATTGACTTCACCTTATTCACTCCCTGGTTACGACTGACTGGGCGTTAAGGATTAATCAAAGAACGCGGCGTCAATTTGCAGAGCAAGAGACATCTTTGAGACAGTCTGCGGCAACGTTGTCTCAATTCAGGCTTTTGCATGTTTTACGGTCAGAATCCTAGGGTTTCCCTGAACAAACATGGCGAAAACTTGGCGAGGCCAGCAGTCTGGATGCCCATACTTGGTGTGCTACCAAATGGAAAAATCGTAAGGTGGGAAAGTTGCTGGGAAAGGCCGAAAAAGGACACTACTTGTTTGGTAACGTGGTCACGGGAACTGGCGTCGCCACCTTATTTACATGGTAGACATGACACAGAAGGCAATCCTCACGCGCGGCACTTTGTTTGTGGCAGGTCGTACACGCATCTTTCTTGATTGAGCCAAAATTTGATTCGAACACAGCAGGATTGTTTTTCTTGTAAGTGTCCTGTGTCTTGGCCGTTGGGTCCAGCTTGTGGCAGGTCAGGCATCCCAACTTTCCGACGATCGACAAGTGGGGACTGTGAGAGAATTGGGTGAAGCGGCCGGCCGGCAATGGCGGCCTGGACGGCATCCAGTTGATTCGCCGGGTACCGTCGGAGGCTGCATCGACACTATGGCATTTTGTGCACTGACCCTGAGCATCCTTGGACGTCAGGAGACTGAATGCAGATGCTGCCGGGTTGTTTTCATCTTCGGTAAACACACGCCCTGAAAAATCCAACCAGGTCTTGAAAAACTCGTCGGCATGTCCTCTCGGGCGGTACAGAATTGCATAATCCTGTCGATACCAACCGCCGAATTCGGTCCACGATTCGGCATCGACAGCGAGTTCGCGCGGCTCGGCAGGATCTTCCGTGTTGTCTGCGTCTTCATCGTCTGCGTCTTCATCGTCTTCATCTTCGTCTTTCCCGGAGTCCGCCTGGTCTTCCTCGTCCGACTCATCTGAATTGTCGTCCTCCTCAGCATCCTCTTCGTTTTCCCCTTCATCTTTGTCCTTGTCGGCCGATGCGCTGTCCGCGTTGTCCTCGGTTTCGCTCTTTCGGGCATTCAATTCGGCTTCAAGGTTTGGCAGCCACTGGTGTTGAGCGCTCATCAACACGTCACGCGGCATCGAGGCGATGAGCTTCGTGATAAGTTCCGGCTCGATCTTCCGGCCCGTGGTGCCTGTCAACCGTTTGAGGACTACCGACGGTTTGGAATTGGCATAGGTGAAGATGAGATCCTTCACTTCCCAGGCAAATGCCTCCACGGCGGCAATCGTTTCGTCCGACTGGCTCGACAGATCCAGGAGGTCGATGTTCTTGACGGTCTTGAGGATCTTTCGTCGCTTGTCGTCGCGGCCGATCAGCAGTTCCATGAATGGGGTAAGTTCGGCGTCCGATTCGGCCGGCCATTCGCCAATATCCGCCCCTTTTTCTTCCAGGGTATCGACGTCAAGGCCGGGCAGGGCCAGAAGCGTAATGCCTTTCGGACCCTCGGGGCGCTCCGTGCCTACAATCTGACCGACGTGGCAGGCCGAACACACCTGTTTGAATGGTTTGACGTCCATTTGGCGGTTGTCGGATCCCACGGTGTGGCAGTTGCTGCATTCATTTGGAATGGCGTTTGCCAGCGCCGGTTTTTTCAGCAGTTCAGGGAAGTGGGTGCCGAAGTGACTGGAATGGTCGAAGAAGACTCTGGTGCGCCGTTTGAAAGGATAGCTTTCAAAATCGGGATGGTCAGTGCCAAAACTGTGGATCTTCATCGTGTGGCAGGTTTGGCATCGGTTGTCCGGCATTAATTTCAGATCGGCCTGTTCGCCTTTGTGTTCCTTGTGGCAGGTTTGGCAGAAGACGCCCTTTGGGAATGTTCTGGCAATAGGGAAGGCGGCTTCGCGCAACAGATCAACCGGATTGGCCGCTGCCGTGTTCTTTTTCTGCATCCGGTTGGTGGCATTCTCCAGCATGGCCATATCGGCGCTGTGGGGATTGATGGCCGTGGCGCCGATCTTGTGGCAGGTCACACACGCCATGCTGTCTTTGCGCGGATCCGCTGCGGCGAAGACATTATGTACCCAGCCCATCGGACCGGCCTTCACGTTGGAGTGGCAGGAACTGCAGTTTTCTACGGAACCATGGGGAGTTGCCATCGGTCCCGGCATCAAAAGCTTGGTTCCGCCGGCAAACGTCAATGAAACAGCGAGAATACCGAGGGCGACAGTCACGATCCACCTAGCAGAACGCCGTTGCATGGCACGAACGCTCGACACAGGTTGACAGGCCTTCACCGGCGAGCCGCAAGCTCCGTTTGCATCGGGACCAACATCGCAGGGACCACCGTCTGCCTCAGTTCGCCCGCAGGCTGAGGCATTGCCGTCATTCAAAGGCGTGCAGCTGCGGATGACCCGGCAATTGCCGAACTTGTCTGGGCCGGAACGGCATTCGTTGGCCGTGCCGTACTGGCCACAGACCCATTTCTGATTGGAGTGGACGAACGCACTCTTTATGGCGCGAATCATTGCCATCGGTTTCAAATTTCAGACCCCTGAGGAATAGGCGTGCACGATGGCGACGTGGATGATGCTTAGGGCAACCATCCCATAGGTCGCAGGAATGTGGACGAACAACCACGCAATGAGCAGGCCCTGGTGGGCGTACTGAAAATCCAGATCGTCTTTTGCGATAATCCGCGTTCGAATGGATTTCAGTGTCTCCTTGCCGGGTTCGTCAAGGTAGCGTTCGAAGGCTTCCAGTTCATCGCAGATAACTCTAAGCGGCCGCCTGGACTGGCTGAGATGGGACACGATGTTGCGCGGCTTGCGGAAGAAGGTGTGGAGGGTCTGGGTGTAGAAATTCGTTAGGACCGCTGCACCATCGCCATCGACTGATCCGATCACGAGATCATCGACCTCGCGGGCGATTTTGGCCTGCTGGGCGGAGATCTTTTCCAATGGGACCTGCGATGTCTTGGCTTCAAGTTTCGAGGGAACCGCCCGCGCCAGAAAAGCGCCGACCACGCCTGAGGTCGCCACAAGGACAAAGAGCAGCCACAGAGCCCATTCAAACCCTGTGTCCGGCAACGTGAATTGCGTGTGAAGCGCAAACATGGCGATGACAAAGTAACCGCAGTAGATGTGTGCCTGCATCCAAGTGGTAACGCGACCCAAAGGTAGCTTTGCAAACTTCCTCCGCCAGCTGAAGAAGATCTGAAACGCGATTGCACCAAGCAACACCCAACCGTCAAAGGTTCTGGGGTCGCGCAGGGCGGTATCGTAAAGCCAGACGGTACCGAACAATGCTCCCGCAGCGATCAAGGCGATTGTGCTGTTTTGAAAAACGCGCCAGTTCATTATTGCGAAACCTTGAGCCAATCCGACAGCATCTCGGAGTCGGAAAAGTCGATCCGGTCAATGGCATCATGAGGACAGGCTCGTTTGCAGGCCGGACCGTTGTTCTGCCCGGCGCAAAGATCGCATTTGATGGCCTTCAGGGCCGGAAAACCGTCCTGACCCATGTAGACGGTGCCCTTTGGATCGAGAGCTTTCTCCATGCGTATGTTGTCATAGGGACAGGCGCTGGCGCATGTGCCGCAACCGATGCATGTGTCGTGGTCGATCAGAACGTTGCCGGTCTCCGAGTTCCGGTGGATCGCCGCCGTGGGGCAGTCGACCATACAGACCGGATCCGTGCAGTGCATACAGGCATTGGCAACCATCAACCGGTGGTGGGATTTGCCCTTGCGGACAAACCGGGGAATGTTGTCGTGGGTTGCCGCACAGGCCCGCACGCAATCATCGCAGTTCACGCACCGATCGGTGTTGATGACCATGGCACTCGTGCCGTTGACAAAACGGTTGTCGACGATGAAGTCCAGAAGCGGCGGTGCAATATCGGAACCATGGGCGACAACGTTGCCCGAAGATTTCATCGGCTGGTGACTTTCAAGCGTTTCAGGATCGGGGCGGAGGCAGGTTTCCACGACGTCCTGCGGTATTGCAATCACGTTGGCATAACCGCAGGCCTTGAGGCCGTTCTCGACCACAAGACTCTCGTCGGATGTAAGGCCGGCGATCAACTGTTCGAGACCGAACACGTCTCCCTTGGTGAGAAATCCGACGGTCAGTTCACCGTTGCCAATTCTATGACTGACCCGGACAATGCCGGACGTGACGACCAGCAATCCGCGGAATGGTTCACCTTGTTCCACAATTGCAGGTTCGAGGGCCTCCGAGGACGGGTTTCCCGAAGACTGTGTTCGCTGGTTTTGAAAAGCATGGGACCAGCCCAGTTTTCCGTATGTCTCAAAAGTCGCGTTCTTCGCGACGACTTCCAGAGTAAGGTCATCCACAGTACGAAACAGCGGGCACTGCCTCAATCCGCTCAGGCAGCTGGCGACATTATAAAGTTTGTCGGTCAAGGCGTTGAATTCCGAAGACCAGAACCGGAGATCACGAACGCCGGGCCAGCGCAATTCCAGAACGAAGGTCTTGTCTTCGCAGGCAAATGCTGTGTCTTCCCTTGGAGCCCGCCTCAAAGCCGAAGAAATACCAAACATGTCGTAGGCGCTCAGGATGACGCCGCGCTGTCCGGCCGGGGAACGTCGTCGCGACTTTGACCGGCCAAAGAGCCCAGACTTCGCCTTCTTTGTGGAGTCACTGAAATCGGGCAGAGACGAAAACCAGGCTTTTTCTACTTCCGCAGACCCGGTTTGCGCCGTTTCACTTTCTTCAGGAAGCGTTACGCAACGAACGCCGCCCCGCAAAAGAACGAACACCGAATCTCCATGGTCCCCCTGCTTGTAGATCACTTCATTGCGGTCGAGTTGAAGAATGCGACCGTCATGAGAAATTATCTTGGCCAGCGGCAGATCGTCGGGAAAGTCCCTGGGGTTGATTGCCTTGAAAGCCGGTATGGACAGTATGCTGGCAACAATTTGGGATCTTATTGGGTTTCGCCCAAATGGCGCGTCCCAGCGGTGATGATCATCGCTGGTCTGCTCCATTGGCACGTCTGGTTTGCGTCTCGCTGTGGCGCCGGACAACATGTCTGTAATCCTAACTTGATGGTTTTCCCTTGTATCGTTTTTCGCTGGGAATAAGTTTGTCTATGGCACCGAACTTGCTGCCGTCATGCTTGGCGATCAGGACCAGCGTTTGCTTGGCAATTTTGTTGGCCACGGAGGTGAGGGCCTTGTTATTGTTGAGTTTGAGGCCCGCCGATTTGCCCAGTTTGATGATCCGCTTCAATTCCTGGACCTTGGGCAAGGCTCTGGCCGCCTTGTTCAGTTTCTTGCGTGCTTTCGAAGCACGCTTGGCCATTTTTACGGCGTAGGATTTCTTGACTGTTGCAACGCCGACCGCACGAATGGCAGTTTCGAACTCTACTGCAAGACCGACAAGGTACATCATGCGCCGACGCTTGGCGCTCGCCTTAGGATTGGACTTGCCTTTTGTGTACCAGACATTATGGCGTACCTCGCCCTGGCTCCAAGAGACCAACTCGAACTTGCTGCCGGCGGGATGCCCCCCGACATTGACCAGTTTTTCTTGAGGCACGACGTGGCAGCTGTAACAATTCTTTGCCAGGTCATATAAGGCGTTGGGCCGGATCAACCCCACGGCAACGGATTTTTTCCAGCGCTTGGCGGCCTGGGCCTTGGACTCGTCTTCCTTTTTCTTGTTGCCGCTGAACTCGGCATGAAGCTTCAGATACTCCTTGCCGTCGCCGTGACACTTTTCGCAGGAAATGCCGGATACCGCTTTCGGCCGCTTCTTGACCTTCTTGACGGTGAAATGACAGTTCAGACAGAGGCTCTTGGACTTGACCCGCTTGATCTTCATCTTCTTCTTGATTCTCCGGGCGGCCTTGGTGCGCGGCATTTTCCGGAAAGTCGAAAAGTGATGAGATCCCTTCCAGACGTCGGCCTCATCCTTGTGACACTCGGCACACTCGTTCGGACCGACAATCTTGCTGGGGTCTGACGCGGCTTGCGCGGTATCATTCGGATGGAGCACAAATGCAAAACCGGCAACAGCAAACGCCAGCGAAATTTGCAAGATCGCGCGGCTGCGGGACCTTTTTTTCTGGCTGTCTGGGTGTTGATGGTTTTTCGGAAGTTTCTGCTTTCTGCCTGCGATAAGTCTTGTGTTCATGGATTTTTGCGAACCAATTTCTAATTATTTTCGATCAATTTTTCCCTGTTAAGCGACATGCAAGACGTATGATTCCCGCATGATTGATCACGATCAATCTGACTTTGGCTGGCAAAATGGGCGATTCGTTGACTGGAATTGGAATTCAAGGTGGGTATTTGGTGGTTTGGCGGCAGAAACTATGTTCACGCAACCTGCGGCGGTGTCCGGATTCAGTTGGACGACCGACATCACTGACCGCCACACGGCGGGATGTGCGGCGGCAAGTTCTTGTGAACATTGCGTGTTCGCCAATCGTGCGGCGCGATGTGCGGCGCGGATTTAGGGTCTATTCTGTTTTCAGACCCAACGATTTGGCAGCACTTTTGATGCGCGTCTGGGTTTCCGGTTTGTCGGCAAAAGCGGCAAGGGCATCCGACAGGGCCGCTTGTGCTGCTTCGCTCTCATTCAAAACCGACCATGAGCGCATCAACCGGATCCAGCCGTCCGGGTTGTCCGGGGACTCCTTCAACTTGCTCGACAGTCCCTCTACCATGCCCCGGATCATCGCCATGCGGTCCTTTGGAGACATTTCCTGGGCGTTCTTCATATCTTCGGCAGTAGGGCCTTTGGGGGCAGTCTGCGTTGGCGTTGCCTGGGCCAGAGCCGGTGCTTTGACCTGCTTGATCTCGCTCAGTGCGGTCTTGACCTCGATTCCCTTGCTGGCGGCAAAGGCGGTGATCCGTTCACGGAGATCGGATGCCCATTGTTCATCACCCTTGGAGATCTTGAGCAATTCGATCCAGGTGTCTACAGCGCCTTGCGCATCGTCTCTCTGCGCCTTTGCTGCACCAATGAAATACCGGGCTCGCACATCGCCGGCATTGAGCTTGAAGGCCTCGCTGAAAACTGTCTCGGCTTCCTTCGTGACTTTGCCGTCCGCTACCCTAACCATGGCCTCGCCTTGCAGCGACCACAGGATCGCGCTGTCCTTTTTGAGCGCTATTGCCCGACCGTAGGCTTTAACGGAGTCCTGAAACCGTCCCATGTTGTAGTAGGACCAGCCGAGCACACGCCAACCCTCCGCATCGTTGGGGTTGGCCTGCATCTTGGCTTCCAGACGCCCGACCATGGTGTTGATGTTGTCCTGACTTATCTCTGGGGTTTTCTTTTTGTGGACCTGTGCAAGTTTTTCCATTGAAGGGGGAGCTTGTTTTTCGGAAGATTTGGGGCTGCCCACGGCGGTATAGAGGCCTATCGATCCGAGAACCAGGAAACTGCAGCCGACGGTCGCGGCCATGAGACCCCATGCCGGACCTGAGCCTTTTGCTATGACGGGGTCCATCCGGTCAGCCTGAGTTTCCCGGCTTGTTTTCTTGCTATCCGGTGTTTCAGCTTGGCTTTCGCTAACGTGCGCCATCTGGATTTCCTTTCAAATTCAGGTCACGAATCCTGTCGATCCGCAGACCTTAATATTGCTGTGCTGCAGGGTTTGACAAGGCAGGCGCATAAACACTGCACGTGTCGAACTTATTTTGCCTGGAGTTTTGTCTGTGTTTCATAGTGCGTCTTCTACACAAGAACTTTGAGCCGTACTATGCCAGTCTGCCTCAAATTTTGCATCAGATTCAGATGGACCTAGAAACGAGCCCAGAAGAATCTGCAAGCGGTTATTCCCATGCCCTACGATGCCGGCAAAAACGTGGTGCTTCGGGGTGAGCGCGTTTCGGCATGGCAAGGTAGAGCATGGGAGCTTGTGAAGACTGGTCGTCTTCCACAGGTCCCATGGTGTTTAACGACCCTGGGCTGGATATGAAACTGACACTGACTTGCGGGCACAGTTAGGCTGGATTGTGCACAAGCGTTGTTCTTTTCCTGACCGGGCTAGGGCCAATGGAATATTTCACGGGCATTGTGTCACCCTGGGATTGGACATTAAGCTGGCTTTGTCAAACTGCGGAGTAAGCTCGGCAACAGACTCAAAAGGCGAAGATCTCATGAGTTCAATTCCCAATCTCGAGCGCCGCCGGATACAAGGCGAAATTGTCAAACCGATCTATGAGGCCCTGGTTCTGGAAATCGGTAAGGACGCGGCACAGGCGCTGATTGCACGGGCCGTTCGGACTTCAGTCAGGCAAGAAGCCCGGAAGGCTGCGGTTGCACAGCAGGCTGAAGGTGGTCCGGGGAACGCTTCGATGGAAGCCTTTGCAAGGAATTTTCACAAGACATACGTGGAACAGGGAAACAAGGCGGGCCTGGATGTCGAGGTCTTGCGGTCGGACGCAACACGTCTTGATTTCAATGTTCACCGGTGCCGGTTCCTTGAGGTTTATGAAGAACTGGGCCTTGGAGAAATTGCATCCGTTTTGTCGTGCAACCGGGACGGGGCTTTTGCGTCAGACTTCGACCCCAACATTCAGCTTGACCGTGAACGGACGATTGCGCAGGGCGATGCCTGCTGCACGTTTCGCTATTCCTACAGGAAACCGGCTGGCAGGTCTGATTGAAGAGATGATAACGTAACCAGACTTGGAGAGATGGGATGAGCGGACACTTCGAAGGCAAACGAGCTCTCGTAACCGGTGGCACAGGTGGCATCGGTTCGGCTGTGGTGCGCGGGCTGATCGAAAAGGGGGCGAGCGTGATCTCGGCCTCAATTGACAGTGATGAGACACGCGAGAATTTGTCGAGAGCGACTGGCGCCGAATGCCTTTATCTCGATGTGAGCGACCGGGATTCTGTGATGGCGGCACTGTCGTCCCGCGACGTCGATATTCTGGTCAGTGCATCCGGCGCGCTCGGCCAGACCGGCACATTGTTCGAGCAACCAAGGGAAAGTGCGCAGCGTCTCGTAGATGTCAACATTCTGGGTGTGCAGAATTGCCTTCAGGCCGTGGTGCCGGGAATGATCAAACGCGATGAAGGCCACGTCGTCTTGCTAGGATCCATCGCCGGTCCCTATCCAAGCCTTGCGCAGCCGATCTACTCCGCGACCAAGGCTGCAGTGCATTCCATGGCCTTCAACCTTCGCATGGAACTCTATGGCTCCCAGGTAAGGGTGACGGAGATTCGCCCCGGTCGGGTGCGAACCGGCATGCACGCGGAAATGTTCGGCGGCAGTCACGAGGAAGCCGATGAGCGGGTCTATGATCCAGTGGTGACGATGGCGGCGGAAGATGCCGCGGAGGCCATCATCTGGGCCCTGTCAAAACCATCACACCTGTGTGTCTCCCAGATAGAGATCCTGGCGACCGACCATGTGGTTGGCGGAATCCGGTACCGTCCGAAAGAGTGACGTCAGCCGCCGGCGCAATTTCCGATACGAACTGAAAATCAAAAACATCCGAAAACTGATTCAGATCAAAGCGCGTTCCCAACGTTTGCATAGATTGGCATGATGGGCAGAATACCGCTGCCCGTTAGTCAGGGAGGGCTATGAAATGGAACAACAGGACCAGTCTGTCTATCAGCCGCCGGCTGTGCCGGAGGTGCGCGAGATTGATGTGGCGGATGTTAGGGCATCGTTGCGGGCGGGATGGAAGGATTTTCTGCAGGCCCCCGGTTTCGGTTTATTCTTTGGAGGTGTCTTCGCTGCTGGCGGCTTGCTTATCCTCGCCCTGCTAAGCGTATTCGATATGCCGTGGATGATTATTCCTCTCGCGATCGGTTTTCCGCTCATCGGACCGTTCGTCGCCGCCGGACTCTATGCCGTCAGCCGCAACCTCGCTGCGGGCAGACCGCTCAAATGGACCGACATTCTGATCCTGATGTACCGCCAACGTGAACGGCAGCTCTCCTGGATGGCATTTCTGGTGTTGTTCGTCTTCTGGATCTGGATCTACCAGGTTCGAATTCTGCTGGCCCTGTTTCTAGGCTTCAAACCGATCTGGTCCATTCAGCAGTTTACGGAAGTCGTGTTGATGACACCGAACGGGATAGCCTTCCTGTTTGTTGGAACATTGATCGGCTTTGTTCTGGCAATGGTTCTGTTTGCTTCCACCGTCATTGCAATTCCCCTGCTGCTTGACCGTGAGCTGGATTTTGTCACGGCCATCATCACGAGCTTCAAGACCGTCATCAGGAACCCGGTGCCAATGCTGGGTTGGGGTGTTGTCGTGACGTTTCTGGCCGTGGTGGCCATGTTGCCCGCCTTTCTTGGCCTGGTCGTTGTCTTCCCCGTCCTCGGACACGCCACATGGCATCTCTATACGAGAGCTGTTGAGCCGGCAGGGTCAGGCGGTTAGGGGCGAAGCCTTTCCAATTTGGCGAAGAATGAGTACCGGTGACCGGTTGGTGGCAGACACGCGATGCCGCAGAAGATCTTGCCAATTCTGCAGTCCTGACAGACAGTGCGTGGCAATAGAATCGCCTCGGGCAAAGAAGGAGACCTCAGCCTTGGCCAGCGCACTGTTCGAAGAGGTTACGCTGCGGGGTTTGCGTATCGCGAACCGTATCGTGGTCTCGCCCATGTGCCAATACGTGGCTCGGGAAGGCAACGCCCACGACTGGCATCTGATGCATCTGGGACAATACAGCATGGGAGCCGGCGGTCTCGTGATCACCGAGGCCAATCATGTCAGCCCGGAAGGGCGGATTTCGCCGCGTTGCCTGGGACTTTACAACGACGAGAACGAAGCGACGATCAAGCGGGTGATTGATTTCTGCAAGGAGTACGGTGTCACGGCATTGGGGACCCAGCTTGGCCATGCCGGACGCAAGGCCTCTACCCGCGTGCCGCTGGACGGCGGCGGTTGCCTGACGCCGGAGGAGGGGAGCTGGCTGACAGTCGGCCATTCCGCGCTGGCGTATGATGGGGACTGGCACGTGCCCGAGGAGTTGGATCGGGCCGGACTCGACCAAGTGAAACGGGACTTTGTTTCCGCCACGGAACGGTGCGCGCGCGTGGGCTTCGAATTGATCGAGATTCACGCCGCCCATGGCTATCTGCTGCATCAGTTTTGCTCTCCACTCAGCAACCAGCGTCAGGACGAGTATGGTGGTTCGCTGGAAAACCGCATGCGATTTCCCCTGGAGGTTTTTGATGCCATGCGGGCGGTCTGGCCGGATGACAGGCCAATGGGCGTCAGGATAACCGGATGCGACTGGGTCGATGGCGGTTGGGAACTGGATGATGCGGTGGCCTTTGCCCGAGCTCTCAAGGAGCTGGGATGTGATTTTGTCGACGTCACGTCCGGTGGCCTGGATCCGCGCCAGAAAATTTCAGTAGGGCCGGGCTACCAGGTTCCCATGGCTGAACGAGTGCGACGGGACGCTGGTATTCACACCTGGGCGGTTGGTATGATTACCGAGGCGCGTCAGGCCGAAAAGATCATTCAGGATGGTCAGGCAGACATGGTGGCCCTGGCACGCGGCATGATGCGTGACCCGCGCTGGGCCTGGCATGCTGCCGAAACTCTGGGTGCCGAGACACCCTGGTCGGACATGTACGTGCGGGCCTCGCCTGGCAATCGCGGCAAGTTTTCGAGCCGTCAGCATGTCAAGGCGTGAGGGAAAGACTTGAGCCGGTCCAGCTGCAATTTTCTACAACGGAACAAGTGACGGCATATGCAAGGCAAGAAAATCAAGGTCGGCATTCTGTTCGGCGGCAAGTCGGCCGAACATGAAGTATCATTGCAATCGGCGAAGAACGTCGCCGACGCCATCGACAAGGACATGTACGATGTCGCCCTGATCGGGATCGACAAGTCGGGCCGGTGGCTGTTGCCGAATCAGTCGCAGTTTCTGCTCAACGCCGCTGACCCCAAGTTGATCAAACTCAACAGGGAACAGGAAGAGAGTGTGGCGCTGGTCCCGCAGAGTGGTGGCGAGTTGACGGACTTGTCTGCCGGTGGTGCGCATTCCTCGGTCGATGTGGTCTTTCCGATTCTCCACGGCCCGTTTGGCGAGGACGGTACGGTGCAGGGCTTGCTGAAGCTTGCAGGGGTGCCGTTTGTTGGCGCCGGCATACTGGGTTCTGCCGTTGGCATGGACAAGGACGTCATGAAGCGCCTCTTGCGTGATGCCGGTATTCCGATTGGCGGTTTTCTCGTTTTCAGACAGGACGATGTTCTGGATTTTGATGCCATCGCCGACGCGCTGGGGCTACCGTTTTTTGTCAAGCCCGCTAATCTCGGCTCGTCTGTTGGGGTACACAAGGTGGCAGACCGCGAAGCATTCGACGGTGCCGTCCAAGATGCCTTCAGCTTCGATACGAAAATTCTGATCGAGGAATTCATCGATGGCCGGGAGCTAGAATGTTCGGTTCTGGGCAATCGGGAACCGATCGCCTCTGTGGTTGGTGAGATTGTTTCGAGCCACGACTTTTATTCCTACGAAGCAAAGTACATCGACGAACATGGCGCGGCGCTTGAAATTCCAGCGGATGTCTCCGACGCGGTCAGCGAGCGGATCAGGGAATTGTCGATCCGGACATTTCAAACCCTCGAATGCGAAGGGCTTGGCCGGGTCGATTGTTTTCTGAAGAAAGACGGTGATGTTATCGTGAATGAGATAAACACGATTCCCGGCTTCACGAAGATCAGCATGTATCCCCGCCTTTGGGACGCGAGCGGTATTTCCTATCCAGACCTCATCAACCGCCTGATAGAACTTGCCGTGGAACGATTTGAGCGCGAGGCGATGCTGAAGACGTCTTTCTAGCGCAAACGTTTAAACGATAGTAATCCCCTGCAATTCGATCGAGCGCCTCTAAGACGGCCTTTGCCGGCACGCCCTTTCAACGTGCCGGTGTGGCGGGCGCGGAGCCTGCCGCGTCTATCCACCACCTTAATGTCGAATTTGCCGTTGCGGGAGACCTGCCCAATCTTGGGGAATTTGTGCTGCGGCAGGTTAATATGACCTTTCAACACATCCATGGTGAAGGATCGGGCCCTGTTGTTGAGGCACCCCGACACCGAACTGAGGCTTACCTTCCAGGTGCCGTCAAAGGGGTGCCTTGCAGGTTTGGCTGCTGGTGCCGGTGTCGGTGTTGGTGCCGGAGAAGGGGCGGGCAATGCGGCCGTTTGGGTTTTCGGTTTGAGTTCGCCGAGCCGTGCCTTGGCAAATTTCGCATACAGGCTTTGCGGAAAGGCGTCGATGAATGCCTTGAGTACAGCAGGGCTCTTGGTGTCTTTGACGCCGTTCCACGCTGAAGCCGCCGGGTCTGCAGGACTTGCCGGCTCAACGGCAGGCTCTGAGGTGGTAGCGGCAGCATTCTTGTTAAAGAAGAAATCGCCAGTGACCTCATCGTAGTAGGCAGGGCGCTGATCGTGTGAAACCGTTGCTGCCAGTTTCTGTACTTCGCGTCGCAGCTGGCGTGCCGTTTTTGTCAGTGAGAAGCCCGGTTGCCGGATCAATGGAACCAGACTGCGTGTGAATATGGAGTTGGGGCTGGAATCCTCGTCGGACAACCTGTCGAGAGCCGTTTGCCCGACACCGGCGGAATACATGATGAATGTACCTTCCGCTGCCGGCATGCGCGCCAGACCTCTCGAGCCGCCAAGGCTGCGTGTTCCCACGCTCGGAAACGGATTGTTGCGGCAGGCGTCCAGCACCAAGATCGAGACCCGTGTGCCACGACTTCGAATGGAGTCGAGGATCTGATCTACAGGTATGGACTCGGCTTTGACGAAATCCTCCTTGCCGGGCTTGGCATTGGGAATATCCGTGGGCAGCAGATAGTTTCTGCCCTCAATTTCGATGCCGTGGCCTGCGAAGAAAAACAGGGCCTCATCACCGGCCTCAAGGCGGGATACGAATGTCTGCAAATGGCGGTTCATCTCGCGACGGCCAAGGTTCGTCGTTGTGATCACGTCGAAGCCAACGGCCGTTAGGGCGTTGGCCATGCTGTGGGCGTCATTCGCGGCTTTCTTCAGCTTTGCGACTTCAACGTAGTCGTCATTGCCGATGACCAGCGCGACACGTTTGGCTGCTGCAGGTGCAAATGTGCAGATCAGAAATACAAGGACACAAGAGATGGTTGCGGTTTTGCGGTACATCGCTTTCCCCAGTTCCGAGGACCCGGAATGAAAAACAGTCCGGACTGAAACGACCCGAGACTCTCAATTCACGCCAAATCTTGCATATGAGCGAGGAGAAGCCAAGTCTCGCCGGGCGGCAACCGAGGTCAGGCGCCCGATGCCACTTGCAGTTTACCGTCAACATCGTGTCGCTGGATCAGATTTTCGACAAGACCAGACTGGATGGAGTCCGTTATGACCCGCTCGACGACGGCGCCGAGTGCCTTGTTCCGGGGCTTGGTTCCGATGGCCTGGCGTACGGTCGTGTAATGGCCATCCAGAATTGTCGAGCCCGGCAAGTTTTCAGCATTCTGCCTGAGGGCCGGTACCAGGCCTGCCAGGGCATCCAGCTTGTCGCTCACG
This sequence comes from Hyphomicrobiales bacterium, assembly GCA_021775835.1. The sequence continues at coordinate 53,105 of JAJFHC010000006.1, read as the reverse complement.
AACAGTTCCAGGGCACCCGCAAGACCGTCCGCTCGATGCAGGGTGGCATGTTTCAGGGTGCGGTCCAAGAAAAGGTCGTAGGCTGAACGTCCGGATACGGCGATGCGTACGCCAGGCTGGTCCACATCCGCGATGGATTGAAGGGGTGAGCCGTCAGGCACCAGATAGGAGGCTGCAATCTCCACATAGGCGCCGCAGAAAGTGATGGTCTCTGCCCGTTTGGGATCCTGCGCGATCATCCCAATGTCCCATTCGTCCCGAGCGACCGCATCGGCGACTTCGCCGGGTGTCGGGTAGGTGACGTACGACACCGTCGCGCCAAGGCGTTCCGCCACTGCGGCTGCCATGTCCGGTGCTACGCCTTCCGGGGTCCCATCCGGGCTGGTGCCCGTTATCAGGAGGATGTTGGCGAGGTTTATACCAACACGAAGTGTTCCGGGCACGGTGAGTTCGGAGAGGGCGCTGTCTGTCATCGGTGGCTCTTGTCTTGTTCGGGACGGCAGTACACCGCACCCGAAGGTCTTTGTCACCGCAAAAGCGTTGGGCCGGATTTCTCCGGCCCAAGCATCGTTTGTTTTCTGGCACTGAGGCTCCAGACCGATAGACCCTATCGGTTGAGGAATTCCAGTTCCCGTTTGTCTTCGACTTCCACAACGGGGAAGTCTTCGTGCAAGGTCTTCGCCATGCCGTAGCCCATGAGCAGCAGGCAGATGGCGATCGGCAGACCCGCAACGATCGAGGCTGTCTGCAGGGCCGCGAGACCACCGGCCAGCATCAGCACACCGGCAACGACACCTGAGGTTATGCCCCAGAAGATCCGGAACTTGACCGGCGGATGTTCATCCCCCATGGACAACATCGTGCACATGACGAGTGTTCCCGAATCCGAGGAAGTCACGAACCAGGAGACCAGTAGAACGGTGATCAGGATCGTGATCGGCACGACCAGCCAGCCATAGCCGAAACCGGCAACTGTCTGGAACACACCAGAGGCGTAGTCGCCCTTGACCGCTTCCTGCACGCCTGCGCTGTAGAACAGATCAACGCCGGCAGCGGCGCCGCCGAACATTCCCATCCACAGGACAACCACCGATACCGGCACCAGAAGCACGCAGAAACAGAATTGCCGGATCGTGCGGCCCTTGGAAACCCGGGCTATGAACAGGCCGACGAACGGGCACCAGGCGATCCACCAGCCCCAATAGAAGATTGTCCACCAGCTCTGCCATTGACGGCCCGGTTCGTTGTCGATCCAGAAGCCCATGGGAATGACATTCCACAGGTAATCGCCCGCACCGGTTATGGTCATGCCGATCATGAATGCGGTCGGTCCGAGGATCACGAACAAAATGAGCAACCCTATGCTCGCAAAGACGTTCATTTCACTGAGAATACGCACACCCTTGCCGACACCCGAGGCTGCAGACGCTGTTCCCAGAATCGTGATGATGGCAACCAGGATCAACTGGTTCGTGGTCGTGTTCGACATCCACCCCAGATTTTCAAGACCGGCAGCGATCGGAGTCACACCCAGGCCCAGAGAGGTTGCCAGACCGAAAATCGTTCCGAACACGCCGATAAGATCGATCAGATGACCCCAGGGACCGTATATCTTCTCTTTGAGGATCGGATAGAAAGCGGATCTCAGAGTCAGAGGCAAGTCCTTGCGATAGGCGAAATAGGCCAGACTCAGGCCCACCAGCACATAGAGAGCCCAACCATGGAGACCCCAATGAAAGTTGGTAATCTGAATGGCCATGGCGGCGGCGTCGACGCTGCCTGGTTTAATGCCTTCCTGTGCAAGATACGGGTTGTCCGCAATGTGATACATCGGTTCGGCAACACCCCAATAGATCAGGCCTGATCCGAGACCTGCGCTAAACAACATGCAGATCCAGGAGAATGTGGAGAAGTCAGGATCTTCGTCGTCCTTGCCGAGCTTGACGTCGCCAAAACGGCTGACCAGCAACCAGAACACGAAGAACAGGACAACGTTCACCACAAGCACATAGAACCAGTCCAAAGACCCGATTATGAAGTCCTTGCCCACGGAGAACACGGAGCTCGAATATTCGACATCCATGATGGTGAAGCCGACAAACCCCAAAATCATGACCATTGATGCAATGCCCATGAATTTGTTCATACCCGCAAACAGTCCGGTCTTGTCGACCAGATCTTCCGGCGGCACCTTGACGATGTCACTCATGATATTCCCTCCTCATATTTCTCGCTGTTAATCACCGCACCGTACCGGCAGCACCTTGTTGGCTGGATTCCGCCAGCCATGCGTCGAACGCTTCTTTCAGAGCCGCGAAGTTTTTTGACCACCACTGCGCGTCTGACCGTATCGACACCTTGTCCGCATAAGCCGGACCGTTGGGCAGTTGCGCCTGAATGTCCTCGGACAACAGTTTCAATGATGATTTTCGTGTCGGACCGTTGGGTAGGCTTGTCACCATTCTTGCCAGGGATTCGGAACTGCTGGCGAAGCGAATGAAGTCGATTGCTTCTTTCTTGTACCGGCTGCCCTTGGGAATGCCGAAAAGGTCAAGCTCGATGACCCGCCCGTCCCAAACCATGGAAAACTTGGCACCGTCCTTCTGGGATGCCGTGGCCCCGGTGGTGGCCCAGATCATGCTCATGGCAGCGTCACCGCCATTGAGGAGCCGCACTGGCTCGGAACCTTTCGACCAAAGCTTCAGGCTTGGCTTGATGGATTCCATTTTCTTGAGGGCGCGTTCGACACCCTCCGGGGTCTCCAGCAATCCGTAAACTTCCGCCGGTTTTACGCCGTCGGCAATCAGTGCCCATTCCATTACGACCGACGGGTCGTTGCGGATGGCGCGTGCGCCGGGAAATTTCTTCGTGTCGAAGAAATCCGCGATTGAGGCCGGGGCGTTACCGGAAAACGTGTCCTTGTTGAACGCGAAGGCGGTTGCCCACACAATCACGCCGACACCGCATTTGTTCAGGGCGCCGTCGACAAAATCTTCACGAAAACTGGTTCCGTCCGATCCATCGGGAAGATCGATGTCCTGCAGTTCCTCAAGCAAGCCCTCGTTACAGGCCCGCAGCGAGTCTGCCTGCGTCAGGTCCACGACATCCCAGGTGACGTTCTCGGATTCGACCTGATCGCGGATCTCGTCGATCCCGCCTGCATAACTTTTCACGTGCACTTTCGTGCCGTTTGCTTCTTCATAAGGCCTGACAAAACCCCGCATCTGGCTGCGCATATAGGGCCCAACCCAGGATATATAGGTAATCTCGTTCTTGGGCGCCATTTCGCTCATGGTAGCCGCACCGTCCGAGCTCGTCGTACTGTCTTGAGCGTGGACGCCGGTTACGGCAAATGCCGAACCCAAAAAAATCAGGGCCGCCAGTCTGCCGCAAATGTAATTTAGTGGACTTGTTCCCATCACATTTCCCTCCTCAATTTTTGCCAGCCTTTTTCAAAGCGTGGTTGCTCGTCTGCCTGAAGCCAACAACCGTTAGGCGTATCATCACCCAGTCGATCGAAGGCATTCGATCATGACCGGAAGACTCAGTCCGACAGCGATCCCCAAAGCAAACGTCATCGATTAGCAACCGTGATGCCAACTAACGACAGGTTGCCCTCCTTCAGCGTCTGAATTTACGGATTATTTGAATTGCTCCGATAGGTAAACAATCGAACTCCACCGATACTTTCGCCATCCAAATTTAGTCGAATGTCAATTTGGACAATGGAATTTTGTCGCAACCTCACGGATGCCGAAAGAGCAATTTCATCCCCAATAAAATTTCAGTGCCGCTGAAGCCAGCTTAAACTCAGATTGAAAAACTTCAACCGATTCGAGCAGATTATTGCCGCGGTTTTCCAGAATCCGGATCTTGAAACGGCTGATAGCAAGCAGGTCTCAATAAGTGGTGTTGCAACGATTGGCGTGCAGGCGTAATTCAGGACCGATGCTGGAGCGGCAGGTCAAACCCGTTGTTCGGCAGGCACGGCATTCTTTACATGGAACTCAAGCACATGACCCTGACGATTAGAAAACTGGTTGACTACAACGAAGAAACCCTCATTGAAGGCGGCAAAGCTGCGGAAAAACCTCTGAAACTGTTTGCAGTTGCCGCCGTCATCCCCAACCCCTGGGCCGGACAGGGATTCGTCGATGACCTGAAACCGCAAATCAATGCAGTGGCCGATGACCTGGGAGCGCTTCTGACGGAACGAATTGTTGCCATGGCCGGCAGCGGTGAGGCCATCGAAGGCTACGGCAAGGCAGCAATTGTGGGAACCAGTGGCGAGGTGGAGCATGGGTCGGCGCTGATTCATACGTTGCGGTTCGGCAATCACTATCGTTCGGCGGTAGGGGCAAAGAGTTATCTGTCGTTCACCAACACGCGGGGCCCGGCGAATGCTCCGGTCATGATCCCCCTGATGCACAAGATCGATGCCGGGATGCGCTCGCATTATCTGACAATACAGTTTTCCATCTGCGACGCACCGGGACCTGATGAGATCGTCATTGCGCTCGGTGGATCAGTGGGCGGCCGTCCACACCACCGCATTGGCGACCGCTACCAGGATCTGCAAGACCTGGGTCACGATGTGGACAATCCTGCAGCCGTGTGAACGGCACCGGCCGTTATCCAGTTTCCTTCCGGTGGCCATGAACGGTCTCCGGGAAGAGAGAGGTGCCTGCCATGTAGCAAGCCGGTTGTGGAAAATCGGCGTCGTCGATACATTTCTGGGCATCAATTGTGATGGAGGCTATGACGTATGACGTTTTCCGATCTCGGTGATGCGGTCGCCGAAAATCTGAAGGATGGGGATACGGCGGCATTTGAAGGCTTCACCCACCTCATTCCTCATGCCGCCGCACACGAGGCGATCAGGCAGGGACGACGGGACCTCACATTGGTGCGTATGACGCCGGACATCGTGTACGACCAGATGATCGGCATGGGAATGGTGAAGAAGCTGATATTTTCCTACGCCGGCAACCCCGGCGTCGGCCTTCTTCGCCGGATGCGTGATGCGGTTGAAAACGGTTGGCCTGGCCCGATCGAACTCGAAGAGCACTCCCATGCGGCGATGGCCAATGCCTACGAAGCGGGGGCAGCGGGTCTGCCCTGTGCTGTCTTCCGTGGATATCGTGGTGCCGAACTGGCACGGGTGAACCCGAACATCAAAACCGTCACCTGTCCGTTCAGCGGTGAAGTGCTGGCGGCGGTGCCCTCGGTGCGCCCGGACGTCAGTTTCATCCATGCCCAGAAAGCCAATCGCAAGGGCGACGTCTTGATTGAAGGCATCGTCGGTGTGCAAAAGGAGGCCGTTCTGGCGGCCAAACGTGCGGTCGTCACCGTGGAGGAGATCGTCGACACATTTGACGGCGTGCATCCCAACGCATGTGTCCTGCCGAACTGGACGGTTGCCGCGGTTTGTCCTGTACCAGGCGGAGCGCATCCGTCCTACGCGCACGGCTATTACAGCCGGGACAATGCAGCCTATCTGGAATGGGACTCAATTTCTGCCGACCGGGATCGGTTTGCCCGCTGGATGGAAGACAATGTCGTGAACGCCAAGCCGGGAGATTTTGCAGATCGCGTGAAAATGCTGGAGGCTTCGACATGACCGACCTCGGTTTCAGCCCAGACGAAATGATGACAATTGCTGCGGCCCGTGCCCTCAGGAACAATGATGTCTGTTTTGTCGGCATCGGTGCGCCATCGGCCGCCTGTAACGTTGCCCGGTTGACCCATGCTCCCGACATAACGCTGATCTACGAATCCGGGACAATTGGAACGGCACCGTCCGTCTTGCCCTTGTCGATCGGCGACGGGGAACTTTGTGATACCGCCGTGACCACGGTGCCGGTGCCGGAAATGTTCAGATACTGGCTCCAGGGCGGCAGGATCTCCGTCGGATTTCTGGGAGCAGCACAACTCGACCGTTTCGGCAACATCAACACGACGGTCATTGGCGACTATGACCACCCCAAAACCCGACTTCCCGGCGGCGGCGGGGCGCCCGAGATCGCGTCATCGTGCGGTGAAATTTTCATCACCATGAAACAGTCGCTGCGCGCGATGGTTGAGAAGATAGACTTTTTTACGAGCTTCGGTCACGGAGAGGGCGGTGATGCACGCGCCGAACTCGGTATGACAACCAAAGGACCGACTTTGCTGATTACCGATCTCGCCTTGTGGCGGCCTGACGAGAGCACCAGGGAATTCAAGGTTGTCTCGTTGCACCCCGGCGTCACGCGGCAACAAGTGCAGGAGACGTGCGGCTGGCCGGTTTCCTGGGCCGACGCTGTGGAGGAGACGCCAAGCCCAACCCCGGACGAACTGACGACGCTGCGGGATCTCAAGGAACGCACCAGACTGGCCCATGAAAGCGGCGGCAGGAAAAATTGACATGAACCGGTTTGACTCGAAGGTGGCGATCGTTACCGGCGGCGGAGGCGGGATCGGTTCGGCTGTGTGCAAGCGGTTCGCCACGGAGGGCGCAAAGGTTGCAGTGTTCGATGTCAACGGTGAGGCCGCGTCCCGGGTGGCCGCCGAGATCAAGGACGCAGGTGGTGACGCTTTGGCGGTAGCCGCGGACATTACGGATCGTACGGCCATCGAGAATGGGATTTGTTACATTGCCAAGGCCATGGGAGATATCTCCATTCTGGTCAACAATGCGGGCTGGGACGTGTTTCGGCCCTTCCTCGAAACCGATCCGGAATTCTGGCACAACATCATCAACGTCAACCTGATCGGTGCGCTCACTATGCACCATGTGGTGTTACCCGGTATGGTCGAGAGAGGGTACGGGCGGATTGTGAACGTATCTTCGGATGCGGGCCGGGTCGGCTCGTCCGGGGAGTCGGTCTACGCTGCTTGCAAGTCCGGGCTGATGGGGTTTTCGAAGACGATTGCCCGCGAACATGCCCGCCATGGAGTTACCGTGAACGTGGTTTGTCCGGGTCCGACCGACACGGCCCTTTTCGATGGTTATGCGGAAGGGGCCGGAAATCCCGAAAAGCTGCGTGAGGCCATGCGCCGTGCGGTGCCCATGGGACGCATCGGGGTACCTGACGATCTGTCCGGAACCATAGCGTTTCTCGCCAGCGACGACGCGGCCTATGTGACCGGCCAGGTGATCAGCGTATCAGGTGGTTTGACGATGAGCGGTTGAACGCCCGCTATTGCGGCGTGCAGACGAAAACCCGGACGCTGGTCCGCCCGGGCTTTCGCTTATTTGGTCGTGCCGAAAGCATGAACTTCGCTGCAATTTCTAGAAGAAGAACCAAGTGCCAAACTGGAAGCGGAGATTGTCGTCATTGACACCGCCAACCAGTTCACGTTCGGCATAGATGCCTTCGATACCCATCCGCAATTTGCTCACCGGTTGCCACATGTAATTCAAATGCCCGGTTTGCAACGATCTTGTATCGGCAGAGGCCAGGGCATTGCCGTGGCGTTCATAGCCCCAGTTGGCATTGATGGAGGAGGCCTCCGACAATCTTAAACTGGCACCGGCCGTGACGCCGTAGACTTCCGTGGTGTCGATTGTCCCCGCAGAGTTGATGACGCCGGCACGGTTGCCGGAATTGAGCAGGTAACGCCCAAGGCCATCGCCATAGGTGAAACTGCCGTAGAGAGTAACCATGTCACCGATCGGAAAATCGACAGCCGTGTTAAAGCCGTATCCGTATTCCTTGTCGTTGACGACACCACCGGCGGCATCGTCATCGACCTGCAGTTCCCTCAAGATACCGGAGACGTGCACCAGGGCACCGCCTGGTCCTTCCCATTGCATAGCGGCCGTCAAGTCCGGCAATTCGTTTGCAACGCCGGATCCTCCACCATTGTTGACCGCTATGCCGCCGGATGTCCTCAGGTCGGTATCGGGGTTCTCCAGGGCGATATGCGTGGTGACCGATCCATATTTGTAGGTCAGCCGAAGCTGGGTCTGGCGTACAAACGGAATACCTGTCGGGCCGCCGAAGTCGACTGTTGGGGCGATGCCGTTGAGAGGCATGAAAGTGGTCCAGGTCTGACCGGCGCCGAATGTCAGGTTGGGAGTCATATCCCAAGCGCCCCAGGCATGACGAAGCCTGAATGCGTTCACGCCGGACCCGCTGCCTTCAAAGTCACCCTCTATCAGTGTGCGAATCTGCCCCACGGCGGTATCGCTGCGCGAACGAATGCGGAAGCGGGACTGATTGGCCTGGGCCTGGAAGTTTTCATTTTTGCCGCCGCCGATAATGATTGCGTCGGCACTTACCGAACGGCCCAGATCGTTGCGGGTGTCAAAGATGAAGTCGGCCTTCACGTAACCGCTGACGGAAACCTCGGTGACGGGTGCCGGCAGGTCTGCCGTCGGCGTGATCGCGATGGTGAAGCCGCGGTCGTCCGGTATCTGGTCTTCGTATTTGGTGAATGGGCTGTTGCTGGAACCAAGAAGGGAACCGCGACGGAAGGTAATGAGGGAAGACTCCGCGGGGTAGCCTCCTGGCGCGGTTGCACCGGGTTGTGTCGTTTCAATCTCATTGACGCGGCTTTGCAGGGTTTCGAGTTGCGCCTTCAGTTCGCTGAGCTCGTCAGCGTGTGTTGTTGCTGCCATTGCCCCTAGAGCTACGCCCCCCAGCAACGCCGTGCGAAACCATCTGTTCGTCAGTACTCTGGTCATACTATTTGGTCCTCTCGTCCCACAAAATTACCTTGTCGAAATAACCGCCAAACCAAGAACTGCCGTTGTCGGATATGGTGCTGGACGGCGCACCACCCCATGGAGCGGCAAGTTTGCACAAGCGCTTTGCTCTCCCTGTCGGGCAGAAAATCCCATTTATCGAAGTGCCAAAAGTATTTTTTCATCAATGGCTTATTGATGCGCGGTTTCTGACTGTTGACACAGGGTGGACTATTGCGGTCGGGACGTTCGTTTTTGTGATTATATTGTGATGTTATCTTGAATATATTGTGAGATGATCAGTATACAGTGTTGTTAACGTATCGGTTTTCGACTTTATGTGACTCGTCGTGGCGCCAGGCGGGTAAGTTCGGGCGGCGTTGAATTGGGGTTCGAAAACCACGGGATTGCTGTAAGCGGCAGACGGCTGTTGACCGGTGGTCATCGAGTAACGGGGTGCCGGAACCGAGACAGCTCCAGTGACTGGAATTAAGGCGGTTTGGCAGTTCCGAAAAGAAAGAACCCGGGCGATTGGCTCACCCGGGTTCGAACTCTCACCGATTAAGGCCGGCGAGACGGCCCGTGACCGAGGCTCTTAGAAGAAGAACCACGTGCCGAACTGTACGCGAACGTTGTCGTCGTCGACTCCACCGGCCAGCGTGCGTTCGATCCAGATGCCTTCAAGTCCCATCCGCAGCTTGCTTACCGGTTGCCACATATAGTTCAGATGGGCCGTTTGCAAAGTACGGGTGTCGGCTGAGGCCAGAGCGTTGCCATGGTGTTCATAGCCATAGTTGGCATTGATCGACGACGCTTCCGACAGCCGGAGGCTTGCACCGCCCGTTACACCATACACTTCGGTTGTATCAATGCCGCCGCCGGGGTTGATGACGCCCGAGCGGTTGCCGGCGTTCAGAAGATACCGTCCGAGACCATCACCGTAGGTGAAGCTGCCGTAGAGTGTGATCATGTCGCCGAGCGGCAGATCCACAGCCGTGTTGACACCCCAGCCCAATTCGCTGTCGTTGGTTGTTACGCCGCCGGGAGCACTGCTGTCGATATGAAGCTCGCGAACGATACCGGATACGTGAATGAGTGCTCCGCCGGGCACCTGGTACTGCACCGCCGCGGTTGCGTCAGGCAACTGATTGGCAACACCCGATCCGGCTCCAGCGCTTACAGCCGTACCGCCCGAAGTTCTCAGATCGGTATTGGGATCTTCAAGTGATACGTGGGTTGTGATTGGTCCGGACCGGTGTGTCAGACGAATCATGGCCTGACGGACGAAGGGTATGCCCGTAGGGCCGCCGAAATCGACTGTGGGGGCGACACCGTTCAACGGCATGAAGTTTGTCCAGGTTTGACCGGCACCCAGTGTGAGATTGGGAGACATGTCCCATTCTCCCAGAGCGTGACGAAGCCGGAAACTCGTGGTCGTGCCAAACGGACTGCCTTCGAAGTCACCTTCGATATAGGTGCGGATCTGACCCACCGCGGTATCACTGCGGGACCGAACACGGAAGCGAGACTGGTAGGCATGGGCCTGGAAGTTTTCGTCATCGCCGCCACCGATGGCCACAGCGTTGGCACTGACGGAACGGCCTACGTTGTTATGGGTGTCGTAAATGAAGTCTGCCTTCACGTAACCGCTGACAGAAACTTCCATGACCGGAGCAGGAAGATCAGCGGTTGGCGTGATCGCGATGGTAAACCCACGATCATCGGGCATTCGGCCCTGAATGCGATCCTTGAGGCCTTTTTCATCTCCAAGATATGAACCACGCCGGTAGGTGATAAACGATGCACCTTCCGGGTAGCCGGCCTGGCCGGCATTCGCGGCGGGCAGTTCGATTGAGTTTACGCGGCTTTGCAAGGCTTCCAACTGTGCCTTCAGGGCACTCAGTTCATCGGCCTGTGCCGTTGTGGCCATCGCCCCGAGCGCCGCACCGCCGAGTAGGGCCCTAAGAACCCACCTATTTGTCGGTAATGTTTTCATACTGGTAATTCCTCTCATCCCTCAATGTTTCCTGGCTGGAGAAACTTCGCCTTTCGCTTGAGAAACCCATGCAGCGAAGGATCCGTGCGACATCTTCAAACCAGCGTGTCAGCCTCACTTTTGAGGCAGAATTGAATCCTAGCTGTTTGAAAGAAGTAATTAAACACTTTTCCAATGTAACAATTTGTTAAAGATAGTAACTATTCCGTGAAAAATTCACATGTAATTTAACGTTGTTTATGAATGAGCGTCACACTGACAATTAGTTACTCAGTGATGTGAGTTATTTACTATAATTTATTATATCTGTATGCGTATCAATATATAAAACGCAAAATATATTTGTGTGCGGATGAATGGTTTCTTCTTTTTTGGCATATTTCTGCGGCTTCATCGTCATCATTTCGACATAGGCGCAGGCCAATCGATCTGTATGCGATTGACCCTGGAGGCGTTGAAGCCCCCCGTCGAACGCCTGAAGATGTGTTTCCGGTATTGCTGTTCGGGGTGATTTGGTGGCCCGATCGCCGTAAACCACCATGAACCGCAGTGCAGCCGTTCATGTACCGGTTTTGGAGCAGGGGAACGAAAGACAGACGCGTTCAGGAGAAAGTTCGAGTCGAAGAGTGCGCAGATTCGGCATCGAGGGCATATAGTTTCAATTGCAACTAATCGTCATTAGGCCTACAAAGCACCGAATGAAACTGATTGGTCGGGTTGTCGAAGGGAGCCGGGATGAGGTGTTGGGTCGAAAGCGCAAATGATGCGGAATGTCATTTCCCGCTACAGAATCTGCCTTTTGGGGTTGTCAGCCATAATGATGGATCGCCACGTTGTGCCGTCGCTATCGGCGAATTTGCACTCGATCTGGCCGTTCTTGAGGAATCAGGCCTGATCGATGCTGGCGGTGACCAGTATGTATTTGGAGCCTCTACTCTCAACAAGTTCATGGAGTTGGGCAATTCCGCCTGGAATCGTGTGCGTTTGCGTTTGAGCGATCTCCTGGCTGAAGACGGGGACGGTGCGCTGAAGAATGATCCGGATGTCCGATCCCGTGCGCTTGTGCCTCTCGCGCAGATTCAGTCGCATTTGCCGTTCCAGGTTGCCGAATACACCGACTTCTATGCCGGACGCCAACATGCCTTCAATGTTGGTTCGATGTTCCGGGATCCTGAGAATGCACTGCCGCCCAACTGGTTGCACATTCCGATCGGGTACAACGGAAGGGCATCGACAGTTGTGGTCAGCGGCACGGATATTCACCGCCCACTTGGCCAGATGAAACCGCACGGAACCGATGAGCCCATATTCGGTCCCTGCCGGCGGCTTGACCTTGAACTCGAGATGGGTGCAGTCGTGGGGCTTTCCAACGATATGGGCAAGCCCGTCACGGTGAGTGAGGCCGATGACATGATTTTCGGCTATGTGCTGCTCAATGACTGGTCGGCACGTGATATCCAGGCTTGGGAGTACCAGCCGTTGGGGCCGTTCCAGGCCAAGGCCTTCGGAACGTCGATCAGCCCATGGGTCGTGACAAAGGCCGCTCTGGAGCCGTTCCGCACGTCGACGCCGGAGAGAGAGAAAACGCTTCATCCCTACCTGCGTGAACCGGGGCCGATGCTATACGACATCGAACTGGAGATACTCATGCAGCCCGACGGCGCGCCCAGTGCCACGTCGCTGTCGCGGACCAACTACCGCAATATGTACTATTCGGCGGCCCAGCAGTTGGCCCATCACGCGGTCGGGGGATGCAGGATGAACACCGGCGATCTGTTGGGGTCGGGCACCATATCGGGGCCGGAAAAAACCCAGTTCGGCTCGCTTCTCGAATTGACCTGGGGCGGCAAGGAACCCATCACGCTCGACACTGGGGAGAGCCGCAGCTTCATTGAAGATGGCGATACCCTGACGCTTACCGGGTGGGCGCAGGGCGACGGTCATCGCATCGGATTTGGCACGTGCGCCGGCAGGATCCTGCCGGCACCGGCTGAAAAGAACTGGTAAGAACAAGGAAACAGAACATGGCAAAAGGCTTCGCATCGACCGGCGACATGGCTGAAAAGACCATCTCCTTCACGGAGATTGGCGATAATCTCTATGCTTTCACGGCGCAGGGGGACCCCAATACCGGTGTCATCATCGGCGACGATTGCGTGATGATCATGGATGCTCAAGCGACGCCTGTCATGGCGCAGCTGGTGATCGACAAGATCCGCGGGGTCACCGACAAGCCCATCAAGTATGTAACACTGAGCCATTACCACGCCGTCCGGGTTCTCGGTGCGTCGGCTTACAACGCATCGGAGATCATTGCTTCAGAGAAATGCCACGCCATGATCCACGAACGCGGACAGGAGGACTGGGACTCCGAGTTTGGCCGGTTCCCCCGTTTGTTCGATGCAGCAGAATCAATCCCTGGCCTGACCTGGCCGACCGTGACTTTCGAACGTCGCATGACCGTTGAACTGGGTAACAGGAGGGTGGAGTTGATGCATCTTGGCCGTGCTCACACTGCCGGTGACATAGTTGCCTGGGTGCCTGACGCGGGTGTCATGTTTACCGGCGACATCGTCGAGTACCACTCGGCATGTTACTGCGGCGATGGTCATTTCGGTGACTGGGGCACAACGCTTGATGCCATCACGGCTTATGAGCCGATAGCAATAGCACCGGGTCGTGGCGACGCCCTGGTCGGCGACGAAATGGTCGGAAAGGCAATCGAGAGCACACGGGATTTCGTCGAGTCGACGTATCGCCCGGTGGCCCGGATTGCCGCGCGTGGGGGGTCCCTGAAGGAGGCGTGGGACGCCTGTCGCGCAGAATGCGATACGAAATATTCCGATTATGCGATCTACGAGCACTGTCTGCCGTTCAACGTGGCCCGGGCCTATGACGAGGCGCTCGGGATCGATACGCCGCGCATCTGGACCGCGGAACGTGACCAGAAAATGTGGGCGGATCTGCAGGGATAGTCGTGACGGCGTCTGAGGCGTGAGAGGATGACATGAACAAGATCTTTGAAGTTCCTCTTTATCCCTATGTCCGGTCTGAGGATCAGGACGCGGCCGAACCGGCTCGCCACCCGGTCGTCGTAATCGGCGCAGGTCCCATTGGTCTTGCCGCAGCGATTGATCTCGCCCAGCAAGGCGTGCCCGTCGTCGTGCTGGACGACAATGACAAGGTAAGCTGGGGTTCCCGCGCCATATGCTACGCCAAACGTCCGCTCGAGATTCTTGACCGGCTGGGATGCGGTGATGCCTTTGTCGACAAAGGGGTAGTCTGGAACCTTGGCAAGGTTTTCTTCGACGAACGCCAGGTCTATCAGTTCGATCTTTTGCCCGAGAAAGGGCACAAACGCCCGGCGTTCATCAATCTTCAGCAGTATCTGTTCGAACAGTTTCTCGCCGAACGGGCCCTGGCATTGCAGAATGCGGGCAAACCGATTTCGCTGCGCGGACGTCACAAGGTCGTGTCGGTTGAGCCGGGGACGGACAAGGTTGAGTTGGAAGTCGAAACGCCGGAGGGCCGTTATCGGCTCGAGGCGGACTGGCTGATTGCCTGTGACGGGGCAGCGTCGCCGACACGAACCATGATGGGGCTCGATTTCGAGGGCCGTGTATTCGAGGACAACTTCCTGATCGCCGATGTCATCATGGACGCCGGTTTCCCCACGGAACGCCGTTTCTGGTTCGACCCACCCTTCAATCGCGGCCAGTCGGCCCTGCTTCACAAGCAACCCGACAATGTCTGGCGCATTGACTTGCAGCTGGGCTGGGACATCGACAAGGACGAAGAGCAGAAACTCGAAAATGTCATTCCCAGGCTGAAGGCAATGTTGGGCAACGATGTCGAATTCGAACTCGAATGGGTTTCGATCTACACATTTCAATGCCGGCGGATGGAAAGGTTCCGCCATGGCCGAGTGCTTTTTGCCGGAGATTCGGCGCATCTGGTGTCACCTTTCGGCGCACGGGGTGCCAATAGCGGCCTGCAGGACATAGACAATCTGTGTTGGAAGCTGAAGCTGGTGCTGGATGGCAAGTCGCCTGAAAGCCTGCTAGACAGCTACGATGAGGAGCGCGTGCAGGGGGCCGACGAAAATCTCCTCAATTCCACACGATCAACCGACTTTATAACGCCCAAATCAAAGGTCAGCAGGATGTTTCGTGACGCCGTGCTCGATCTGTCGGAACAGGTTCCCTTTGCGAGACCCCTGGTCAACTCCGGACGCCTCTCCGTGCCGTGCATTCATGACGGGTCACCACTGAATGGCGCAGATGCGCCCGGCATGCCCGCCCGTACCCGCCCGGGAGCGCCGGCCTGCGATGCGCCGATCGGCGATGGCTGGCTGATCGACAGGCTTGGCAACGGGTTTCAACTTCTGGCCATCGACGCACCGGTTCCAGAAACCGTTCTGTGCAACGGGTCAACGATCGAAACCGTCCGGCTATCGTGCGCGGACATGCCGACCGACGACGTGCGCGAACGTTATCTGGGAGATGCTGCGTCCGCCGTCTACCTGATGCGTCCAGATCAGCATGTTGCAGCCCGATGGACCGGGTTCGATGAGTCCGCTGTTGCATCGGCGTTTCGCACGGCCACCGGACACGGATAGGGAACCTGGACATGATGACATTGACAACTGAGGCGAACATTCCGGATCCGGATGGTTTTTATGCCGAGCTGCTTGCCCTTCATGAGGGGCGCGGGGAGGCCGACAGCCAGGCCCTTAATGCCAGGCTTTTACTGATACTCGCCAATCACATCGGAGATCGCGAGGTCCTGCGGCAGGCTTTTGATGTCGCCGCGACCACAACGCAGGCGCGCGGGCGCGGAACGCCCGGGCAAACGGAAGGATAGAGCCCATGAAGATCGAAAAAATTCACCATGTTGCGTACCGTTGCAAGGACGCAAAGGAAACCGTGGAGTGGTATACGAAAAACCTGAACATGGACTTCGTTCTGGCGATTGCCGAAGATCACGTTCCCTCTACTCATGAGCCGGATCCCTATATGCACCTGTTCCTCGATGCGGGAATGGGAAACATTCTTGCGTTCTTCGAATTGCCGACAAAACCTGAAATGGGGCGCGATCTGAATACCCCGGAATGGGTTCAGCATATCGCCTTCAAGGTAAAGGACCGTGACGAACTGGTGGCCTTCAAGGAACATCTGGAGGCAAACGGGATTGACGTGCTGGGCGTCACCGATCACGCGATATTCCATTCAATTTACTTTTTCGATCCAAATGGCCACCGTCTCGAACTGGCTTGCCCCGATCCGGAAGAAGACGAAATGCTCAAAAAGCTCGATGCTGTAAAATGGGAAATGCTGGAGGAGTGGTCGAAGACCAAGAGAGCCCCCAAGCACGCGGCTTTTCTGCATGCCAAGGAACTTGGCAAAGTGTAGAGGCACCGCCGCAAGTTTTGACGATTGGACAGACTAGACGCGGGCCGATGCCGAGCGGTTTCTATCGGCGCCGGCCATCCATCTGACGTCCGGAATAATCTTGCGTTGTGCTTGCGCTATGTGAGCACCCGCCAGAGAAGATACAGACATACCAGCCAGCTCACCGCAAATGCTGGTGTGCGCAGAAACGGAATGCCCACCGTATAAAAGCCCGCATGTGCGATCCGGGCGAAGAAGAATATGGCCGCTGCTGTCGCTGTCGTCCCGTCTGACTTGCCGGAGGCATTCAACATCAAAACCAGGGCGGCGAAGGGCACCAACGTCTCAATCAGGTTCATGTGCGATCTGTGACAGCGTTGTGCCCAGTCAGGGAGCCTGGCGGTCGGTGGAAGATCCGTCGTCCCTGACTTGAAGCCGACGATTCCGCCATAAAGTGCGGTGTACGGTATCCAGATCAGAAGACAAAGACCGATGGTGAGGCCAAGCCAGAAAAAATCGGCAGACATTAATTTCTCCTCCTGTTCGAATGAGCCATGAGGCTCTCATCTATCAAGACGAACTGCTACACCGCATTTCGACAATGTTGAGAAATTTTTTTACATAACGGCGTTGGAGCCATTTGGGACTTCAACGTTGTTAAGGGGGGCAGGTATTTGAGAAAAACGCCCGCCACTGAACAACAGTGGCGGGCGCATAGTCGAACGGCGCCTTCAGTCAGTACAGCACGTCGTTGTCATGCTGCCTTGGTGGAGGTTTCCCTGACGGTGCGCGTGGCGGTATCGATCTGGCTTGTGGCTTCGGCAAGTTCAGACACATTCCTGGTAATCTGCTCCACGCCCTGGGATGCGGTCTGCATGTTCTCGGAAATCTCTTGTGTGACGGCTGTTTGCTCCTCGACGGCGGCGGCGATGGACGTCGAAATGTCGTTGATATTTCCGATGGTGGCCGAGATTTTTCCGATGGCACCGACCACGGTTTCGGTTGTTTTTTGCACATCGGTAATCTGAGTGCCGATTTCCTCGGTGGCCTTTGCCGTCTGATTGGCCAGGGACTTGACCTCACTGGCGACAACGGCAAAGCCCTTGCCGGATTCGCCCGCCCGCGCGGCTTCGATCGTCGCATTCAAGGCGAGCAGATTGGTCTGATCTGCGATGCTTGAAATAAGCTCGACGACCTCGCCGATGTTGTGTGCCAGTTCGGACAGTCCGGTGATGACTTTGTTGGCCTGATCGGCTTCCTTCACCGCTTCCGTCGTTGTTGCCAGCGCCTGGTTCACCTGTTGGGATATTTCGCTGATCGAGGACGAAAGTTCTTCGGCACCGGAGGCGACGGTCATGACGTTGGTCGACGTGGTCGCAGCAGCGTCCGTGGCGTCTGATGCCTGCTGTGTAGCGGATTCGACAAACAGTCCGATCTGATCGAGTTGTTGGCCGATTTCGCCCTGTGCCTGCTGTCGACGTTGCCGCTCGAGCACCATATCCGTGATGTCACTGGCATACGTTACGACCTTGAACAGGTTTCCGTTCATGTCACGAATGGGATTGTAACTGGCCTGAATCCAGATTTCATTACCGCCCTTGCCGATGCGCTTGAATTCCTTCGACTGATACTCGCCGGCCCGCAGGCTGTTCCAGAACGCAGTATATTCTGCGCCGTCGCGCTCGCGTGGCTCGACAAACAGGGAATGATGTTTGCCGATGATTTCGTCGCGTTGGTAGCCCAGAGCGCCCAGAAAGTTGTCATTGGCTTTCTCGATTGTTCCATCGAGCTTGAATTCGATCACCGCCTGCGAAAGGCTGATGGCAGCAAGCTGGCCTTCATAATCGGCATTTTCCAGTTTTTGATCGGTGATGTCGGTGGCAAACTTCACGACTTTCACGACCTTGCCGTTGCGATTCAGGACAGGGTTGTAGCTCGCCTGTATCCAGACCTCTCCGCCACCTTTACTGATCCTTTTAAATTCAGCCTGCTGAAATTGCCCTTCGGCTAGAGACTGCCAGAACATCGTGTATTCCGCGGACTTCGCAAACTCGCTCTCAACAAACATTGAATGATGTTGTCCGGAAATTTCCTCCAGATCATACCCCATGGCGCTAAGAAAATTCTGATTGGCCGTTATGATGGTGCCGTCTGGCTTAAACTCGATGACGGCCTGAGACTCCATTAACGCTTCCAGTGTGCGTTCCGCGTCCGATCCTAAAATGCCCCGCATAAGTCGTATCCCGTAGTTTCGGCGGTTTCTCACCGTCGTGTTAACATGCGCCAGGCTTCGTGTCGGACGCATCTCCAGATAATCCGGGATTCTTGTCGGATATCCTTAATGCACTGTTAAGTGGGGAGGTTCCGCTTCAGACTCGAAAAACGATTGACCGGGGCTGTTTTTAAGAACTAGGGCGATGCAACTAACGGGCCGGTAGTGGCACAAAGATTGATGGTCCTGATTGGAAAACCTCGGCGCAATCTCCGGTTGAACAAAGTAAGAGACAAATTTTTATAGTTGTGGGTCTGCATAATTCGGAGGAAATTTCGTAGAATTCAGGCCTGTGAAGTAAAATGCTATTCGTTGTTTGAGCGCATCTGGCCAAACTGGATCATTTCACTGTCCCGGAAGCATGAAGAAAATTGATGTCTTACGTGCCGGCTGAAATCAAAAAACGGCCTACGAACTGTAGCATTTTCCAAAAAGGACGATCGTATCGACATACGAGCAAAGCCAGAGAGAGTGATTCGTTTTGGCAGGTGCCGGTTGTCGGGGGCCAGCTGGCCGTGGCCACGACGACCGTCCTGCTCCCAACCTCAAGTCAAAGAATGTGCGTTCGGTGCTGACGATTGGTGATTTTGCTAGAAAAAGTGATGCATTTTTGTGTCTATCGATGGCAAATGGACCGGCAAGTCCACAATCGATCCAGTTGGGGGTGGATGGCACGGGGAGAAAGTGTTAATGAGGGCGCGTCGAGGGGATTGAGGGGACGACGATTGGTTGAGCTGGTGCGATCTGGAGGGGTTGGCTTGATTTCCCGGATGTACGTCAGCGGGGTGCGTCGTCACTGTCTCACGAAACATAATCGAGTGCTGTGTCGTGGCATTGTCGGCTTCGTGCCTGGGATGCCACTGCAGAGTATTTAGAGTGCGCCTTTTGAGTACGTTTTTTTGTGAACCAATGTGATTTAAATCCCGCGTCGTCCGATGTTAGGATGTAGGAAGAAAGTGGAACTCCGTTGAAAAGTCTTCCGGTTTGAACGATACCTCCGAAACGTGGGTTTCGCGACTAGCGCCCTACAGGTGTCCTGACGACAGTCGGGCCGTTTTTGAATTAGCCGTGACGCTTGTCCCCTTTGTCGCCCTCTGGGTGGCGATGTGGATGGCGGCGCAGATCAACTCGCTTTATGTATTGCTGCTGGCGATACCGGCGGCCTGCTTTATGCTGCGGCTCTTTATGATCCAGCATGATTGTGGCCATGGCGGTATGTTTTCGTCCCGCCGGGTCAACGATTGGGTCGGGCGTTTCCTCGGAATTCTGACCCTGACGCCCTATGACTACTGGCGCAAGTCGCACGCGCTGCATCATGCAAGTTCAGGCAATCTGGATCGTCGCGGATTTGGCGACATCGACACCCTTACAATCGAGGAATACAAGGCGCAGGGACCAATCGACCGATTGAAGTACCGGCTTTACCGGCACCCGGTGGTCATGTTCGGACTTGGCCCCGGCTATCTGTTTCTATTCCGGCATCGGTGGCCCACAGGCGCTATCCGCCAGGGGCGGGCAAGCTGGATGAGTGCGATCTGGACAAATCTTGCAATCGCTGTGGTTTCAGCGATACTGATCTATGCAGTCGGCTTCGGGACATTTCTGTTGATTCAGCTTCCAATTGTCCTGATTGGCGCATCGATTGGTGTCTGGCTGTTCTATGTGCAGCACCAGTTCGATCCAACTCATTGGGAACGAAGCGAAGACTGGAGCCACGAAAACGCGGCGCTGCATGGCAGTTCGTACTATGACCTGCCAAAACCTTTGATGTGGCTCACCGGGAACATCGGCATCCACCACATTCACCATCTTTCAAGCCGCATTCCCTACCACCGTCTTCCCCAGGTCCTGAAGGATCATCCGGAACTGAAGAATGTCAGCCGCCTGACGTTCTGGGAGAGCCTCAAATGCGTTCGTCTGGCGTTGTGGGATGAAGAGGCCAAGCGGCTGGTGTCATTTCGTGAGGCTGCCGGCAGGCTGGCTACCGCATAATCCCTGAGCAAACTGGCAGGCCTCAGAGAGAAATGTGGGAATGTGTGTGCGGTTTTCCGCACCTGCATCCCGTTCCCTTGTTTTGTACCGTGACCTAGTCCGTTACGCCATCCATGGCATGCCTGGACGCATAGGCAATCGCTTCGACAGTCTGTGAAATTTCATCGGGACCCAAGGCGAGGGAAGGGTAAAACTTGCTTTCGGGCTTCAGGATGCCCTTTTGGCGCAGCAGCTTGTTGAAACTCCTGGCAATTCTGCTGTTCGCTCGCAGTACGCCGCGGTAATCGATCACAGGTGTCGGTGTGAACACAACATCGAAGAGGACCGGGTCGCCCACGACCTGATGGTCTATACCCGCGGCTGAGAGGTTTTCCGTTAACGCCTGCATGACGGTTTCGCCGCACTGGCGGATATGTTCGTAGCTGCCCGGGCGTTTCAGGATTTCCATGGTCTTGAGACCTGCAACCGACGCCACCGGGTTGCCGCTCAGGGTTCCCAATTGCATGGTGAAACCAGAATCACCAACCTTGGCCTTGTCGAAGTGGGCCATGATATCAGCCCGTCCGGCGATTGCCGCCATTGGAAATCCGCCGCCGATGATCTTGCCAAGCGCGCACAAATCAGGTTGGACGCCGTAATGTTCCTGGGCCCCTCCATAGGCAAGGCGGAATCCGGTGACAATCTCGTCGAAGATCAGGACAATGCCGTGTTTCCTGGTCTCCTCGCGCAGGGCTTCAAGAAACCCAGGCTGTGGTGGGATCAGGCGTTGCAGGGGTTCTACAATAACCGCGGCGATCTCGTCTGCGTGTTCCGCCATAAGCTGGCGTGCGCTTTCCGCATCGTTAAAGGGTGCGATGATCATGTGGTCCCGTACACTCTCAGGGATGCCGGCAGAATCGGGAACCGCGAGCGGAAAGTTCTCGAGCCTTGTTGGCGCCAGGCTCATCAGGGCTTCGGCCGACATGCCATGAAATCCGCCTTCGAACTTCAAAATCTTGTCGCGGCCCGTAAAGGCGCGGGCCAGACGCAGGGCATACATGTCCGCTTCGCCACCGGAACTCACATAGCGCACCTGTTCGGCACAGGCGACGGCACTGCAGATCTCCTCGGCCAGTTCGACGCCACGTGCGTTGTTGGCAAAGAACGTCATACCTTTGTGAAGCTGAGCATGGGCCGCTTCGATGATTTCCGGGTGGCTGTGCCCGATGAGCATGGGGCCTGACCCAATCAGGAAATCGATATACTCCTTGCCGTCTTCATCCCAGACACGGGCGCCGCGGCCTTCGCGAATGATGATGCTGGGATCGAAATTGCCGAAGCCCCCTGCCGGCAACACCTTTTGCGAACGGGCAATCCATTCGTCCTGAGAAGTAACGTCACTCATCACAAGTCTCTCCTTATCGCGTAAATGTTCGCCACGGTGCGCCAAGCCAGTCTTCAGGGGGCACTACACCAATACCGGGTTTGTCCTGCAGGGCAATCATACCTTGATTGTTTCGAGCCCCTTCGCCTGGCGCATAGTCGTCGACCAGGTGGGGATGGCAGAGCCAGGATGCCAACCGGTTTTCTTCCGGCGTCGACAGCGCCAAATGGAGGGCCGCCGTGTCGGACAACACTGTGCCGCCGAGCTCCTCCACATGCATCTCCCAACCGACAGCAATACCGAAATCACGTACCTGCCGGGCCCGGCTCAAACCGCCGAGCCGGTTCGGCTTGACCTTGACGCCCTGACAGGCCCCAAGCCTCCATGCTTCCAGATGATCCTGAAACGTATGCAGACATTCGTCGAGCATGATCAACTGACTGGTATTGGCCTGTACCTGAGCACACTGGTCGAGCGTCTGGCAGGGCTGTTCGAACCAGCCTTTGGCGGAAACCGAATTCATGACTTCAATGGCTGCTGCCGGTGACCAAGCCCGGTTGACGTCGTAGGTTATGTTTTCTTCTCTCGGGAGGGCGGCCTCGATGGCATTGATACGAGCGATGTCGAGCGCCCGGTCGCTGCCGCCGACTTTAGCGGAGTGCGTGCGATATCCCTTGGCACGTGCGGCCTCGATCAAGGCGACCATGTCCTGGGGCGTGCCGGTGGAGATCGACGAGTTCACAGCGACGGCTCCGCCCTCGGCTCCACCGAACAACTGGTACAACGGGACGCGAGCCTGTTTTGCGACGATGTCCCACAACGCAATGTCAAGCGGCGCCTTGGCATACGGGTGACCGGGAAGTTGGGTATCCATCTGGCGATTGAGCCGATCAATGTCCCGCGGATCCTGGCCAATCAGGATTGGGGCCAACAACTCCAGAGCGGCTCTGATACCGCCACCGAATGCTGGAAGATAGGTGTGCCCCCAAGGACAGCCTTCTCCCCATCCGGTTGTCCCGTCACTGCACTCGATTCGTAAAATTGTTGAATCGAGGGATTCGAATTTCAGCCGTCCCCCGGAAAGCCAATACGGTTCCCGGAGAGGCAGGTCCTTTTTCCAGACAGTAATCGCAGTGATTTTCATCAGGCATCGTCCATGGTTACGACGATGTTGCCAATGTGCTTCTTGGCAATAAAGGCTTCCTGTGCGGCCTGAAGCTTGGCCAGGGGATAGGTCTCCGCCAACAGTGGACGGATTTCACCACGCTCGATATATCCGACAAGATCCTTGAACATTCCCGGTGGTACAACGGTTGCGCCGGTGAATGTGAGATCGCGCAGGTAGAATGTGCGCAGGTCCATTTCGACCATTGGTCCGGCGATCGCGCCGGCGCAAGTGTAGCGTCCTCCTCGTCCAAGGGCATCAACCAGCTTCGGCCAGTATGAACCGCCGACAACGTCTGCGACGACATCAACTGTGATACTGCCTATTGCCTCCCTGAGGGCGGCTTTCAGGTCATCCGGTGCGCGGGGAAGAACGGCCGTCGGGCCAATGTCTCTGACCTGGTCATGTTTGGCTTCGCCGGCCATCGCCACAGTCCGGGCGCCGCGGCGATTGGCAAGCTGGATCAGTGCTGAACCGACACCGCCTGAGGCGCCGGGGATCAGGACCACATCGCCCTCGACCACATTCGCCCTGCAGAGCATGTTTTCCGCTGTAATGTACGACGTGGCAAAAGTCGCGAGTTCGGCACTGGTCAGATCGCTGTCGACAGGGTGGACATTGCGTTGATCGACCTTGGTGAACCCTGCATAACCGCCGTCGCATTCGGATCCGAAGTATCTGCATTTGTCCATATTGAGCGGGTCGCTCCAGTCACGCAGCCATGTGTCTATGAGCACGCGCTGTCCGAGCAATCCCTTATCCGCGTTTTCACCGACGTCGACTACGGTTCCTGCCACGTCGGCCCCTTGAATCCGTGGGAAACTGATCGGGGCGCCACCCCAGGTTGCATCGTCGTCATCCGCCGTTTCGAACGCACCGCCCGTGGTCTGGTCGCTGACGCCGTTGGAATACCAGGCTGTGCGCGTGTTGATGTCGGTGTTGTTCAGTCCACACGCGCGAACCTTCACGAGGACTTCACCGGGGCCGGGAACAGGAGTTGGCCAGTCGTCCTTCAATACGAGCTTGTCCAGGTCTCCATGCCCGGTGAGGACGACTGCGCGCATGGTTGTTGGGATATCTGGATTTTGTTTCATTGGGTATCGGCCCGTGGTCGCTGGTTTTGTGGATCGTACAACGGCGCGCCCAGGATCCGGGCCTTTCGCGGCTTGCCCATGATGACGACTTCCAGTTCGGTCCCGGCAGTTGCTGCTTCAGGTTTTATGTAGGCAAAGGCCAGGATCGTACCGACTGTATGTCCATAGGCGATCGAACTCGTCGCACCAACACGTTTGCCGTCTTGAAGGACCGCTTCGCCACCATGACCATCGCTGTCACCATCGGCATCAATCGACAGATAGGCGCAGATCCACGGCAGATTGCCGTCGACGCTTTGCTGTGTGGCGCCCTTGCCGACAAAGGTGGTTTTGTCGAGTTTGACAAATCGCATCACGTCGGCCTCCGGCAAGGTGACTTCGTTGGTCAACTCGCCCGCACCCTTGAACCCCTTTTCCATACGCATGACGTTCATGGCGAAGGACCCATAGTCGGCAATGCCGAAGGGAAGCCCTGAGGCCCACAACGCGTCGTAGACGGCCAGCATGTCCTCGCGGGGGCCGTGAATTTCCCAGCCCAGTTCGCCTGCATATGACATGCGCATCGCCCACATCGGTTTGCCCGCGATTTCGATCCTTTGAGCCGACAGCCATCGGAAGTTTGCGTTGTCTAGGGCGGCGCTGGTGTTCGCTGCCAGAACGTCACGCGACTTCGGCCCCTGGAGGGCCAACGCCGACCAATCATACGAGAGGTTACCGATCACGATATCTTCGCCGCTGCGATGATTGGTTAAATGGTCGAGTAGTCGCTGTTCAAAGAAGGCGGCGCACACGAGATAGAACCGGTCCTGCTCCAGCCGGACGATCGTCAACTCGATCTCGATTCTGCCGCGTCGGTTCAAAAGATGGGTCAGCACGATTCCGCCGATCTTCTTGGGCAGGCGGTTCGGCGTCAGCCGGTCGAGAAAGACCTCCGCGTCGGGACCAGATACCTCAACCTTGGTGAAAGCGGTGATGTCCATGATGCCGACACCGTCTCGTACAGCGTGTACTTCGGCACCTACAATGTCGTGAACGACGTTGCGCCGGAAGGAATAGTGATCTTCCTGAGGAACGCCGTCACGGGCAAACCAGCGGGGGCGTTCGTGACCGTAGACTTCTTCGTAGACTGCCCCCTTTTCTCTGAGGCGCTCGTATAGGGGCCCCGGTCTTATCGGACGCCCTCCCTGGCGATTAAAATGAGGGAAGGGGATTTCGTGGCGCAGACAATAGTCTTCCTTCGCCTTGGTAACCTGCCATTCCTTCGTGGCGAAATTCCCAAATCGGCGCGGATCGAATTCGCGCATGGAAATATCGGCGGCACCATGAACGATCCAGCGGGCCAGTTCCCGGGACAGCCCCGGACCCCAGCCGATACCGATCTGGGTGCCGCAGCAACACCAGTAATTCTTGACACCAGATGCCGGGCCGATCAGTGGATTGCCATCGGGCGGGTGGGAGATTGCACCGTGGACTTCCCGCTTGATGCCGAGGTCGGAGAATATCGGCATGCGATCCATGGCATTTTTCAGCCATGGCATGATGCGGTCGTAGTCTGCGGCAAACAGCTCGTTTTCTGCTTCCCAAGGACAGTGATCGAGCCAGACTGCATTCGGGTTCTCTTTTTCGTAGATCCCGATCAAGCCGGATTTCTGCTCCATGCGAATGTAACCGGAGACAAGGCGGTCATCGCGGATTACTGGCAGTTCACGCGCCAGATCCTGAAATTCCGGCACGGTATCGGTCACGAAGTAATGATGGGTCATGGAGGTCATCGGCAATTGCAATCCGCTCCACTCACCCATTTGCCGGGCATAAGTGCCGCCGGCATTGACCACATGTTCGCACGTGATGTCGCCAAGTTCGGTGGCAACCAGCCATTCTCCGGATGCAAGCCGGGTGATGTTGGTTGCCCGGCAGCGCCGGATGATCCGCGCCCCCAGAATTCGAGCGCCCGCAGCCAGGGCCTGGGTCACGCCTGATGGATCCACATGGCCGTCGTCGGGCGTATGCAACGCGCCCATGACGCCGTCGAGATTGTAGAATGGATGAAGTTCGCGGATGCGGTCAGGTCCAACCAATTCAATGTTGAAGCCAAGAGCGGCAGCAACACTCAATGTGTGATGCAGCCAGTCCATCTCGTCTTGGGTGTAGGCCAGGCGGAACGAACCGCAGCCATGCCAGGTTACCGATTGGCCGGTTTCGGCTTCCAGTTTTCCTGAATACAAATCGATGTTGTAGTCGACGCACTTGCCGAGACCGAAGCTCGACGTCGAATGTGTAATCTGTCCCGCGGCATGCCAGGTCGACCCGGAAGTCAGCTCGGCCTTTTCCAGCAACACCACATCGGAACAACCTTCGTGGGCCAGATGATAGGCAAGGCCGCAACCCATGACGCCACCACCGACGATGACGACTCTTGCCGTTGTCGGCAGCTTGGAATTCTGTTGCGTTGTCACAGTCCGGTTTCCTCGCGGCCTTGCGTATCGATATTCGATGGACAACGTAATAGTACATTTGTACAATCGTCAACCATGAATAGAATGAACGTACCAGAACAAGGGTTACCGGCCCCCAGCGACTTGCTGCGCAACCTCGCCGAGGAGCTTGGGGGGCTCACGCCGGAGATGCGCAAGGCTGCCGCGTATGTGCTGGAAAACCCGAACGATGTGGGTGTTAGTTCGATCCGCGAAATTGCCGAAGCGGCGAGCGTCAAACCGAACACATTCGTGCGTATGGCGCGCTCGTTTGGTTTCGAAGGGTACGACGATTTCCGTGAACCCTTTCGAGAAGAGATTCGCAACGGCGGTGGAAACTTTCCCGACCGGGCCCGTTGGCTTCAGTCGCTGTCCAAGGGTGGAAAGCTGGGCGGTCTGTACGCGGATATGGCATCGAGTGCCATTGCAAACATTGAGCAGACCTTTGCCGCCACGGACGCCTCACGCATGAAGGCTGCGGCCGACGCGATCGTGCGGGCGCGCCATACGTATGTTCTGGGTGTCGGCATCAACCATACACTGGCACGGAATTTTGCGTATCTTGCCGATATGGCCGTCGACAATATCCATGCCATCCCCCGCGACGGCAGCCTGGCGATCGACGATGTGTCCAGGGCCGGCGCAGGAGACGTGCTCCTCGCCATGACTTTCAAGCCCTACCGTACTGAGGTGGTGGAGGCGGTTCAGATCGCGCGAGGCCAGCAGGTTACGATCATTGGCTTGTCAGATAGTCCGGCATCTCCGGTAATCGCCGGCAGCGAACACGGGTTTGTGGTCCAGACGGATACGCCGCAGTTCTTTACGTCGACTTTTGCGACCGGAGCATTGCTTGAAACCCTGATGGCGTTCGTGATCGCGGACGCCAGCCCGGATGTAATTGCCAATATCGAGCGTTTTCATGAACGCCGCCGTTCCCTGGGAATCTACCGGGACGAGGTGGAAGACAGGAGCAGTTGATGATGAATGCCCCCGCAAGCCCAGTTCATTCTTTGGAAGCCCGATACTACACCGATCCGCAAATATTCAGGACCGAGCGGGACGGTGTCCTTGCCAGAACATGGCAGTTTGCCGGTCATGTTTCTCAACTGCAAGACACCGGCGACTATTTCGCCTTCGACATCGCTGGTCAAAGCCTGTTCTGCATCCGAGACCGGGATGGAGAAATCCGGACATTCTATAATGTCTGCCAGCACAGGGCCCACGAACTGGTGCAAGGCGCCGGCAACTCCAAACTTCTCGTTTGCCCGTATCATGCCTGGACTTATGAGCTGACGGGCGAACTGCGATCAGGACCGAACGTCAAGTCCGTGCCGGGATTTGACCGCCGCGGTATCTGTCTGACACCGGTCCGTTCAGAAGTGTTTTGCGGCTTTGTCTTTGCCAACCTCGACGACGATGCGAGGACCATGGACGAATGGTTTCCCGGCGTGCGTGACGAACTGTCAGCATTCGTGCCTCAGATTGAGCGGTTGCGGCCGGTTGAGTGGGTGGAAATTCCGGAGAAATGCAACTGGAAGGTGACCGTTGAAAACTACTCGGAGTGTTATCACTGCCAATTGAACCATCCGACCTTTTCAACAGGCGTGGTAAAGCCGGAAACCTATGATATCCAGCCGCAGGGATATTGTCTGCGCCATACCACACAATGCCAGAACCTCGACGAAATGAGTTATCCCATCGACCTCGAGGCAAATGAGTATGCCGGTTCTTACTCGTCCTGGTTTCTGTGGCCTTTGTTTTCGTTCCAGGTCTATCCCGGGAATGTTCTCAATACCTATCACTGGCGGGAGGTGGATGTGGACAATGTCGTGGTCTGGCGGGGATGGTATTCGGTGGACGGAGAACCGTCCGATACAATCAGAGATCTGGCATTGCAAGACCGCGAAACCACGGTTGAAGAAGACATTCGCCTGGTTGAATCAGTACATCGCGGCCTCAAGAGCCGGGGATATCGACCGGGACCGCTGGTTGTCGACCCGAAGGGCGGGGTCACATCGGAGCATTCCATTCTTGCTCTGCAGCAATGGATGCGCGAAGGCGTGGAACTTTGACGTTGAAGAAAATCGCCTGAGCGATGGCGACCTTACCAATATGGGAGAACGACCTATGGACAATGATCTGTTTGACAAAGGGCTCGCAAAGCGCAAGGCGACGCTTGGCGCGGAGTATGTAGAAAAGAACCTTGCAGCGGCAGACGATTTTACCAGACCGTTTCAGGAAGCAATGACCGCCTGGTGTTGGGGCTTCGGATGGGGCGATGAGACGATTGATGCCAAGACCCGTTCGATGATGAACCTGTCGATGATTGGTGCATTGGGGAAGATGCACGAATGGGAGACCCATTGCCGGGGCGCCATCAAGAACGGTGTCTCCAAGGAAGAATTACGCGCGATTATCCATGTGGTCGGGATTTACTGTGGCGTGCCGCAAAGCCTTGAGTGTTTCAGAGTTGCCCGCAAGGTTCTCGAAGAAGAGGGACTGATCTAGGGCCTCATCGGAATGCCTCCGGGGGCTTTATCTCCGGAGTCTGTTGCCCTGAATTTACATTTGTCGAGTCCGGTATTGACATGGCATTACGCCGGTAACGTAATTGTACGCTTGCGTCGTCCTTAGCAATCGTTCAAATTGCAAGTGATTTCAACTGGATCGACTAATGTCATGAACGACTTTCTGGTCACATGCGCCAACATACTTGATGTCGGGACAGATGCTGTGTCTGGTGATCTCCCTGACAACGGCAGGGACTTTCTTGTCGATCTCCAATTTATCGACCAAGAAGGGCGTATTCAAGGCGAGGAAATACAGAAAAAACATAACGTGAGAATGTTACGAGCAGCGGCCCATCTTGAACGACTGTTTCCGTTAAAAGCTTTGCATGCTCCGAACCTGGTATTTCTGGGTGGTGAAGCGAATCCGGCGATCTTGAGTGAACATGACTTTGGAAATTCTGCGGGGAGTGTATCCGGCTGCGGACTTTCCTTTCGGGAGGCATTTCTGTCGTGTGTGGGCGAAGGCGTTGAATTTCTTTCCCAATTCGAACAGGAAGATGATTTGACGCCGGACAGTGACGCAGGTCACAGAACTATCGTGCCAGACAGTATTATGTCTGTTTCGTTGGAAACACCTGGCTCAGACTGGGTTGCTGGGTGGGACCTTCACTTGGGTGAACCCGTGTTACTGCCGGCCGGCCGGTGTTTAAGACGCAAAACGGAACAGCCCATACCATTTGCCCTGGGAACCGGTTGTGGGGCAGGTGAGACAACCGAAGATGCTTTGCTACATGGTCTGCTTGAACTTGTCGAACGCGACGCTGTCGCTATTTGGTGGCAAGGCGGAAAATTCGGATGTTCGATTGATACGGGACACCCTGCGGCGCTCGCGGCAAGTGAGCGGTTGTGTGCCCTGAGAGGCGGCGAGCAAGCCCGGGTAAGCTGGCTGCTTGATATCAGCACGGATTTGGCAATTCCCTGTGTGGCGTCAGTTTCGTGTGACCGAAATGGAGGGCAGGTGGCTTGCGGCACGGCCGCGGGCATTAGGCTCTTGGATGCAGCACAAGCTGCGGTTTTGGAGATGTGCCAAATGGAAATCGCCTATGATGTTGTCGGCGCAAAGCTTTCCCAGCGTGGTGAATCTGCCCTGAACGAGGTTGATCGTCGTCATATTGCCAGAGGCCAGAATCTGAATGCGGGCACCTGTCCGCTTCTTCACCCCAAAGGCGTGCCAGCATCTCATTGCGAATCTGCTGCTTCAAATGCTCAGGACAAGGTTCGCTGGCTTGTGAATATGATTGCGGAACACGGACAACCGGTGTTTGCGGTTGAACTGACTAGACCACAATTTGGTGTGCCTGCGGCAAGGGTTGTCGCGCCCGACCTTCAACTGGCACCGAGTACGATCATGACGCCCCGGCTGGTAACTGCAACGGACCGATACGGGGGCGGTGAAACTCATACAAACGGCGTATCACTTCACTGAACGGAGCAGGAAAGCAGAAACTTATGTCGCTCGACTTCCAACCCTCAAGACCCGACGTGCTTCACATATCGCTTATCGGCGACGTGTCCGTCAGTCTTGCCGGTGAGACGATCGATGTCAAAAGCAAGAAGTTGTCGGCTATCCTGGGATATATCAGCCTCAACAACGCCCTTGTGGAAACCCGCGAACACATTGTCGGGCTGTTCTGGAGCGAGTCCGACGAGGTCCGTGCCAGGGGATCCTTGCGCCAGTCGCTGCGCCGGCTTCGCTGTGTGCTGAACGAGGCGGGCTTCGATGGGTTGCATACTGACAAGACAAAAGTGTCTCTCGATCCGCAGTTGGTCGATGTAGACGTCTGGAATGTCATATCGCAGGCGGAAGAGTACAAGATCGACGCGGCTCTGCTGCATACTCAACGCTATACTGAAAAATTGCTCGAGGGTTACGAGGACACCGACCCCGGTTTTCGAGTCTGGCTTCTGGCCTTTCGGCAAAGCCTGCACGAACGGCTCATGCGTGCACTGGAGGAGGGGCTTGCCGCGAGAGATCAGACAGCGGCGTCGAAGAACCGGATCGCGGAGGCAATTGTCAATCTTGATCCGACCCATGAGCTTGCGTGCCGCTACCTGATGCACAGCCGTGCTTCATCAGGAGATATCAGCGGGGCCCTCAAGACTTACAATGCCCTTTGGAACCTGTTGGACGAAGAGTACGACATGGAGCCGACGGTCGCGACAATAGAGCTTGTTGCAAGGATCAAGGCAGGAGACATTGTTCAACAAGAGGATGCAACCGAGGACGCACAACGATCCAACAATGTTGTGCTGCCATTACATAAGCCCGAGCAGGCACCGTTGTTGCCGGTTCCCTCAGAACGGCCAATCCTGATCGTCGAACCATTCGTGACAGAAACAATGCCGCCTGAGCGCACACATTTCGTGCAGGGTTTCCGCCACACACTGATTGCCTGCCTCGTCCGCTTCAGGGAATGGCGAATTTCGGAGAAGAGTTCCGGCGTTGACGGTGACCCCGATATCAACCCGAAGTATTCGGTTCATACCACCGCGTCCATGACGGATTCATCGGCCTATATCGTGATTACGCTGAAGGATCTCCACACGGAGTCCTATGTCTGGAGTGACAGGTTCGAGTTGCAGGTGGAAAACTGGTGGGAAATGCAGAACCGGGTTGTCCGTCGCATCACCACAGCGTTGAACATTCATCTTTCTGCGGAACGGCTATCGCGTATAACCAATGGACCGTCCCTGCCGGCACAACTTTACGATCAATGGCTTCGCGGGCAGTCCCTGATCCTCAATTTCAGCCCTCAGAACTGGCAGGAAGCGAGCACCATATTTCGCGCCGTGATCGACGAGGCGCCACGATTTGCGCCCGCCTACAGTAGCCTTGTCCAATTGGGCAATACCGCTCATATCGCACAACCAGGCGTGTTCAGAACCAAACCTAAACATGACGAAAACCTGAACCTCGCAAAGACAGCTGTCGCACTGGATCCGATTGACTCGCGGGCTCAGCTTTGCCTGGCCTGGGCGTACGCGTTTTCCGGGCGATACGATCTCGCCAAAATGCACTTTGACCTGGCGATCGACCTCAACGACCACGATCCATGGACGCTGATATCGGCAGGCCAGGGGCACGCGTTCCTGGGAGACAAGGATCGCGCCAAACCGTTGTGCGATAAGGCGCTCGATTCCACGATGCTGCCAAACCAGTCACACTGGGGCTACCATGCAGGCGTCCGATTCTTTCGCGGCGACTATGCCGGCGCACTGGATGCGGCGAAGCGCTCAGGCGATTCCCTTGTGAACAACGGTGCTTGGCGGGCAGCGTCTTACTACCATCTTGGCCACAAGGATCGTGCCCGGGAGGAGGCCACCCTCTGCCTTAATCATGTGCGGGAGAGATGGCACAGTGACACGACACCCACAGACAGCGATATCGCTTCGTGGATTCTGCAACTCTTCCCGATCAGGCATAAGACCGACTGGCAGCGCCTCAAGTCTGGACTTGGCGGCGCTGGCATCCCGGTCGAGGATGCCAACCATATCAACTGGTAATAGGCACCGTCGGTACAACAGTCTCAATTTGCCCAGGCTTCATCGCAATGAAACCTGGGCTGTTTGATCAGGCGCAGTTGGCCACCGTGTAGTCGCCAATGCGGGCATTGTGGAAGTCGAGAGCCGTCGTGTTACTCCAGACAGGCCCGGTTCCAAACAGGTCCTCATAATAACGAGGCAACGGATAACCGTTTGTCTTCAGATATGCTTCGGACTCCGCGATGAAACTTGGCGGGGGTAGGCGGATGTCGATGCGATGGGGGACACCCTGGAAGATGTTGATCTCAGTTACCGTATGATCCTGGCCTTCCTTTTTCTCCGGCCAATGAAGGTCGATGCCCTCTGCCTCAAGATATTGCTTGAACTCTTCAGGATCCTTGCCCGGTATTGGTTTAGTGCCCCGGGCCCATTCCTTGACGAGAGCGCCGAATTTCTGATGTCCTCTGTCGAGAATTGCAAATCTGTTAAGTGGCATTTGTCCTCTCCTTTCGGGTTTGGTGATTGATTTTCAGTCGTTAGATAAACCGGGGATATACGTCCTCAAGACCGGCGAGCCGGGCGGTGTGGGTGATCAGCGACGCCATGTCGTTGACCGGATCTTTACCCAGGATGTGAGCCATCAGTTGGTCGATCCGGGGAGACTTCTCGGTATCGGAGACGCTTGCTTTCAAGGCCTTGAAAACAGTTTCGGCGACGATGATCGACCCCAGAACACCGAGATGTTTGCCATCGCTTTCTTCTGCAGCCTCAAACAGAATGTAGAATGAAAACGGCGGGTCTTCGGCGATTGCGGCAATGTCGGTCTCGCTGAGAATGCCTTCGCCGCTGTCCTTGAGCCAGTCCACCATTCTCGTCCGCGCGAAGCTGAAGTCCGATGCCAGTTTCGATTTCGCAAGCAGGGGACTTCCCTGTTCATCAATCGCCTTGATGAGCGCTTCTATGGACCACAACCCGGTCGTCGCACCACGCAATAGGTCACGGTGGCCGAGATTCTGGGGCTCGTTTTCCGACTCCGCGCCAGGGGCACGCACCGGTACCAAATCGCCTGACAGGCTGGGACCGATCCGCCGGCTTGGGTTCTTCATCAAGCCGTCGTTAAAGTCGAAGAACAGAGGCCATTGTATGATCCATGTTTGATCCAAAGGCATGTTCCACGGACGATTTTCGCTGTTGGTCAGCAGTACGTCGCCGACGGCCTGCACGTCCAGTTTGTCGTTCGCCATCTTGTAGGACGGCCTGACCATGGCATGACCGAAGCGATAGGTTGCCTGCGAAAACTCCAGCGGCATGGATGCGCCGTCCCGATTGTCGATGAATGCCGGGTTGCGCCGGTTGTAGTGGGCGTGGACATCCGGATGAAGGATGCGCTTCATGAGATCGTTTTGAACCACGTTGCGGTAGAGGCGTTCCATGATCTGACGGGAATCGGAAAAGACAGTTTCGTTCCATTCCTCCTCGGTCTGGCCCACGGTTCTTGGGGATGCTTTTGCGACCGCATCCACGAGCCCGTTGTGCAGGTGCATGAATATCGTGAGGAGTTGCGACAGATTGGAGTTGTTGTCGTTGCGTGGGTCGACAATCAGCGGCCTTGTCAGGCCCTTGCGTTGTACACCGTTGCCACCCGGGGCGCTGGTGCGGCTGATGTCTCGCCATGACGGTCCGTTCGCAAGGGCATCCTTGCCGCCAATCCATCTCATCGAGCCCATGCCAAGCTTGGTCCGCACACGGTGGCGGCTGTCGCTGAGGGCGTAGGCATGTGGTACGGCCGATGGGCCAGCGCCATACAGGGTATCGAGATCCAGTTTCACGCTCCTGAGACTGCGGAACGGTTCATTGGCTGCACGATGGTCGCGGTCAAAGTCTGGAAAGTCGAGAGCAGAATGAACCAGATCGTGGCCGACCAGTTGGGCCAGATAGGTATAACCCGCGGGAATGCCGGGGTTCTCCCATTCGGCCAATCCGTCCTGCAATGGTTTTTCCCAAGTGCGATTACGCTTCATCGCCAGGGACAATCGCCGGAAAAGTTCGCGGGTTTCCGCCGGTGTTTCACTCGGACTCAGCCCGTTTATCTTAAATTGCTCCTCGGCCGTTGGTGTCCGAAGGAAGTTGCACAAGCAATTCTGATAGTCCGCAAGAGCGACGTTGTGTGTCAAGCTGGCGGACAAGCCAAGTGCCGATGCCCCGACCATGAATTGACGGCGCGTGATATGCTTTTCGGCAAGCATTCTTCGAATTCTGACGTCCTTCTTCATCGGTAGTCCATCCCTATCCAGAGTTAAAAGCCCGGATCATTCGTAGGGATGTTTGATGCGTTGGGTGTGGATCAAAATTCTGAAACGCCCCCCGGCTCGGCCCTGGATGTCACCCAGACCGTGGATCAAGTCTCCAGCGTCAGCAGATCTGGCGGAGGGGAACACCAGACGTGGCATCTCCGACTGCACCTGCGTTGACTGGTGGTTGACCCGTAAAACACCAACTCCAGCCCCAACTGTGTCATCGGATCCTTTTGGATGCCGGGCGTCGAAGTGGCCAACAGGACGCATCGGGCAAGATCAAAAAACACAGTGAATAATTTGGCTTGGCTTGAGTAGATTTGATACGGCGTGACTCGAGCGTGAATCCGACCGAAGCTCGCGTTACAAAAAGAGATTTCGTCGGCTCGGGTCGTTGCAGGAAGTAGGAGTGCGTCTAATGGGGCGCGGGCAAACTACAGAAAACGCACGGAGGGTTCGTTTCGTATGTCGTCGATGAGGGCGATTTCCCAGTCTATGTAGCGCCTGTTCTCGCGGGTCTTTGCAACGATGTTGTCGAATGTTTCGGCATCGTAGTGCATGTCGTTGGGTGGGCTGGCCAAATTGGAGAACCCCGTCTCAACCGGCAGGGGTCCGCCTCCGGCCCGGAGGTGCTTGATCGGAAACACTAGTGTGGTAATGCCCATTTCCATCAGGTCACGTACCATCAGGGACGCATACTTGATGTCGTCGCTGACGAGTATTGCATTGTTTTCGCCAGGCAATTTCTGCACGTCGCGTGCCAGGTCTTCGCGCGTCATGAAGTAACTAGCCCGGAGGTGGCCGCGCCGATAGGAAAGGCTTGAACGAATATCGAGCACCATGGTCTCGTCCTTATCAAGGGCGGATGCTACCTCCTGGACGTCGGCATACTGGACGTCGGCCTGGAATGGACGTGTTGCCTTCTCGGTCACATCGCCATCCGACAACGTTGCGGCATAAACCTGAGGAAATCCCATGCGGCCCAGCCAGGCGGCTGCAGTCAACGCACGGACACCGTCATCGTCCACAAGTACGACGCGCGCGTTACGCACCACTACAAAGCGGTCGACATTCTGGACAAGCTGACCACCGGGAACGTGACGAGCGCCGAGCCAGTGACCCTGGTCATATTCACCTTCCGTGCGGACATCTATCAGGTAAGTCGTTCGGCCATTCTTTTCGAGCAGCCATGCATCGACTTGCTGCTTGTCGACGGTCGCGACATCATGTTCAAGAGCAAGTTTGCGGGCTGCCTGCTGACCGGCCTCTCGGGACGCGTCGGTCACAACCATCGGCCTGTGGGCGCCGATCTCAAGCGTGCCTCCCTCGTCCTTCCAGGCAATGGTACCGTTTTCAAGAGCGAACACCGGGGCGGTCACGCCGAGGTCCCGCAATGTCTGGGCGCCGATGATCGACCGGGTCCGGCCGGCGCAATGAGTGACCACCACAGTGTCCTCGTCGGCGACCACCGGGAGGGCCCGCAACCCAAGTTCCCCATTCGGACACAGCACGGCTCCGGGAATGCAATAGTCGGTATGTTCCTGGGGCGTACGAGTGTCGATCAGAATCGTTTTCTGTTCGGACTCCAGCCTGTGTCGGAGATCTTTTGCACTGATCGCCGGAGGGCGGTATTCCCTTTCAATGTATTCGCCGAACGCTTTGCCGGGGACGTTGATGCCCGAGAACAAGGGAAAGCCCGATGCTCCCCAAGCCGTGATTCCGCCCTCCAGAGCCACGACGTTCGAATAGCCGAGATCGTTCAGGACCGCGTATGCCCTTTTTGAAGCACCGGCGAGATCATCGACAAGAACGATCTCGGTCTCGACTTTTGGCACGGCATCGCCAATCGTGAGTTCCAGGCGACTGATAGGCAAATTTGCAGCCGCCAGCAGGTGGGAGGACGTAAACAGACCCTCCTCGCGCGGGTCAATGACGGCAAACTCACCGGTCGACCTGAAACGTTCGCACAGTTCGTCCACGGTGATCGTTTTCATCGGGCATCCTCGATCTCGAAGGATGTTTCCAGAATGAACCGGTGCACTGTGTTCGTTTCGAGGTCATATTCCGAGCGTTTGGACTGATCGGCAAATCTGCGGCCATACAGATGCAAGTGCAATAGGGGCTCCTGACCCAGGGCGTGAATCGAATGAATGCCTTCCGGCAACATTGAGACGGCTGCGCCGGGTTGCACGTCTATTTCTCCGACCTGCTCAATTGGAGGCCCGGCACTGTCTGTGCCACCGTGACGTTTGCGGTAGAGCCTGTGTTTTTCCATGCCCGATACGGCCGCGACGATGGCCCAGCTTCCACCATGATCATGAGGCCTGTAGGTCTGTCCGGGCAGCCCTGAATTGACGTAAAGCGCGAACTCGCCGTTCTCGTCCTCGTGAATTAGGAATGTGCGTTCGGTTTCGTCTCCCTCAGGCAGTGGAAAGTCTGTGCGGGGAAACAGTTCCGTTCGGGCACACAGAGACATGAGCATTGGTTTTGCCTTCTCCAACGAGGCAACCGTCGGACCGTCTGCAAGAGCTTCGCGTATGTTGCCAATGGTTTCCGCAACAGCGTGATTGCGTCGTTCTTTGAGATCCATTCTGGAGTCCTTTCGGCAATGAGGTTGATGCTGGAGGCGCGTTAGTCGGTTGACGGACTGAACGATCCACAGGAGACGATCCAATCCATCTCCTGCAATACTGGTCCTTCGACGGGTTTACCATCGGCAAGGATGGTTCGCCCGGTGTTGACGCTCATGGTGCCGTCAATTCAGGTAAGGGCGGTTTGTTCACAGCGGCCATTAATTGTCTTCGCCTGCCTGGGCTGCAAAGATGGACGTGTAACCACCTGACCAGTCTGGCGGTATCTGGCACGGCCGGGGGTCATGCCGGGCCCAACGTGATGTCTCGCCGCGTACAACTTCATAAGTGTGGGACGAGGGGTCCGGGTGAGGGGTGTAAGGCTTGGCGTCGCCCGACGTGTAGCAGTTGAGCAGCAGAGGCCGCGGTTCCGGGGACTTGCTTGATGGCGAGTAATGGGCTGTGCGGCAATTGTGGATTGTGATCGTTCCGGCGGGCCCGGTGAGATAGTCGGCTCTCGTCATGTCGATGGTCGCGGCATCCGCCTGATTCAGGCAGCCCGCCCAGTCACCGTTTTCATCGTACTGATCAAACAACGGCCCCTGGTGGCTGCCGGGCAGGACGGCGAGCGGCCCGTTGGTCATGTCGGTGTCCGCCAGATAACAGCCGATCGTAAAGACGTTGTAGTTCGTGTGCGGGAAGAACTGGATGTCCTGATGCCATTTGACGGTATCGGTCTCATCAAACCATTTGAAATTCAGCTTCGAGTGATGAAAGACCACATCCGGCCCCGCCAAGTCGGCCGCCACATCGGCCATGAGCCCGCTGGCGAACCTCCAGTAGGCCTCGTGCTGATCGTCTGGACGCTTGAGACGGCGCAGAACCGGGCTCTCGCTTGAATGGCCGGGTCCGATGTCGAATATGTGGCCCGCCTGCGTCTCCCTGCGGCTGGCGTCAACGAAGTCGTTTGTCACATCTATCAGTTCGGCCAGTGTTTCTGCGGGCACCAAATCCGGGACACCGACATACCCTTGCTCGAAATAGTGCTCCCGCTGTGCTTGCGTCAGAACCCGGGTTGGGAAGGACAGGATTTCGTCAGGCGTCATGGCGGTTCTCCCAAGGCGTATTTCTGTCAGGATACTGATCCGTGTCGACAAGGGAAAGCGTCGATTTAACGCGCTTTGAGGCGGCTCAGGTCGTGACAGCCGCGGTCATTTCCCTCTGTGCATCAAGGCCCATGGACAAGACATACGGGTCATCCTCCTGCCGTGCGATAAAGTCCGATTTTGAGCCGAGTCCCTGCCAGTCAATACTGATCAAAGTCTGAGCGACAGCGCCGCCCAGCGTGTTGCCTGGGCCCAGGATGATTATGCATTCAGGTGCAAACTCCCGCACGCCGACAGTTATGGCATGGGTGAAATTGTAAGGCTCGACCACTTGCGTTCCGAGTGTGTATGACCGCAGCCCTTCAGGATCGGTCGCGTTCGAGGACCAGATTTTTCCCCGACCATCGATTAGCGGAACGTCGGGCGAGCCGAACAGATCTTGGGGGAGCCTGGAGAGACCTTCTGATGACACAGGTTGCTGAAGGGGCGTGTGAAACGCCGCGTGATTCTGCAGCCGAAGGGGAAACCGTTCCTGTTCCGGTTTGAGCATGCCGACAAGCAGTGCGATCGCCGGATCGTTGCCGGCAAACACCAGCATGCCGCCGAGGTCTATGGATATGTAGAGCTCGTGGCCGGATCGGCCGTTGATCTCCCTGACCAGGGCCGTCATCTCTTTCCGGCGTCCCGGTATCGGCTGCCAGTTCTCGTCGACCACGGGGTATACGACCTGGCCGCCGACGAGAGTGTCCTGCATCAACGTACCCATGGTGTTGACGACCTGCAGGGCGTCCATGGCATTGAGCGCGCCTGCGCAACCAAGGGCTATGTACCAGCCCATCGAATTTCCTGTGACTGCGGCGATGTCGTACTTGTCGCGATCGATCGACAGAAAGTCAGCGTAGGCGCAGGCATAGATGAGGGGCGATGCGTTGTCGCCGCGCGAATGCACCAGCAGCGAATAGTTCTTGCTGGTGTCGAGTTCGGAAACCGTGACTTGTTCGGTTGACTTGCGATAGGCGTCGAAAGTCGCGATCAGGTCGGTCTTGTTGCCATGATGGCGCGCGAGATACCCCAGTTCCGGCTTGTTGTAGGTGCCCCGTCCTGGACACACGACCAGTGCCTTCTTTTTTGGTTGTGTCATTGATTCAGGCACTCTTGCGCGCCGACGGCGATTTCGCCATGTCAAGTGCCGCGTCGACGATGGCGTCACAACTTGGCAGGGTGACGGTCGCCGCCCGGCCCAACGGGATGAAGGAATCATCCGCGGTAATGCGTTTGACGTCCTGTTGCGAGGACAGATTCTCGGCAAAGAGGGCCAACAGTGCTTCGCTTTGCGACCCGGTTGTCCGGCATTCGTCAACAACGAGAATGTTTGCGCAAGGACCAACAGCAACAAGGATCTGTTCCCTGCTCAACGGCGCCAGCCAGCGCAGATCAATGACACGCAACTTGATGCCGTGATCGCGCGACAGGATTCTTTCCGCCTTGCGAGACAGGTAGTAGCCATTGCCATAGGTCACGATGGCAAGGTCCGTACCGTCGCTGTACTGCCCGATATCGCCCAAGGCGATCTTCGTGCCTGAACCGGGTGGCGGGTAGGGAAATGTCCACAAGCCGTCCTTGTCGTCATGGAGGTCGCGGGTCATATAAAGGGCGATGGGTTCGACGAACACGATGATCCGCTGTTCCTCGCGGGCCAGTCTGACACATTCCCGCATCATGGCGACCGCGTCGGCGCCGTTGCTTGGGCAGGCGACGACGATGCCGGGAACGTCACGCAGGACGGCCAGGCTGTTGTCGTTGTGGAAATGCCCGCCAAATCCCTTCTGGTAACCGAGGCCGGCTATCCGGAGGATCATGGGGTTGGTGTACTGTCCGTTGGAGAAGAAACTCAGGGTTGCCGCTTCACCGCGCAACTGGTCTTCTGCGTTGTGAAGATAGGCCAGAAACTGAATTTCGGGGATGGGCAGAAGCCCGTTATGAGCCATCCCTATGGCCAATCCGAGAATACTCTGTTCATCAAGCAGAGTATTGATCACCCGGTGCGAACCAAAGCGTGCAGACAGCTTTGCGGTCACGTTGTAGACGCCACCCTTCGGCCCGATGTCTTCGCCCGCCAGCACGATGTTGTCATGCTCAAGCATCAGGTCGGTGAGTGCCCAGTTGATCAGGCGCGCCATGTGCTGGGGCTTGTCCATGAAGGTTGTATCATTACCGAAAGCCTTGTCCCGTGCTTCACGGGACGGTCCGTTGGAGATCGACGTCTCCCGTTTCGGCGGTAACAAACTGGACATTACCTGTGTCGAGGATTCAAGCTTGGGCCGCTTGATCGCTTCTTCGGCGACCCTTTCTGTGGTGTCGCCGATGGTGTTGTAGACGTCCAGAATCTGACTGCCGGTCAGGATATCATGATCCATGAGAATGCGGGCGGTGTGGAGGAGTGGATCATTGGCTTCCTGGGCCTCGACCTCGGTTTTCGCCATATAGGCGGTCTGGGCATCCGAGCCGGCGTGGCCGTAGAGGCGGACGCATTTCATGTGTAGGAATGCGGGTTTGCGGTGACGGCGCACAAACTCCTGAACCTGGCTTGCCACCATGCGGGTCTCCAGGATGTCGAGACCGTTGCAGGCGAAGTACTTGAGCGCCGGGCGGTTGGCGAATGTGGCGTTTATCCAACCATGGGGAGTCTTGGTGGAGATCCCAATCCCGTTGTCTTCGCAGATGAACACGAGCGGCATTGGTGCGCCCTGATAGGCGGTCCAGGCAGCGGTGTTGAAGGCTCCTTGAGCGGTTGAATGATTTGCAGAAGCATCTCCGAAACTGCACAGAATGACCGCATCGCCCGGCAGTTCCCGGTCCTGAGCATCGAGACGATTGGCGAGGCCGACACTGTAGGCGGCGCCTACCGCTTTGGGCAGGTGAGAGGCGATCGTGCTGGTTTGCGGCGGCACGTAGAGAGCCTTGCTGCCCAGGACCTTGTGACGACCGCCTGAAATCGGATCGTCGGCAGAAGCGGCAAAACTCAACAGCATGTCCCACGCGGGCGTTTGACCAGGAAGCTGCTTCGATCTCTGGATCAGGAAGGCCGCATCACGGTAATGCAGGAATGCCATGTCATCGACGCGGAAAGCGGCGGCCACGGCGGCGTTGCCTTCATGGCCGGAACTGCCGATCGTGTAGAAACCTTCGCCCCGGGCCTG
Source organism: Hyphomicrobiales bacterium (assembly GCA_021775835.1). The sequence goes on along the minus strand of JAJFHC010000006.1, from coordinate 11,465 downwards.
CAACTTCCGGGATGTCCGGTCAAGCTGGCGGCTGAGCACCTGCGATTCAAACATCCCGACGGCTTCGACGGACGTCAGTCCGGCCTGCTCGGCCGAGACATCCGATACGCGCTGCGGTAAATCCCCGTCAGCGACCCGTGTCAGGAAGTTCTGATGAACGAGTTCTGCACGATCCACTTTGTCTGGTCCCCCAATGAGCGTTTTGGACTTCAGGTCAGAAAAACGCCTGAAGGCCGGTCTGTGCGCGACCCAGGATCAGGGCATGCACGTCATGGGCGCCTTCATAGGTGTTGACGGTTTCCAGGTTGCACATGTGGCGCATGACCTGGAATTCCTCGGAGATACCGTTGCCGCCGTGCATGTCGCGCGCCATGCGGGCAATGTCGAGGGCCTTGCCGCAATTGTTGCGCTTGATCAGGCTGATCATTTCCGGTGCGGCACTGGCGTCGTCCATCAACCGACCCACGCGCAATGCGCCCTGAAGGCCCAGAGTAATTTCTGTCTGCATGTCGGCCAGCTTTTTCTGGAACAGCTGGGTCTGGGCGAGCGGCCGGTTGAACTGTTTGCGGTCAAGACCGTATTGGCGGGCGGCGTGCCAACAGAATTCGGCAGCGCCCATGGCACCCCAGGATATGCCGTACCGGGCGCGGTTGAGGCATCCGAAAGGCCCCTTCAAACCCTGGACATTGGGCAGCAGGGCGTCTTCACCGACCTCGACGCCGTCCATGACGATCTCGCCGGTGACCGATGCCCGCAACGACAGCTTGCCGCCAATCTTGGGAGCGCTCAGGCCGCTCATGCCCTTTTCGAGCACGAAGCCGCGGATTTTTCCTTCATGGGCATCTGATTTTGCCCAGATGACGAACACATCGGCAATCGGCGCGTTGGAGATCCACATCTTCGAGCCCGACAGTTTGTATCCGGTTGCGGTTTTTTCGGCGCGGGTCTTCATGCCGGCAGGGTCGGAGCCGGCGTCGGGCTCCGTCAGCCCGAAACATCCGATGAGCTTGCCTGACGTCAAACCGGGCAGGTATTTCTGGCGCTGGTCCTCCGATCCGTATGCGTAGATCGGATAGGCGACCAGCGATGCCTGCACACTCATCATGGAGCGGTATCCGCTGTCGACCCGTTCGACTTCGCGGGCGACAAGGCCGTAGGACACGTAACCGGCACCGACTCCGCCATATTCCTCTGGGATGGTTACACCGAGCAGGCCCATCTCTCCCATCTGCGGGAACAATTCGGGTGCCACGCTCTCTTCGCGGTAGGCCTCTATGACGCGGGGTTGAAGGACTTCCTGAGAAAAAGAGCGTGCTGCATCCCGGATCATGCGCTCGTCATCGTTGAGCTGGTTTTCGAGCAGCAGCGCGTCGTCCCACGCGAAGCTCCCGAGATCGGGCCTATCTTTTGCCTTGAGTGTTGGGGTCTGGATGTTCATTTCCGTATCCTCTCGGTGTCCGCACGGTGTCGAAACCCTGGCGTCCTTATCTCAGGCATTCTAGCAGAGCCGGGCATTTTCGACAGAAACGTTTTGTCGTGGGCAGGGTGAAATTTGTGAGTTTTGCCAGTCCGGAAAATGCGATGTCATCGCACAGTTCATTCCAATTTGGTATCGAAAGGAGGTTTGCACTATTAGAAAACAACATGTAAACCGACAATTGATCATCAAGTTATGCGAATTGGGAATGATATGCTTGCGCCTCGTCGATTCCTGCCATCCACCGCGTTGCTCTGTGCTTTCGAAGCGGCTGCCCGCATGTCGAGTTTTACCAGGGCCGCAGAGGAACTGAACCTGACGCAGAGCGCGGTCAGCCGGCAGATCAAGGCTCTGGAGGAACAGGTCGGTGTGGCATTGTTTGTGCGGGAGCGCCAAACGGTGGGCCTGACGCTGGCAGGCGAGAACTACGCGCGTGACGTGCGCGAAGCGCTTCAGATCATCGGAAACGCCTCGATGACGCTTCGAACCAATCCGGACGGAGGCACGCTCAACCTGGCAATTCTGCCAACCTTCGGTACGCGCTGGCTGGCGCCGCGTCTGCCGGATTTTCTGCAGGGCAACCCAGGCGTCACCGTCAACCTGACGACGCGTCTGCGCCCGTTTGATTTCGCATCCGAGCCGATGGATGCCGCGATCCATTTCGGACAGCTTAACTGGCCCGATACCGACGCTACCTTCCTTCACGACGAGACGGTGGTTCCGACCTGTTCGCCAGATTTTCTTGAGCAGTATGATATCCGGTCACCGGTCGATCTGCTGAAAGCGCCGATCCTGCATCTGGCCACACGGCCCAGGGCGTGGGAACGATGGCTGCAGGCGCAAGGCATAGACAACGAGAAAATTCCGGGAATGGTATTCGACCAGTTCGCCACCGTTGCCCAGGCGGTCGTCCATGGCATCGGCGTTGCCCTGCTGCCCCATTTCCTGATCGAGAACGAACTGAACGATGGCACACTCGTGCCGGCGCTCAACCTGCCTGTGCGCAGCGTCGGCGCCTATCATTTGGTCTGGCCAAAGTCGCGGAGCAACTATCCGCCGTTGAAGAGTTTCAGGGTCTGGATTGAAGAGCAGGCGCGGGATCAGGTTTCCGGTTGAATACCTCTCAATCCTGTCGTCCTTGGTTTCTGCAGAGACCGAGGACCCAATCACATTTGCATCAAGTTGTTGCGTTGTCGAGTGGGCCCTCGACCACGCTCGCGCGGCCAAGGGTGACAGAATTCGAAGCATTCCATCTCGAAAGAAGTTTTTCTCAGTCGTTGTCCGTAAGACCTGCGCCGGCGCCGCTTAACCTGGACGCTTCGCTTGCCGGGACATAGGTACGGTGGGCAAACCGTTCCAGGATTTCCCGTGCTTCCGGATCGATCGTACCACGGCGCTTAGCTGCCGTTCTGGGGTTCGATGGAAATCCGCAGGGTGAGATGGACACGTCTGACGCCAGCGGGCTCAACAGGCCCGCCGTGTCGGAAGAGCAGTCAATGCCGTCCGGCGTGCATGTGATGAACACGGAAGACCAGGCGATCTGCAACGACTGCAATTGCAACCTTGATGCAACGGCGACAAAGGGGGCGAGGATCAGCGGATAAGCCAGGGACGACAGGACAATTGGCTCCGCGGGAAGCATGTCGCAATAGGCGACACCGGCGATAACCGGACAGAGAGGCTTCTCCTTGGCGTTCCATGTCGACTTGTCGATCTGGGGCGCCACGTCGTCGTAAGGGACCTCGTCCAGGTCGCTCACTAGACCGGCAAAGGCTTCGGTTCCCGGCAGGTCGTGCATGGCCAACCAGCCGGCGGCCTGACCGGCCTCTTCGGCAAGTCCCCAACTCATGCCGGCGCCGCGATAGGCCTTGAACACCAGCGACTCAATCGCACCGATTGCAAAGTCACTCATTGCTCAGAGTCCAGTGGAGGGTAAATCCAGTCGTCAGCATCCCACTGTGCCAGTTCGTTTGGCATCGGGGTGTGCTGATACATGGTGATCCTGACCCAGCGATCGGAACGGGGGTCAAACTTGTTGGCCCCGAAGAAAGACAGCTTGCAGCGTAACAGGTCGATAGGCAGCATATCCTCGGAAATCAAATTGTCCTGAATTTCGGCATAGGGAAACTTGTCGACGATCTGGGCGCGGCGCACGGCCTGGCGATGCTCGGGGTGACGCAGCAGGAACTCGGCAACGGTGTCCTCTAGGCTGCCGGTTTCGCTCTCGCTCCACGTCGCTATATCTGTTGCCAGCGCCTTGGCGTTGCGCCAGGTGCACAAGGGGTGCTCGCGTTCGGCACCATCCTCCTCGTGGCGCTCGCCAAGCCGCGGCTCGAGCTTTTCCTCGGAGGCATACCAGAACCGGGCCGTCTGGGCCGGGTCGTCGAAGTCGGTCTGCAATGCCTCGTGGTAGTGGCTGGTAACGATCTCCGACAATGCTCTGAGCTTCATGGCACCGTTGATTCGGAATGTGGCGGACTCATCGGTACTCATGGTTGCGACCAGGTCATCGACGAATTCGCCGTGGGGCTCGATCATCAGGCTGACAAGGCATTCCTGACCTTCCATCGACAGGTTTGCTTCCCCCCACAAGAACAGTCGGTCCCAGGGCGCCGATCCCGACAAGGTTTCGGGCAGCCGGCAATGGGTATGCAGACGCTCCATGTCCTTGCGGAATTCCTTGATGCGGGCTGCCTGCCGCTCATGGTCTACCGACCAGAGATATGCGCCCAGCTTCTGGCGCTCGACGAAGGTGCGAAACGCACGTGCGACTTCGTCATTGGTCTCAGGAATTGACCGTACCCGGGCAAGCGCGGTTTCCCGGGCAACGATCCAGTTGTTCAACAGGGCCGGATGATTGACAATGAAGGGCGCCATGCCGAGGCCGGTGGAATTGCCGACCCCAAGGCGGCGGCCAAGATCGGGATCGAGTTTCACGGCCGTTTCCGGTGCCTTGGCTTCTGCCATATGCTCGACGATGTCGACCGTGAAAGCTCTTGTCAGGTATACGCTCAGGAGCTCAGCCTGGAACGGGGCCTGAAACTCCGGCCGGTCGGCAATGAAACGGCGGTCGCAAGCGCCGAACTTGGCCGATCCGTAAACGGCGGTCGTTCGCATCAGGTAGCCAACCTTGTCGAGTTCGGCTGCTTCCGGCTGTTCTCCCTTTGCCAGGCAGTCTCTGACATACTCAAACAGGCGTACGGAACGGTTGGCCCTCGACAACGACAGTTCGCTGCCGGAAATGTGCCCGGCTTCCTGTTTCGGCACGTGGTGAGACAGGCGCTCGATGTCATCTTCCGTAGGCACACCATCAAACAGAGTGAATGTGGCGTCCCACTCTTCCGCGATGACCCGGTCGGACCGTTTGGCCGGGTCCAGGTCATTGGCGTAGGCGATCAGGCTGTAGGTCCGCTCCGGACCGGCCGCCGAATAGACGCCGACACCGACACCCTTGTCATCAATCCTCCACACCGGGCGGGCAAACGCCCACCGCTCGCGTTTGAGCCGCCGCATCAGGCCCCGCATGAAGGACAGTCTTGTCTGATGAAATGATCCCATCCGGGCCAGTTTCATCACTGTTTCGGGCGCACGCAGGGGAACCGATTGAGCGTCGTCTGTTTCGTCTATTGTGGCTGCCATGGATGTCGTCTTGTCCTTGTTGCGGGCATCGTGCCCGCGCAAGGTTAAGCTACGGCAGGTGCATCCCTTTTGACAACAATTTCGTAGCCCGGTTCTTCCGGTTCGTCATCAACCATTTCGCCGGGGAAGCCCGGCGCCAGCAGTTTCTCGCCGCAGGCTTCCTCCAGTCTGGCCACGATGTTGGGCGACCATTCCCGGGGCCCGAAGCGTTCCTGTCCGTCCTTGAAGATCCCGAGCACAAGCGGCGAGATCTCGAGCGGTACGTCGTTGCGGTCGGCGACCGACTGAAACAGGCTCATATCCTTGACGACGAGATCCATCGTGAAGTTGATGTCCCGGCTGCCGTTGAGGATAACCTGGCTTTCGGTCTCGTGGACGAACGAATTGCCTGAGGAAATGCGGATTGCTTCAAAGGTGGTATTGAGGTCCATGCCGGCGGCCTTTGCCGTGATCATGGCCTCTCCCAGGGCCGCCAGATGGACGCTGCAAAGGTAGTTTGTGACGACCTTGAGGATCGACGCCGACCCCAGTTCCCCGGTATGCAGGATCCGCCTGCCCATGGCTTTGATGGCGGGCAGGGCGGTTTCGAATGCTGCCCGGTCGCCGCCAACAAAGATCGATATGTTGCCGGTAGCCGCACGGTGGCAACCGCCGGAAACCGGACAGTCGATGGGGGTGGCGCCAGCCTGCTGGACGAGCCCGCCCAACCGCGTCACTTCTTCCTGATCGGTTGTGCTCATCTCCGCCCAGACCTTGCCCGCTGAGATACCGGCCAGGATACCGTCATCGGCTTCCATGACGGCGGCACTGGCGGCGGGGCTTGGCAGGCAGGTGATGATGAGATCGACCTGTTCGGCCATTTCCTTAGGCGTTTCCGCCCACTTTGCGCCCTGATCGAGAAACGGCTGGGCCGCCTGTGGATCGAGATCCCGGACGGTCAGATCAAATCCGTTGCGCAACAGGCATCCGGCAAGCTTGCCGCCAACATTCCCAAGACCGATAAACCCGACTTTCATAATACTATCCCCTTCGTCACTTGTTTCGTGGTGGTTTGAGGCGCCCGCAGCGGATGCACGGTCGCCAATTCGTCAAAATTGATGCCTGTGCGACAAGCCATCGTGGCTTGCAGCACAAGCAAAAATCAAACAAATAATAATGCCCGTTAGACCCTGTTTCATTTGTGGAAGGTGGCACACTGTTCGCATCCGTCCGGCCGGTCTTCAATACAACCAACCTGCATTCTCCCGGACGGCGATGACGGTCGGGCGGTCGGCGGTCCGTGCCTCTAAGTTGCTCCAGCCTGATGGGGAACCGGTACTGAAAAACGGTCGTCGCCTTCGATCGCGGCGGCTACCTTGAAGATGTCGTTTTCCCGGAAATAGCGCCCGACAACCTGCACGCCCATGGGCAGGCCTTGGGAATGCATGCCGGCGGGTACGGTAATGGCGGGATGGCCGGTCATGTTGAAGAACGTGGTAAAGCGCGTGATGGCATTGCCGGCGGCTTCCTCCAGACCTTCCGTATTGACCGAGACGGTGCCGATCTTCGGCGCGATGATCGGCGTCGTCGGGGTCACCATAACATCGACATCCTGCAGCACTGCGTTGGTCTGTTGACGGTAAACGGCCATGAAGCGTTTTGCCCGGACGTAGTGTTCGGCGAGGATGCATTGACCAAGGGCTAGGCCTGCCCGGAAGTCCTGGCCGTAAAGGTCGCCACGTTCTTCGAGATACCGGCTGTGGAAGCTGAGCGCCTCCGGCATCTGCACGGTTAGCGATACGGTTCTGGCGTGATCCATGGCAGGGAGTTCGACGTCGAATGTGCGCGCGCCCCGACCCTCGAGAAATCGCAATACGTGTTCGCAAGCCTTGAGAATTTCGCTGTCACAGTGCTCGAAATAGAATTTTCGAGGGACGCCGACCCGCAGCCCGGCCAGGTCCTCGTGCCCGGTTGGTATATCGCAATCGACTGCCTCACCGGCGGATGACGGATCGTCAGGATCAAATCCCGCAACGGTCCGATACAGCAGAGCGGCATCGGCGACGGTTCGGGTGAGGGTGCCCACATGATCAAGGCTCCAGGCGAAGGGAATGACGCCACGGGTGGAGATCCGTCCCAGCGTCGGCTTCAGACCGACAAGACCACTCAAAGCGGCGGGCGCCCGCACCGATCCGCCGGTGTCCGTGCCAAAGGCTGCCGGTACAAGACCGAAGGCTACAGCTGAGGCCGAGCCACTGCTCGATCCGCCGGCAAGTCTGGTTGTGTCATGGGCATTCACGGCCGTGCCGTAGCGTTCGTTTTCACCGGTGGCGCCATAGGCGAATTCGTGCAGGTTGAGTTTGCCGAGACTGATGGCGCCGGCATCGAACATGCGGTCGATAAGGAAAGCGTTGGCCTTCGCGATGTTGCCTTCAAGAACGCCGGAGCCTGCCGTGGTCGCGACGCCCTCCACGTCGATCAGATCCTTGCTGGCAAAAGGAATGCCCAAAAGCGGTGCCTGGGCTCGTTCAGCACTCAATGACTGGTCAATCCTGTCGGCTGCCTGTCTCGCTGCGTCGGCCGTGATTTCTATATATGCTCTTGCCTGCCCGTCGAGCCGTTCTGCGCGATCAAGAAACAAATCTGTCAATTCGCGGCAGGAGATGTGTCTGCCCTCGAGGCGGCGCGCCAGATCGCCGATCGACTGGAACGCAATCAGTTCTGCCGTCATTCGCTGTCGGTCTGCGGTTGGACACCCTGTGCGGGAGCGATTGACTCGAGGTCAATCTTGCGCAGAACTTCAAGCTCGTTCAGCAGGTCCTGGAAGCCTGTTATGATTCCGAGTTTTGGGCTTACAAGCTCGTCGATTTCGCCATCGTGCCATTGCGAAGACGCCAGTTGTCCGGTCAGACCGACGAGCGTTTCTTTTGTTAGTTTGTCCATGCGGGTGTTCCTTTGATGACTCGCCTATTACTGGCTGATTGTCACGACCAGCTTGCCGCTCTGTGCACCTTGTTCCATGCGGTCAAACCCGTCTGGCAGATCTTCGAGCGCATATGATCTTTCAACGAGCGGCGCAATTTTTCCCCGGGCGACGACATCAATGAGTTGACGAAACTCTTCGAAACTTCCCATGGTCGAACCGTAGATCGAGAGCTGACGGACGAACAGTCGCTGGATGTCGGCAGAGGGGTGTCCGCCGGTTGTCGCGCCACAGGTCACGATCCGGCCACCGCGCCGCAACGAACGCAGACTGTCGCCCCAACTGGCGTCGCCCACATTGTCTATGACCATGTCGACGCCGGTGCCACCGGTTAGCTCCATGACCGTCCTTGCGACTTTTTCGGACGTGTAATTGATGCCGGCATCCGCACCCAGTCCGGCGGCCCAGTCCAGTTTGGTATTGCTGGATGACGTTACGATGACCCGCGCGCCGATCATCTTGGCCATCTGCAGACATGCCGAAGATACACCGCCGCCGACACCCATGATCAGGACGGTTTCCGAGGGCAGGAGGGCCTGCTTGCCGAACATCATGCGCCAGGCGGTGAGATAGGCAACGGGCAGGGCCGCCGCCGCCTGCCAGGAAACCTCATCAGGCTTTTGAAAGAAGCAGGCTTCCGGCATGGCGATGTATTCGGCAAACGTTCCGTTGCGGGTCTCGCCGGCGATGTCGAATTTTGCGCAATTGGGCTGGTCACCGGACCGGCATGCCCGGCATTGTCCGCAGGCGGCCATGGGATAGAGGATCACGGGATCACCAGATTTCAAATTAGAGCCTGGTGGGGCCTCCACGACTTCACCGGCACCGTCAACACCCAGTACCAGAGGCAGTTCGTGGGAAATGCCGGCACCGTTGTCACGCATGTAAAGATCGACACGGTTTATGGCCGCCGCGCGGACGCGCATGACGACGTCACCCGGCCCGGGCACGGGATCGTTGAACGCGCCAACGCGCAAACCGTTCTTGCCACGCTCTTCGAGTACTGCTGCTTTCATGGACCTGGAGCTTTCCCTGTAGTCTTGGAGTTGGATTTGTCCTTGCCGCAAGAAAAGAGAGATCGACGGGCTTCGTCAAGCAGATCCGTGCACGTTACCCTTCGCGGATAGCTTCAAGGTGTTTTTTGAATTCGGATTCGGCCATGAGTGTCCTGCAGCGTTCGAAACGGCCGGTCGAATAGGCCCAGAAATCCTCGACGGGATTGTCGTTTGCGTGCTGGATCAAGCCCCACAATGTCCACAGGAGATCACACATGGCTTTGTAGATGATCATGCGTCCCATCTGGGCAGCACTGGGGTTGCCCGAAAAGTAGGCGGTCATCATCTCGCGGTCCTGGTCGGCATCAAATCCGGCCTCGACCGACAAGTCGCCCAGATCCCACAAGGGATCGTTCATCCCGGAATACTCCCAGTCGACAATCCACATGCGGGTACCGTCATCGAGGAAATTTTCACAGAGAGGGTCGCAATGGCACGGCGCAAGATCGGCCGGATGGGCATCAATGGCACTTCGGACGATCTCTGCTTCTTTCAGGACCTCGTGGTATCCTTCGGGGAAATCCACAGTCTTGCCGGCAAGAATCTTGAGATAGTCGTCAATCATCGCGAACAGTTCGAACCGGAACTTGAAGGTCTGGCCGCTGGTATGGAGTTTTCTCATGGCCTCGGCCGCGCGACCGGGCGAACCCTTTCGCTGGCGAAACTCAGCAGGAGACATGGTGATGGCACCGTCGAGAAAGCGACTCACCATGATGCCTGTATCAGGGTCCGCGTGAAGGACCTCAGGGCTCACACCGGCAGCGGCGGCGGCCCGGGCGTTGTGAGCCTCGACGGCGCGGTCGATGTACTCCTCGGTACCGGCCCCCGGCAATCTCAGACAATGCACTTCATCATCGGAAGCCACCCGGAAGACCAGGTTTGTCAGTCCGCCGAGGCGCTGGACGTCGAGCTTCGAAATGTCCTTGCCAGCGAATTGTTCGAGGCTTCCAATTGCTGCGCGTGCCTGATCTGTCGCATCTTCCGTCATGATGATCTCCCCGTCTAACTTTTCAGTTTGGTCATTTTTGCATCATAGAGACAGCGCGGTCCACGGACGGCTGGATACAAGGTACCAAATGCCTCGATCTCAAACTCATCTTCGGTTGCAAGTCCAATGGGCAGATAACCAAATGCGAGGGTATCCACAATAGTGTGTCCGAATCCGGCGCTGGTCGTGGTTCCCACAGTCTTGCCTTTGTAGAGAATTGTTTCGCCGCCATGGAAGGGGGCGAAGCCAGAGACACGGAATGCACACAGTTTTTGGGACACTCCATCTGTCTTGATTTTGCTGAGGGCCTGCTTGCCCAGGAAGTCGTCCTTTTCAAGAGCAACGCAGAATCCCAGGCCGGCTTCGTAGGGGGAGTAATCGGGACTGATGTCTCCGGACCAGTAGAGGTATCCCTTTTCCAGGCGGCACGCCTCTATGGCGCGATAGCCTGCATTGGTGATGCCATGATCCTGACCGGCGTCCCAGAGGGTATCGTAGACGTGACCGGCATACTCGACAGGAATGTAGAGTTCCCATCCCAACTCACCCACATAGCCAACCCGGGCGGCAATTGCTGTGGCATTGCCGATCTCGATTTCGCGAATGTTCAAGAATGGAAACGCTTCATTGGATACATCGTTGTCCGTCACTGAGCCCAATATCGACCTGGCATTGGGACCACACAGGTTCAAGACGGCAAACTGTGAAGTGATTTCCTTGAGAGTTACCGATCCGTCTGTCGGCATATGGGACCTGATCCAGCCGCTGTCGCGTACGCCAAATCCCGATCCGGTAATGACGAAGAACCGTTCATCATCCACATGCATGATCGTGACATCGGCTTCGATGCCGCCATGGCCGTTGCAGAGCTGGGTATAGGTGCAGTGTCCGGGACCGGTGGACAGATCGTTGACGGCCAGATGCTGAAGGAACGGCAAGGCGCCGGCGCCGGTTAGCTCGAACTTGGAGAACGAACTCTGATCGATGAGTGCTGCAGTTTTGCGGATCGCACGGCACTCTGCGGCTACGGGATCAAACCAGTTGGGCTGGCCCTCGAAACTGGGAATGTCGGTGGTTTCAGCCCCGTCGGAGGCGAACCAGTTGGCGCGCTCCCAACCCGACTTGGAACCGAACACGGCGCCAGACTGTCTCAGACGGTCATAAAGAGCCGAGCGCCGCAGGCCCCGCCCGGAGGTGGACTCTTCGCCTGGCCAACGGATCTTGTAGTAAGCCGCGTAGGCCTCAATCGCGCGTTCTTCGAGAAAACGTCCCTGGGCATGCTGGGGGCCGAAACGCCGGGCGTCAAAGGCCCACAGGTCCATGCCCGGATCGCCTTCGCGTATC
>JAJFHC010000050.1 GCA_021775835.1 Hyphomicrobiales bacterium | reverse complement strand
TCAGTGTCCCGGTATCCGACACCCGACTTCCGTGAGACAGTCAGCGCGTAGAGGTTGTTCCAAACACCGACTTTGCGGTTGGCGTTGTCCCAGTCTGGCGAAGCAACACTATTGCGCTGCATCGCCACCGGGGAACGTCTGGCTTTCTGTGGCTTTGACGTTGGCGCAAACAGTGCGTTAGTCTCGAAAGACTATCTGCGGCGGGAGTTTCGGGAGGCAGTGTCTTAAACACGGGAGTCGAGAAAAATGGCGAAGAACACCGCGAAGCTAGAACAAGGCTATTCCGCAAAGCCGTCAAAGCGAGCGAACGGCAAGTCCGGAAAAATCTCGACCGCGGCCTATGAGAAGGAGCTGATACGGCAGCAGATCGAGCTGGTGAAACTCCAGGAATGGGTCAAACAGACAGGGCACAGGGTCGCCATCGTTTTCGAGGGTCGTGACGCGGCCGGAAAGGGTGGCACGATCAAACGTATCACCGAGGCTCTGAACCCGCGGATCTGCCAGGTGGTTGCACTGCCGGCTCCGACGGAGCGGGAAAAGACACAGTGGTATTTCCAGCGGTATGTGTCGCATCTTCCAGCAGCCGGCGAGATCATCATCTTCGACCGGTCCTGGTACAACCGCGCCGGCGTCGAACGGGTCATGGGCTTCTGCACGGAGGAAGAATACAAGGAGTTCATGCGCAGTTGCCCGGAGTTCGAACGCATGCTGGTGCGGGCAGGTATCCAGCTGATCAAATACTGGTTTTCGGTCAGCGACGAAGAACAGGAACGCCGGTTCCAGAAACGGCTGACGGATCCAACCAAGCAGTGGAAGCTCAGCCCGATGGACCTGGAAAGCCGGAAGCGCTGGGTCGACTATTCAAAAGCCAAGGACAACATGTTTGCCCATACCGACATCAAACAAGCGCCATGGTACGTGGTGGCATCCGATGTCAAGAAACACGCCCGGCTCAATTGCATCAGCCATCTGTTGTCGATGATACCCTACGAGGACCTGACGCCGGCGCCGATTGAACTCGAACGACGCCCCACCCAGCGCGGTTATGTTCGCCCGCCCATGGACGATCAGACATTCGTGCCAGAGATCCATCATCTTGTTTAGGCGACGTGGGGTCTATAGCGCAAATTGGCTTGTAGCGTAGTGATAACGCTGCGGAATCAGTCCAAACAGGGCGTCCAGACGCCTGCAGGTTTGAGGGAATATGGATCGAAACCAGGTGTCGTTCAAGGAACGGCTGGCCGATACACAACCTATCGTCATGGATGGGGCGATGGGCACGGAATTGACGCGGCTGGGCCGCAAGATCGGGGCGGCCGATTGGGTCTCAACCACTCTGGGTTCCGCCGACGAGGTGAGAGACATTCACCTGAGTTATGTGAAGGCCGGTGCCCGCATTCACATCGCAAACACCTTTGCAACTGCACGTCACGTGCTGGCTGAAATCGGCATTGCCGATCAGTTCGATGCCATCAATCGAAATGCGGTCAGGCTTTGCAGAGAAACTGCAGAAAGTGCGGGGCATTCGCCCCAATGGGTTGCAGGTTCGATTTCGACCTACGTGATCGGGAGCGATCGTTCCAATCTGCCTCGAGGGTCCGTGCTGGAGGCCCAGGTCGTCGAACAGGGCGACATCCTGGCAGACGCCGGATGCGATCTACTGGTCCTGGAAATGCTGTTCGACATCGAGACGACAGTCGTCATGATGAAGGCGGCTGCGAGCACCGGCTTGCCGGTTTCCATTGGTCTCACGTGCCGGCTGGACCCACAGAGAAACGTCTGTTTGCGCGGAGAACATACCGCACGCGAGGACTATACACTTCCCCTGAAACACGCCTTGCCGGCGATCATCGATCAGGCTGAGGACGGACACACATGGATAATGACGATCATGCATTCCGATCTGGAGGCAACGGATGCAGCCTTGGACCTTGTGACAGATTGTTGGGACGGACCGATTGGCGTTTATCCCAATTCAGGGTCTCTCATTCCACCGGATGCATGGGACCATGACAGTGTCTGTTCCCCGCCAGCGTTTGTTGCCAGCTCCGAAAACTGGTCAGCAAAGGGCGCAAACATCATCGGCGGCTGTTGCGGCATCGGCCCCCGGCATATCGAAGCGCTGGCAGATGCTTTTTCCTGATTTCAGCGGAAAGTGCACAGCATCAGACGGCTTGTTTGATTGTGTCGAACACCGCATTGAACATCTCGACCGTCAGACGACCGGTGTTGGTGTTGTACCGGGAGCAGTGATAGCTGTCGATCAGACAGACGTCGCCCAGGTCATGACGCCTGTTGTGCCCGAACGGGTAGGCGGATCGCTTGAAGCCCAGGGCCGGCAGCACGTTCTCGTGTGCAATGCGTCCCAGTGCCAGTATCGCCTTCAGGTTGGGCATGGCCTCCATCGTGGCCAGCAGGAACGGCCGGCAAGTCGCAATCTCGGCGCCGATCGGCTTGTTCTGCGGTGGCACACATCGCACGGCATTGGTGATCCTGCAGTCGGTGAGTTCCAGGCCGTCGTCTGGGCTTGACCCGTACTCGCCCCTTGCAAAGCCGTACTCGAGCAGGGTTGCGTAAAGCAGGTCTCCGGCGTAATCGCCCGTGAAGGGGCGGCCGGTGCGGTTGGCGCCTCTCATTCCCGGGGCGAGTCCCACAATCAGCAAACGTGCTGACGATGGACCCCAGGAAGGAACCGGCGCGTTGAACCAGTCCGGATTGGCTTCCCGGCTGGATTGCCTGAAGGCCACCAACCGCGGGCACAAATCGCAATTGAGTTCCGGGTCGACTGCAGTCATGTCAATGGCTCTTCCTGCATCATCTAGATGTCTTCGTATTCGTCTTCATCGTAATCGTCGTCATGAATTTCGTCGGCGGGATCGTCACGAGGTGGGCGTTGGCCGGGTGTGCGGCCCAACTCGTTGCGCAATGTCACTATGTCGACAAACTCGTCGGCCTGCCGACGCAGTTCGTCGGCAACCATTGCCGGCTGGGTCGCCAATGTGGAGATTACCGTCACACGTTTGCCGCGCCGTTGTACGGTTTCCAGCAGCGACCGGAAATCGCCATCACCGGAGAACAGGACAATGTGATCGATGTGCATCATCATATCCATGACATCGACTGCCAATTCGATGTCCATGTTGCCCTTCAGTTTGCGGCGGCCGGACGCGTCGGTGAACTCCTTGGTCGGTTTGGTCACCATGGTGTAACCGTTGTAATCGAGCCAGTCGATCAAAGGCCTAATTGGAGAATAGTCCTGATCTTCCACCAAGGCGGTATAATAGTTGGCGTGAACCATATGGCCTTTGGCGCGAAAAAAACTCAGCAGTTTCTTGTAATCGATCTCGAAATTGAGGGCTTTTGCAGTTGCGTACAGGTTGGCACCATCAATGAAGAGGGCGAATCGTTCGCCAGCATAAAAATGCATTCAGAAAGTCCTTTTTTGCAAATATATTGCGGTAGTAATCAAGCCGCTCAAATGTCTGATAATAATTCAGTGCTTTGGTATATGTATGCCTTAGGCATTACGTCATGCCATGGCAAGCGTCCATAAAAAACGTCTGAAGGCACTTCCACCACATGATACTTCTGGCGATCGGCAGTAATTTGCCCGGCCCCTGGGGCAGTCCGGTGGCAACTCTGGACCGGGCGGTCGATGAACTTGAGGGGTTTGGCGTCCGAGTCGTGCGGACGTCGCACTGGTACCGGACGAGTCCCTATGGTGGGGCCTCCGCCGGGGTTTACTTGAACGGCGCCCTGATGGTCGAGAGTCACCTTCCGCCGACAGCGCTGCTGACTGTTTGCCATAGGGTGGAGAGGGCGGCGGGACGGCGGCGTGGAATCCGCTGGGGGTCGCGCGTTCTCGATATCGATCTGCTGGCCTATCACAACGTGTTATCCGGCTCCCGAAGTGTCGATTTAACAAAATGGCGACGGTTGGGCTCGCGGATGCTTACGCTGCCCCATCCGGATATGGTCAACCGGTCTTTCGTGATGGTGCCGCTGGCCGAGATTGCGCCCGACTGGCACCATCCGGTTTCAGGCCTGACGGCATCTCAGATCCTGGCGCGTCTGCGGCGAACCGGGCAGGGAGACGTGTTGTCGAGGGTTTAGCCGAGGTCAAAATTCCTAGCAGATGAAGGGCTCAGTCGGGCAAGCTGTGCAGGGTTTCTTCTTTGTAGAACTTGCTTCAATTCACACATTGCAATTTACTGAACACGCGAAGACGTAAAGGACGTGGAGTGTGTTGCAGATAGATACAATTGTTGGCGCAAGCGGTCTGCTGATTGTCACGGCCGCGATCGCGCAGGCGGCAATAGGCATATGTACAGCGTTGGCTCGCAGCAAAAGAGCGGTTCTCTTCGACAAATCCCGCCTCCGGCATTTTGGTGAGCTGGCTGCGGCCGTGCTTGAACGGGAACAGGCCGATCATGAACGTAATGTCCTGTCGTGGACAGGCAAGAGAAAGTTCCAGATCCGTCAGCGTGTCTACGAGAACCCCAATTTCGATATCTGCTCATTTTATCTCGTTCCGCACGATCAGGGTTCGCTGCCAGCGTTTCGTCCCGGCCAATTCTTGAGATTCGAAGCCGCAGTGCCCGGTGAGACACGGCCAATTTCTGGAATATATTCCTTGTCGGATAGCCCCACGAAGACGGAGCATTATCGTGTATCGGTCAAGAAGCTAGGACCTCCCGCCGACGCGCCAGCAGGTACACCGCCCGGCCGGTGCTCAAACTATTTCCATGAAAGCTTGAAAGAGGGAGACACGATCGACGTCTTCGCGCCGTCGGGCCAGTTCTTCATCGATGACGAATCGGAACTCCCGGTCGTTCTGGTCGCTGGAGGCGTCGGACTGACACCACTGGTCAGCATGATAAACTGGCTGATCGATACGGGGTCCCATCGAGAGGTCTGGTTCTTTTACGGTGTTCGCAACCGCGGTGAACATGCCATGTGCGAAATGCTGCGCAATATTGCCAAGGACCACGCCAACATTCATCTCGTCGTTGCCTACTCGCGGCCAAGTAAGAATTGCAGGAAAGAAATTGACTACGATGTGGTGGGCCGCATCACGATGGACCTTATTCAATCCTATGTCGACCCGACAAAATATGAGTATTACATGTGCGGCCTACCGGTGATGATGGAAGGGATCGCGGCTGATCTGAGGGCCCTGGGGGTTGAAGAGGGGCACATTTCATTTGAAGCCTTTCTGCCACCTCCACCACCAAAAAAGACTGAAAGTGTCGATGGCGACACGACATCGTTCACGATTGAGTTCAAAAAATCCAACAGGAAACTGACGTGGACACCTGGCGACGGCTTCCTGTGGTGGTTTGCCAAAGACAACGGTATGGATATGCCGAACGGTTGCTTGATTGGAGTCGATCAAATTTGCAAAACGACACTTTTGTCTGGTGAAGTACAGTATCCTGAAACCAAACCCGCCACGCGTGTAGAAACAGGTACTTTTCTGCCCTGTATAGCGATCCCCAAAACCAATCTCGTGTTGGACTGCTAGCGGCGTAGACTCAAATTGGAATGACAGTCTGGACCCGCGGCTGTACGTGCGCGTTCCCACACACGTTTGAACGATTTTCTGTCGATGCAAATCGACCAAGGCAATCCAAGTCAGATTCCTTGGGTTTTTGTGCATTATCCTTGCTTTCGTCGTCGCGAACGCATAAACAGGGCGGCAAATCAACCCATTTTGACGACGGAGACCGACCTATGGCTCGTGTAACAGTCGAAGACTGCATCGACAAGGTTCCCAATCGTTTCGAGCTTGTGCTGCTGGCCAGCCATCGCGCCCGGACGATTTCGCAGGGGGCACCCCTGACTGTCGATCGCGATAACGACAAAAATCCGGTTGTGGCGCTGCGGGAAATTGCAGACGAGACAATCGACAAGGACGACGTTCGCGAAGATCTGGTTCATTCCATGCAAAAGCACGTGGAAGTTGACGAGCCGGAAGCGGATGCTGTGCCTATGCTGACGTCCGATGGTACACCGACCAGTGTCCAGGAAGACAACGATTCAGATGTTCCCATGGACCGCATGACAGAAGAGGACTTGCTCAGAGGTCTCGAAGGTTTGCCGCCTATGGAAACCTCGAGCAGCAGTGGCAGCGTCTGACGGTCCTGGAGAAATGCACGACCGGTCGATGCCGGTTCACACTGATTTCGAATTGGCGGGCGCTATTCATTGAAAGATGGGCGGCGCCCGTTTTCATTTGCGCACTGCCTTGATTGGCGTAAGAATATTGTTTCTAAAGGTTTTTGCGCGCGCAGGTACGGAATATGATGCGTCAGTATGAGTTGGTTGAGAAGGTCACGAGTTATGACCCGTCGGCCGACGAAAACCTCCTGAACCGTGCCTATGTCTATGCCATGAAAGCCCATGGGTCCCAGACCAGGGCATCCGGCGATCCTTATTTTTCTCACCCGCTCGAAGTTGCCGCCATACTGACGGACCTCAAACTCGACGATGCGACGATTGCCGCGGCCCTCCTGCATGACGTGATCGAGGATACCGAATCCACCCGCACAGAAATCGATACTCTTTTCGGCAAGGAAATCGGGGCGCTGGTCGACGGGCTGACCAAGATCAGGCGGCTCGACCTGGTATCAAAAGAAGCGGCACAGGCGGAAAACCTTCGCAAACTCCTGCTTGCCATTTCCGACGATATTCGGGTCCTGTTGGTCAAGCTCGCCGACCGTTTGCACAACATGCGTACGCTGGAATTCATGCGTGCAGACAAACGTCAGCGGATTGCAGAAGAAACCATGGATATCTATGCACCGCTGGCCGGACGCATGGGTATGCAGGGGATCCGCGACGAACTGGAAGATCTTTCCTTTGCCGTTCTCAATCCGGAGGCTCGGTCGACGATCGTCGGCCGTCTGGCGTCGCTGCATGAGGAAAGCGGTAACATCATTGCCGAGATCGAAGACGAGTTGGAAGCCAAGTTCATCGAGTACGGGATATCGGCGAACGTAACCGGTCGGGAAAAGAGGCCGTACTCGATCTGGCGCAAGATGGAGCGAAAATCGATCTCGCTTGGCCAGCTCTCTGACATCTTCGGGTTTCGCGTGGTGGTATCCAATGAGGACGAGTGCTACCGGGCCTTGGGTCTTGTGCATCGCACATGGCGGATGGTGCCCGGGCGGTTCAAGGATTACATCTCGACGCCCAAGCAGAACGATTACCGTTCGATCCACACCACGGTGATCGGTCCGCATCACAAACGTGTTGAACTTCAGATTCGTACCGCCCAGATGCATGAGGTCGCGGAGCGGGGGGTGGCGGCTCACGCGCTTTACAAGGATGTCGCGGCGGTCAATGGCGGCGCCGGCGCCCCGGTAAACGGTTCCGGTGGCGCCGTACCCCTGTCCAAGGATTCCAATGCCTATCGATGGTTGCGCAGGCTGGTCGACATGCTGGCCGAAGGTGAGAACGCCAAGGAATTCCTGGAGCACACCAAACTGGAGTTGTTCCACGACCAGGTCTTCTGTTTTACGCCGAAGGGGCTGCTGATCGCATTGCCCCGGGGAGCAACGCCGATTGATTTTGCCTATGCCGTGCACACGGATATCGGAGATACTTGCGTCGGGTGCCGGATAAACGGGCGCCATGCGCCATTGATCAGTGAACTTGAGAACGGCGATGAGGTTGATGTGATCCGTTCCCAGGCGCAGACGCCGCCGGCCGCTTGGGAAGGCTTTGCCGTGACGGGCAAGGCCCGGGCCGCGATCCGGAGGGCGACCCGGATGGCGGTGCGCAAGCAGTATGCCGGCCTTGGCAAGGAGATCCTGGACCGTGCCTTGAAGAATGGTGCGGAAAAGTTCGACGATGAAGCTCTGCAGGACGCCGTTGGCCGGCTTGGCATGGTTCATGTTGACGACATGCTGGCAGCAATTGGGCGAGGCGAATTGCCGAGTGCGGATGTGCTGCGGGTGCTCAATCGAAACGACAGTGCACCAAAACCGGCTTCTCGCGGCAACCGTGTTGGCGACACCTTGCGTGGCCTCGGCAAAGCCATTCGGCTGAGCAGCGTCCTGCCGGGATCGGGTTCTGGTGGTTCGCGAAAATCCGGCGGACAGGCCATTCCGATCCGGGGACTGAAAAGCGAACTTCCGATCAGAATGTCCGAGGAAGGCGCTCTGCCGGGTGACCGGATCGTGGGCATTCTATCACCTGGTGAGGGGCTTACGATCTATCCCATTCACGCCAAGTCCCTGAAGCAGTTCGAAGATGAGCCGGATCGCTGGATTGATCTTGCCTGGGATATTTCTGAGCCGGAAACCGATAGATTTCCGGCGCGCATTGCGGTGACGGCCTTGAACGAAGTCGGGACGCTTGCAGAGATTGCCAAGGTTATCGGAGATCATGACGGTAATATTTCAAATCTTCAGATGGCACGGCGGGCGCCTGACTTTTACGAAATGCACATTGAGGTCGAAGCATGGGATCTGAAGCATCTCAACAGGATCATCAACGGATTGCGTGGGCGCCCAATCATCAGTGCCGTCGCGAGGCTCACAGAATGAGGCCAATCGCCGCTCCGATATTGCGCGAGCCGCCTCGGTCGATTATCTGAATAGAACACGTCTCATTTTCACCAGGACAAGAACATATGGGCCTTACCCGCGACGACGTTCTCGATGAATTCCGACAGGCGCAGGCGTTACTCGAAGGTCATTTCGTGTTGACGTCCGGACTGCACTCCAGTGCCTATCTTCAGTGCGCCCGGGTTCTAATGGATCCTGTTCGTTCGGCAAGGCTGTGCAGTGAACTGGCTGACCGGGTGCGGCAATCGTTCGGAGCGCAAATCGAACTCGTGGCCTCGCCGGCAATGGGCGGTGTCGTCGTGGGGTACGAAATGGGCCGTCAGCTTGGCGTGCCAGCCATCTTCTTCGAACGCGTAGACGGCCAGATGGAATTGCGCCGCGGATTTGAAATTCCGCGAGGGGCGAAATGCCTTATGGTCGAAGATATTGTCACCACGGGGCTTTCGTCACGCGAGTGTATCGCAGCGATTGCACGTGAAGGCGGGGAAGCCGTCGCGGCGACATGCCTGATAGACCGGTCCAACGGGACGGCCGATATCGGTGTGCCTCTGATAGCTCTTGCCGAATTGGAAATTCCGACTTATCAACCTGACAATCTGCCCGAGTCTCTTGCGCACCTCCCGGCGGTGAAACCGGGCAGCCGTACATTATGAACGCCATGATGGGAAGCCTTTGATTAGCAATGTTGTTCAAGCGTCGCGATAGACAGAGTTATACAGATGTCACCCGGGACTGGCTGTGGCCCAAACGAGGGTGGAGGCGGGCGGTAAACTACGTCTGGCATCGGGTGACGCGGCTTTCCGGATCGTCGCACACGATCGCACTTGGATTTGCCGCCGGGGCATTCGCATCATTTACGCCGTTTCTGGGGCTTCACTTCATTCTCGGTGGCCTCTTGGCCTTCGCAATTGGTGGCAATATTCTGGCTTCTGCGCTGGGAACATTTGTCGGCAATCCCATCACGTTTCCGTTCATCTGGTTGTTGACGTTTAATTTTGGCAGCTATTTGCTGGGAGTCGATGCCGCCGGCGGCGCCGAGGTGGCGATGCCGACGATCAGTATCTGGGCAGCGATTGCCAATCCCGGGCAGCTTTGGACGGAGTTTTGGACCAGCGTCTGGCCCGTCATCAAGCCTATGATGGTGGGTGGTGTGCCGCTTGGATTTGTTGCTGGATCGGCATGTTACTTTCCAGTCAAGATGACGGTAAACGCCTATCAGAAGAAGCGGCAGGCCAAACTCACGCGCCGGAATGCCCTTGGCACATCCGGCGACAGGTCAAGTCGCAATGAGGCAGGCGTCTGACTGTCACGCGCCGAAAGGACGGTTCATGAACAATATCAATGGAAATCATGCTCCCGGCTATCTTCGCCTGGGCGTCAACATCGATCACGTGGCGACCATCCGCAATGCCAGGGGAGGCGAACACCCCCAACCGGTACGCGCGGCGCACATGGCGGCTGCGGCAGGTGCTGACGGGATCACGGCACACCTGCGTGAAGATCGCCGTCATATCAGCGACGAAGACATCGCACAGTTGCGCGGAGAGATCAGTTTGCCTCTCAACCTGGAAATGGCTGCAACCCAGGAAATGCTGGACATTGCATTGCGCCACAAACCGAACGCGTGTTGTCTGGTCCCGGAGAAACGCGAGGAACTGACCACCGAGGGGGGACTCGATGTTGCCGGAGGCCATAACCATTTGCGTCCCTATACTGACAAGTTGAAGGAATCCGGTATCCGGGTTTCACTGTTTGTCGATGCCAACGAGCGACAACTCCAAGCAGCTGGGATGCTGGAAGCGGACATCGTTGAACTCCACGCCGGCGCCTATTGCGAAGCCTATCTTGAGGGAGATGCGGAGAAAACCGCGGAAGAACTCTCCAGGCTGACGTCGGCTGCAACGATGGCCGACAAGCTGGGCATCGAGGTTCATGCCGGGCATGGACTGACATTCGACACGGTAGCCCCTGTAGCAGCGATACCCGAAGTGGTGGAACTCAACATCGGTCATTTCCTGATCGGCGAGGCGATCTTTGTCGGATTACACGACAGTATCGTCCGGATGCGAGGGCTGATGGATGCGGCGCGTAGCCAATGATCGTTGGCATCGGCAACGATATCGTTGATATCCGGCGGATCGAGAAAACGCTGGAACGGTTCGGTGAGCGATTTACCAACCGCGTTTTTACTGACATCGAACGAACAAAGTCGGACAAACGACGGTTGCGGGCAGCGTCCTATGCAAAACGTTTTGCTGCGAAGGAGGCCTGTTCGAAGGCACTGGGCACGGGGTTTCGCAGAGGCGTGTTCTGGTGTGACCTTGGTGTGGTGAATGCTCCTTCCGGCAAACCGACAATGCATCTGACCGGAGGCGCCCGGGCGCACCTGTTGTCAATGATTGAACCGGGTAGTGAGCCTGATATTCACCTCACCATTACGGATGAGTTTCCCTACGCACAGGCCGTCGTCATTATTTCCGCCAAGAAGAGCGGTGACATCGCCGCTCAATAAACTCTGGCGGCGTTGCCATGAAGGCTTGCAGACGCTATAGCAGCGCCACAGATGATTTCTCATACCCGACATACTCTGGAAGCGGCACGAATTGGAACAAGACATGACTGAAGAAGCAAGGAAGAGCTCGGAAGGCGGGGCCGGTGAGATCATTCGTGTCATCGTGCATGCCCTGATCCTGGCGCTGGTTGTCCGGACTTTTCTTTATCAGCCCTTCAATATCCCTTCGGGCTCGATGAAGTCGACCCTTCTGATTGGCGACTATCTGTTTGTTTCAAAATTCAGCTACGGTTACAGCAGATATTCGTTGCCGTTTGGACCGTCCCTGTTTTCGGGCCGGATTTGGGAAACCGCACCGGAACGGGGCGATGTCGCGGTGTTCAAACTGCCGACAGACCCCGATATCGACTACATCAAGCGTGTGATCGGCCTGCCAGGCGACCGGATTCAGATGAAGAGCGGCGTCCTTCATATCAATGACGTAGCGGTCAAGAAGGAACGCGTCGACGATTTCATGGAGGAAGATGATCGTGGAAACGTGCGGCGGATCAACCGTTACCGGGAGACGCTGCCAAACGGTGTGACCTATACCTCGCTCGACCTGTTCCAGAACGGACCGGGAGACACAACGCGAGAGTATGTTGTTCCGGATGGCCATTACTTCATGATGGGCGACAACCGGGACAATTCCACGGACAGTCGCGTTCTATCCCATGTTGGCTATGTGCCGATTGAGAATTTTGTCGGCAGGGCTGAAATCCTGTTTTTCTCCATGACCGAGTCCACCAGGTTCTGGCAGATATGGAACTGGCCCACCGGTATTCGCTGGTCGCGTATATTCTCGACGGTGAAATGAGTGCCGCAATCCGACGCCGATAGTGTTGCCAGCGGACTTGCCGCCCGGATCGGTTACACGTTCAAGGAATCTTCCTACCTAAAGAGAGCGCTGACGCATTCAAGTAGCGGCGGTCGCAGTTCGCAGAAGACAAGCGACAATGAACGCCTCGAGTTTTTGGGTGATCGAGTGCTTGGACTGGTGATCGCAGAAATTTTGATAAGCCGGTTTCCTGACAGTACGGAAGGTGAACTGGCGCCGCGCTTCAATGCTCTCGTCAGGAAAGAGGCTTGTGCGGATGTTGCCAGGCAAATTGATCTGGGAAATGACCTGATCATGAGCCAGGGCGAGGCCCAGGCTGGTGGACGGAGAAAGGAAGCCATTCTTGGGGATGCTTGCGAAGCCTTGATTGCCGCCATTTACAGTGATGGCGGGCTGGCTCCAGCAAGGGCCTTCATTGAACGGTTCTGGTTATCACGTCTCGACGCCGTTGAGGTTCCGCCCCGAGACCCGAAGACAATGTTGCAGGAATCGTTGCAGAGCCGTGGTCTGGCACCGCCGGAATACAAACTGAGAGAACGCTGCGGCCCCGATCATGCTCCTGTCTTTACAATTGCGCTGGTGGTCGATGGCCAGGATCGTGCCAAAGGTTCGGCAGGGTCGAAACGGGCTGCAGAACAGATTGCCGCAGAGGAATATCTGCGTCAGGAAGGATTGCTTTGAGCGACGTGACTGAACAACTGACGACGTGCGGATTCGTGGCGCTGATCGGCGCCCCGAATGCTGGCAAATCGACGCTGCTCAATC
>JAJFHC010000049.1 GCA_021775835.1 Hyphomicrobiales bacterium | reverse complement strand
GCGACGCCCGGTCGCCTGCTTGATGGCTTCAACATAGTCCTCTTCGTGATAGTTGATGGCATAGTCGGCGCCAAGTTTCTTGCACGCAGCACATTTTTCCGCATTGCCGGCGGTTGCGAAGACGGTCGCACCGAAAGCCTTGGCAAGCATTATTGCAGTTGTGCCTATGCCGCTGGAGCCGCCATGAACGAGAAACGTCTCCCCGGCTTGCAACCGGCCTCTGTCAAAGACGTTGGTCCAGACCGTAAAGAACGTTTCCGGCAGGCAGGCTGCCTCGGTCATGGCAAGGCCGTCGGGTACCGGCAGGGCATTTGCTTCAGCGACTATACAATACTCTGCGTATCCGCCACCATGAACCAGCGCACAGACCGCATCGCCGACTTTAAACCGGCTTGTGTCAGGTCCGAGGGCCGCCACGGTGCCCGCGACCTCGAGACCCGGGATCGGAGATGCGTCCTTGGGAGCGGGATAAAGCCCCTTGCGTTGCATGACGTCGGGCCGGTTTACGCCCGCTGCCTCAACTTTGATCAGAATTTCACCGGCACCGGGTTCCGGCCGCGCGATGGTCGTGGGTTGAAGAACGTCCGGGCCACCTGGTTCGGTGATTTCGATCGCGGTCATTGTGTCGGGAAGGGGGGTCTTCATTTTGGGTGCAAAGCCTTGTTAGTATGGGGCGGTGTTTGTGGGAATTTTCGAAGGTGTAATCTACCCGGTAGTGACGTGCAACCGGTTCGACACAGCACCATGCTCCGGACAGGAGCGTGGGCAGACAAGAGAAGGATCGCGATAATGGTTACGGATGACGAAGGCAAGCCGGCGAAACCGTCGTTCGAAGTCGGTGGTGACCTGTCGGCGATCTCCATCGACGAACTCAAGGAACGAATCAGTACTCTTGAGGATGAAATCGTCCGTTTGCGGGACACAATCAGCAGCAAAGAGCGTTCAAGAAATGACGCCGCGTCTTTTTTTAAATCATGAGTCAACTGTCCAGTGTTAGGTCAGTTGTTATGGAATTATCAATAAATTCAGCCGGTTGGATACTAAATTGGCAAATAACTGAGTGAAATCTTGCTTAAGGAATTACTACACCATCATTTTGTTAACCATTTGTTAGTACTTTTATATGTATCTTAACCATGCGTAATCCAGTCATCTGGATTTTGAGTGGCTCCTGTCCACTCTGTTTGACGCCTCCCTGTTAAACTTCGGAGCCGCGCCCCCCGCGGCTCCTTTTTTTTCCCAAAATTCCTGGACTGACATCGTGCGACACGGCGTCCCGCAAGTAGTGGGCAACGGCTTGTTTGCATTCCGTTAATCTTACCGCGAATCAAATTCGCCAATCTGTGGGCGCTGCGGTAAACAGTATGCTAGGTTGACGCAATAAGAGCATTGTTCGCCGCTTGTCCTTGTGTGAAGATGGTCTGGGCGAAGGGGCGGAGTATTGGCAGCGTGAAAGCGTTTGAAGTATGAAGAAACCCACGCCTAGCGGAATCCGGGACCGGCACAGAGATGTGACGGTCGATTTCGGTGTGAAATTTGCGGCCTCTGATTTGTTTACCCAGGTTTTCCGGGAGGGCATGGCACTTGTCGAGGAGACAGCTGCCTATCTCGACGGCCCCGGCCGCGAGGAATCCCGGGAACTGGACCGTTCGGCTTCCCTGATCTACGCGACCGAGAGCATGCGTCTCACTACGCGGCTGATGCAATTGGCTTCCTGGCTGTTGCTGCAGCGTGCCGTGAAAGACGGTGAAATGTCTCTGGAAGAAGCCAGGGACGAAAAGTTCAAGATCAACCTGTCCGAGCTTGGCCAGACCGGCACTCTGGAAGAAGAAGCCAGACAACTGCCTGACGTACTGGGTGGCCTGATCAACCGCAGCCTGCATCTGCACGGCCGGATCATGCGCCTGGACGGCATGTTGCACGGCAGGGCGGAGCCCGCCGAGATTCCGTCCAATCCAGTGTCCGAACACCTGAGCCAGCTTCAGGCGGCTTTCGGACAAGGTGCCACGAAACGCTCCAACTGAAGAAGTTTCACGGCTTGATCAGGCTGTCATGTAGACGGTCCCAGGCCGTTCGCGTGGCAGATCAGCGTAAGAATTTCCAGAGCGACAGTTCCAGCCAGGAACGCTGTCATGCCGCCGAGGTCGTGGGGCGGCGACACCGTATTGATGTCCGCAGCCACGCAATTGAGGCCACTTAACGCCTGCAGAAAGCCCAATCCTTCGCGTGCACTGGCACCGCCCCAGGTCGGTGTGCAAACACCGGGCGCGCAGGAGGGATCAAAGAAGTCCATGTCGAAACACAGATAGACGGGGCGATCCCCAAGATGCTGTTTGAGTTCCTCCGCAGTCTGGGTCAGGCCGCGGGCAAAGAGTTCACTGCCGTCAATCAGGTTATACCCGTTCTGACGGGTGTGCTCGAAGACATCAGCCACCATGACAGGGCCGCGGGCGCCCACATGATAGGAATGCTCAAGATCAACCAGTTCTTCTTCTGCCGCCCGGGTGAAGGTCGTTGCCACATTATACCGGTTGTGTGCGGCATTGCCGTCGCCGCGATAGGTGTCCGTGTGCGCATCGATATGCAGAACAGCGAGTCCCGGGTGCTTACGGCTGGCTGCGCGCAATAGGGGCAAGGAAATCATGCCGTCACCGCCCAGGGCCAGCGGTGCGGCACCTGCCTTGAGAACAGTGAAGGCGGCAAGCTCTATTTCCTCAAAGGATTCATCGATGACGCCGGGCGTGGCATCTGCGTCGCCACAATCGACGACATTCAGGAGTTCAAGCGGATTGTATGCCGCGTGCGGCGGCTGATAGGGCCGCACGAGCAGGGATTGCTCGCGAATGGCTGCAGGACCCGAGCGAGACCCGATCCGGGTGGGATGAATGCCGCCATCGAATGGAATCCCGAGGATTGCCGCACGGCTGCCCGTTGGGTCGGTGGAGAACGGCACGTTCATAAACGTCGCCGGGCCGGTGAACGGGCCGGTTTTCTGAGGCGGCATGACGCCCACTTTAGCCATGGTGCTTATCCTTGAGACGTTCTTGTTTGTTGCCTGCCGAAACGTGTTGTTTCTGATTTATTGTAGGCATTTTCTGGAGGAAAATGGAACCGCCCAACTTTCGCTAATCGGCGGTAGAGGCCTGGGGACGATTGCCTGGGCGAAAGGCTATGTCGATGCGGCAATCGGGGCGTTCAAGCAAGTTGTCTGAAAAGATGTCCAGAACATGGCGTTTCCTCTGTTGGGCGCACTACGACATTGGCCGTACAGACGAGGAAAGCAAAAATTTGAAACAGTAAGGACGCTCTACAAATAAGATGTGCAGTGCCCGCCATCCGCACGAAGCCTGGATGGCGGGAAAAGACTATCCGATCGACTCAGCCCAAAGGCTGTTGCAACTAGCCGGGCTAAGTCTTGAATACGGGATCATTGCCACGAAGGGGATGATGACTAAGGTCAACGTCCGAAACAAGCTCTCGGACAACACCGGCATCGCCGTGAGGTCAGCCCAGGAAACCTTCGAACTTCTTCTTGAACCGGCTGACACGACCGCCACGGTCGATCAGGTGCTGCCCGCCACCGGTCCATGCCGGGTGGGTCTTGGGATCGATATCGAGCGTGATCGTGTCGCCCTCGGATCCATAGGTGGAGCGGGTCTGGAAGGTTGTTCCGTCGGTCATGACGACTGTAACGTCATGGTAATCGGGATGGATCTCTTTTTTCATCGGTCTTTCCCATCACCCTGCAGTGTTGTATGCAACGTGAATAATCAGAATCTCAATCAGGCGGCACCGTATACAGGAGCGTTGGCTGGTTGGCAAGGCCGCCATTATACAAACAGAGTGCGGCAATATGAGACTTTGCCTGAGGGACCAAGACACACGAGTGTGGCGGCGCCATTCGAAGGAAGCCGTGCTTGGAATTCCGACACAGAATTTGGCACTTTTTAGCCAACGAAACGGTATTGCGGGAGATACACGTGAGTGAAGAACAGTCGCAAACGGGGCCGGCAGGAGGCCAGGCCGCCGGCGTGACGCAAGCCCCTTCGGCGAGCGGCGGGGAACGGCCGAAGAGCCGCAATATGCGCCCGCTCATGAGACTGCTGCCCTTCCTGTTGCGCTACAAGTCAAAGCTGGTCTGTGCCGGGATCGCGCTGCTGGCGGCTTCCGGCGCGACACTGACCATCCCAACCGCCGTCAGGCGCATGATCGATCATGGTTTCTCAGGCGAAAACTCGCAGTTCGTGAACCAGTATTTTGCCATGATGATCGTGGTTGGGCTCGTGCTTGCGCTCGCCAGTGCCGGGCGGTTCTATTACGTGAGCTGGATCGGTGAACGGGTGGTCTCGGACCTGCGCACCGCCGTATTCGATCATCTCATGCGCCTCAGCCTGTCGTTTTATGAAAAAACCCAGACAGGTGAAATCCTGTCGCGCCTGACTGCGGACACGACCCAGATCAAGTCGGCTTTCGGTGCCAGTGCTTCCATCGCCCTGCGCAATGTGGTTCTGCTGTTCGGTGCGGGCATCATGATGGTGGTGACCAGCCCGACCCTGAGCGGGCTGGTGCTGCTGGCGATCCCCCTGATCGTCCTGCCACTGGTCCTGTTCGGGCGGTGGGTCAGGCGCCTGTCGCGCGATGCTCAGGATACCCTGGCCGATTCCGCGGCGTTTGCCGGGGAGAACCTCGGGGCCATACAGACCGTGCAGGCATTCGGGCGCGAAGACTACAACACGTCCCGGTTCAGCGAGGCTGTTGAGGCATCGTTCGAGTCGGCCCGGATGCGCACCCTGGCGCGATCCATTCTCACCGCCTGCATCATCTTCATCTCTGTGGCCAGTATCGTGTCAGTGCTGTGGTATGGGGCACAGGACGTGCTGGCGGGGCGCCTGTCGGGCGGCGCGCTCGGTCAGTTCGTGCTGTACGCCGCTTTCGCTGCGACCGCCCTCGGGGCTCTGAGCCAGGTTTGGGGTGAAGTTCAACTGGCGGCCGGTGCTGCCGAACGGCTTTCGGAATTGCTCGAAATCGACCCGGAAATAAAAAAACCGGACCAGCCGGTCTCCCTGCCGACGCCGGTTACCGGCCGTATCGTTTTCGATGATATTGAATTCTCCTACCCGAGTCGGCCCGACGACAAGACCTTGTCGGGCGTGTCATTTGTTGTCGAACCAGGGGAAACCGTGGCTATCGTTGGGCCGTCGGGCGCCGGCAAGAGTACTATTTTCAGCCTCCTGCTGCGGTTCTTCGATCGGTCATCGGGAAGTATCACCCTGGATGGTGTGGAGCTCAGCCATGCCGACCCGGAGGAAATTCGCCGGAGCCTTGCCCTTGTGCCCCAGGACACGATGGTTTTCGCCGCATCGGCGATGGAGAACATCCGCTTCGGTAATCTGGAGGCCAGTGACGACGAGGTGCAGGCTGCAGCGAAGGCCGCGCTTGCAGATGGTTTTATCACTGCCCTGCCGGAGGGCTACAAATCCCGTTTTGGCGAACGTGGCGTGACACTGTCAGGTGGCCAGCGCCAGCGTATAGCGGTTGCCAGGGCGCTGCTGCGTGACGCCCCGGTGCTTTTGCTGGATGAGGCGACAAGTGCCCTTGATGCTGAAAGTGAAGCCAAAGTGCAGGAGGCCATGAGTGTCCTGATGCAGGGCCGCACCACGCTGGTCATTGCTCATCGGCTGGCGACCGTGGTCAATGCGGACCGGATTATCGTCATGGATGGCGGGCAAATCGCTGCCCAGGGACGCCACGAGGAACTGCTGGCGCAAGATGGCATCTATGCCCGTCTCGCCCGACTTCAGTTTGACACTGGTGCCGGACAGAGCCTGCCGGTTGAGGCCGCCGACTGACACGCAACAGAAACAATGCCGCCTTGGACTGTCTGCGCGATATCC
Organism: Hyphomicrobiales bacterium; assembly: GCA_021775835.1. Next base: position 12,571 of record JAJFHC010000049.1, on the reverse strand, counting down.
GCCCGCGTCGGACACTAATTGAAATGCATCTGGAGGATGAATGTCGCGTCGAATGAAAATTGCCGCCTGGTGTGTCGGTGCACTCGCCCTGTTTGTCTCCGTCGTCGTCGTTCGCATGATGAACGCGGCAGGACAGTTTACGACCATAAAGCCGGTGAACACCGCCCAGTGCCGGGAACTGATCAATGTGACCGGGCCAGAAGACATCGTCATCGATCGGACCGCGGGGATTGCCTATGTTTCGACGCTCGACCGACGCTCGATCATCAACGGCAAGGGACAGGTAAACGGGGCTCCCATACGGGGGGAGATCATGGCGCTGGACATGAATCAGCCTGACGAAAAGCTGGCATTCCAGCCGTTGACTTTTGGTGTGCCCACCGATTTCAGGCCACACGGCCTGTCTTTGCTGCGCTCGCCCACCGGTGAATCGAGGCTGTTTGCGATCAATCACCGCGCCGACAAGAAACACACGGTGGAGATCTTCGATATCACCACGTCCGGTCTGGTGCACGTGAAGACTGTTCCTTCAGAGAAATTTACCTCACCCAACGATATTCTGGCGGTAGGACCGGAGAGCTTTTATGTCACCAATGATGGTGGTGGTGAGTTTCTGACCCGCCTGATCGATTTCGGGCGCCAACGCGAGCGTGCTGACGTTACCTACTACAATGGGACTGAAGCCCGAAAGGTGGCTGACGGCTTTGTAATGGCGAACGGGATCAATCATTCTGCCGATCGAAAAACAGTCTATGTGGCCGATACGTTTGCCCGTCGGTTGTCGTTTTATACGCGTGACGCGGAAACCGGCGCCCTGACCAAAACCGGTTCACTGTTTGTCGGCACTGGTCTCGACAACATCGATGTGGCCGAGGACGGAGCCCTTTGGATTGCAGCCCATCCAAAACTGTTCAACCTGGCGGGCCATCTGTCGGGCATGGACGTCGCATCGCCGAGCCAGGTGATCAGGGCGGTACCCGGAATTGATCAGGGAGGGGAGCTACGGACGGTGCTGCTGGACCTTGGAGACAACCTGTCAGGTGCCAGTGTTGCGGCATCCTTTGGCGACCGTTATCTGGTGGGCTCGATCCTGGAGTCCAAGATGTTGCTGTGCCGTGGACCTTCAGCAAAATAGTCCGCTGAACCCAGTGCAAGACGTTTCGGGTTCGCAAGCGGGCCAGCAGTCAGCGCGTGCACTATGAGTTCTTCAATCTGCGCTCTTGGCATAAACAAACGCTTCAGTCCGCAGGACAGATCACCGTACCATCATGGTGCATAAACATCTGTCGGCCATCCGCATCATGTCTAATCATCAGATCGTCGTCGGGATAGGTGGTTTCGTCGACATCCGGGCGACGGCTGCCGACCTCCAGATATACGGCTAATGCATTCGACCGGTTTTCAATGCGATGGCCGTTTTCCAAACCTGCCTTGAACCCGGCGCAATCACCAACCTGCAATGCCTGGACACCATCATTGGTTACCAATGTCAGGTCACCTTCGAGAACCATAATGAATTCGTCTTCGTGGCTGTGCCAATGCCGGACCGTCGACCAGACACCCGGATCCAGTTCAACCCGATTGACGCCGAATTGATCGAGGCCGACCGCATCTCCCAACTGTTGCTTGCGTCGATCCTTGCATCGATCAACGGCAGGCACGGGATGTGCTGCGCCGGAGACAAGCGGAATTTCCGATAGCGACTTCACAGGCATAGTTGTTCCCTTATCGATTTACACAAGGTCGCCGGGAATCTTCTGAAAACTCTCAACTAACGCTCGGTAAGTTTCAACTCGATACGGCGGTTGCGCAGGTTGGCTTCTTCCGAGCCGCTGGTGTCGATCGGCTGGAATTCACCGAAGCCGGCAGCCACCAGGCGATCTGGGGGCACGCCCTTGGAGATCAGGTAGCGAACCACCGATATGGCGCGGGCGGTGGACAACTCCCAGTTGGAGGGGAATTCAAACGTACTGATCGGCACCGGATCGGTGTGACCGTCGATCCTCAGGACCCAGTTTATTTCTTTTGGGATCTGACTGGCGATCTCGATCAGGGCGACAGCAAGTTTGTCCAGCTCGCGCTGACCGATCGAGCTGATCTGGGCCTCGGCCTTGCCGAAAAACACTTCAGACTGGAAGACGAAGCGGTCGCCAACCACCTGGATGTCGGAGCGGCTGGATAGAATGGCGCGCAGTCTGCCAAAGAACTCGGACCGGAATTTTGCCAGTTGCTGGACCTTGCGGGCAAGGGCGGCATTTAGCCTCTTGCCGAGATCGACAATCTGGGCGTTGGATTTGCGGTCGCGGGCCTCTGCTGCATCAAGAGCCTCCTGAATCGAAGCCAACTGCCGGCGCAGGGCAGCAATCTGCTGGTTCAGAAGCTCGACCTGGGCCAGGGCTTCGGCCCGCAGGGACTTTTCCTCGTCGAGGTCCGTCGAAAGAGTGGAGATTGAATTCTTCGCGGCGTCGGTGTCCTGGTCCTTGGCCGCAAGAAGCGCAGATAACTGTGTGTTCTGGCTTTCTGCTGCGGCCAGGTCATCGGTCAGGGCCGAAAGCGTGGCTTCAAGGTTGAGTTTGCTTGATTTTTCGAGCGCCAGAAGTTCGGTCAGCTCGGCAATTTCGGATTTGAGTTTGGACAGCGCCGAATCACGTCCGGATATTTCCTGAGCCAGGAAGTACTGGGCGATCATGAAAATCGACAACAGGAAGATTATCACCAGCAGCAATGTGGCCATGGCGTCGACGAAGCCTGGCCAGTAGTCAGTGCTTGCCGCTCTTCTACGCCGTGCCGAGATACCCATGGACTCAGTCCTTCACCGGCCGTCTTGTTGAGCCGCGGGCCGGTTTGGCCAATTGCTCCAGCACTTCCTTCATGTCGGTTTGCTGATCGGCCTGGGCCTGAGCCCACTCGCGAACCACTTTCTGTTCTTCGCGCATCTGCCGGACGAGTTCATGTACGGCGTCTGCCAGTTGTCCAATGGCCTCCTCGGTCTCATCACCGGGAGCGGGGGCGACCGCCTGGTTCATCAATTGCTGCTGGAGGTTGGTGTTGATCTGGGCCAGGCTTTCGTTCATTTCGCGCATGTCGAGGCGAAGATAGCCCGGTGCACCGTTGTCCTGACCTTCGCCTGATTCCAAATCGGTTACCGTGGACAGCCAGTCTTCCAGATCGTTGTAGAACCTGTTCTGCGCCTGGGCTGCCTGGAGATCGAGGAAACCCAGTACCAGGGAGCCGGCTAGACCGAACAGGGACGACGAAAACGCCGTGCCCATGCCTTGTAGTGGGGCCTCGAGGCCTGATTTCAATTCTTCGAAAATGAGGCCACTCTCGCTGGTTCCCACATCAAGTGAGCGAATTGTGTCACCGACAGAACTGACGGTATCGAGCAATCCCCAGAACGTGCCGAGGAGGCCCAAAAAGATCAAAAGGCCGATGAGGTAACGCGAAATGTCACGAGCCTCATCAAGCCGGATGCCGATCGATTCGAGGATCGATCGCGTAGACTGGGAGGTCAGAACCATCCGGCCCCTGCGGTCGCGCAACATGGCGGCCATGGGCGCCAGCAGTACCGGGTTGAAGATGATTTCCAGACCCGGATCGCCTATTCGAAAACTGTTGACCCAGTTGACTTCCGGGTAAAGCCGCCTAACTTGAAGGCCTGCATATATTATGCCGAGAAACAAGACCGACACGATCAGTCCGTTCAGTCCCGGATTTGCCAAAAAGGCCGTTTTTATCTGGGGAAACAAAATTGCGGCAATAAATGCCACAAGAATGAGAAATATACCCATTCGGATCAAATAGACCCGGGGCGAAACCAGAATTCTTGGCTGCGCTTCATTATCCATAAAAGCTATTCCACCTGCCGCATGCTTAACGATGCAAAGATACCTGATTGGCGCGAAGACGCCAGTATCTTATGACATTTCGCGCACGGTAAATTCCGGTACGCGGATATTCTAGAGCGGGATGAGGAAAAGTGAGTGCCGTTTTCCACCTTCATCCGCTTTAACATGTAGAGAGCGATCATGTTTCGTGTCTTCTGGTTGCGTCAAACAAAAGACATTCTGATCTAAGACGCCACCGACTTCAGGCATTTGTAAAGCGCCGGATGAATTCCATCGTTTGACGCTATTATGTGGCCTGAAGACAGCATCGTGAATTTGTTTTCCATGTCGGTCACAACGCCACCGGCTTCGCGAACCAGGACGATACCGGCCGCTATGTCCCAGGCGCTCAGGCCGGTTTCCCAGAATGCGTCGAATCGCCCGGCAGCCACCCATGCCAGGTCAAGTGCGGCTGTGCCCGTGCGGCGGATACCTGCAACACGCGGCTGAACGGCCGCCAGTTCGCGCATGAATTGCGCCGGGTCGCCGCGGCCCATGTGCGGAATTCCGCAACAAACCACCGCGTCTTCCAGTTCGGTTCTTGCAGCGATTCTCAACCGCCGGTCGTTCAGGTAGGCTCCGGCGCCGCGTTCGGCGACAAAGAGTTCGTCGGTGGCGGGATTGTACACAACGCCGGCAACCAGTTCGCCGTCGCGCTGGAGCGCTATTGAGATTGCAAACAGCGGAATACCGTGCATGAAATTGGTCGTACCGTCGATCGGGTCGATGATCCAGCAGTGAGACTTGTCCTTGCCTTCAACCTTGCCGCTCTCTTCCATGAGAAAACAGTAATCGGGTCGGGCGCGCTCAAGCTCTTCGTGCAGGATGCTTTCAATCTTGCGGTCGGCGGCAGTGACAAAGTCTCCGGGACCTTTCCGGGAAACCTGCAGGTTTTCAATTTCTCCAAAATCACGGCTGAGGACGCGCGCTGCTTTGCGCGTCGCGGCCACCATGACGTTCAGGAGCGCGGAACGGGCCATCGGTTAGAACTTTCAAATGCGGGTGCGGGAAACAAGACTAGTCTGCGCGGCGGATATATGTGGTTTCGCTGGTATCGACAACGATTTTCTCACCGGTAGAAACAAACGGCGGCACCATCACGCGCAAACCGTTTTCCAGTATTGCGGGCTTGTATGACGACGCGGCGGTCTGTCCTTTCACGGTCGGTTCGGTTTCCGTGATTTCGAGGATCACCTGTTCGGGAAGCTGAATGCCCAGGTGTTTTCCTTCGTGACTTTCGACGGTCACTATCATGCCGTCCTGCAAAAATGCGGCCCGGTCACCGACAAAGTCCGTCGCCAGCTCAATCTGTTCGTAAGTCTCCGAGTCCATGAACGTGAGCATCTCGCCGTCGGCATAAAGGTACTGGTAGTCCTTTTGCTCGAGCCGAACGCGCTCGACGGTCTCCGAGGCCCGAAATCGCTCATTCAGTTTGCTGCCGTCAACCAGGTTTTTGAGCTCGACCTGGGCAAATGCCCCGCCCTTGCCCGGTTTTACGGCTTGTGTTTTTACCGCGACCCAGAGTCCGGTCTTGTGCTGAATCACATTCCCGGGACGAATTTCATTGCCGTTGATCTTCATTGCGCTTCTTGGTGCCTGCCTTGGTCTAAAACTTTGTCCGAACCTGCCGTCAGAAGGCACTGTCCGAAACCATTGTCCGAAATCACTGTCCCAAACTGGCGTTCTGGGTCCAACCGGCCTGTCGCTGATGTTGTATTCGTCAACCGGCAGGAAAGACATCCGGTTGTGTTTTGAAAAGGCCCGTTTCGGGACTCTTGCAACAAACTTCTGTCTCAGTGTGGTCATGTTTCGAAAATTCGGGCGGACCTTACCAAGTCTTGGTGTGCGTTGCACCAAAATTCCGGGAGCTGTATTTGATGATTATTGCTTCTGGCCGGTGCCGTTGGGTTCGCTTTTACCCTGAGACTTTCTGGAGCTGGCGTTGGAGGAGCGCTCGATCCATCCGGCGACCCGTCGCTTGGCCTCGTTCTTCTCCGCATCGTTAAGTCTGGCCAGAAGCTTGTCGCCTTCTTCTGACTTCTTGCCGCGCGATACGGCCAGCATGTGCCATTTCGCGGCTTCAATGGCGTCCGCCTTTACACCGATACCAGCTTCATAGAGCGCCGACATGTGGCTCTGTGCAAACGGGTCTCCCAGATTCGCCGCTTTTAGAATCCATTTGGCGCCGATGGCGGGGTTCTTCTGGACACCTTCGCCCTTAATGACCATGAGCCCATAGTCGATCTGGGCAACGGCGTAATTCTGAACGGCGGCCTTGGCAATCAGCGTGGCTGCCTTGATGAGGTTTTTATCCACCCCCCATCCTCTGAGATACAGCCTGCCAAGTGCATACTGGGCTTCCGGCACCTTCTTTTCTGCGGCTTTCTGAAACCATTTGGCTGCGCCGTCCCAGTTGGGCTCCTGACCGCCTGCACCCATATGAATCAGGCCCAGATTGTACTGCGCGCCCACATGCCCCTGATTGGCGGACAATTCGAAATATTTCTTTGCGACGTTGAAGTCCCGGTTCACGGTCTGACCGTCGACAAAGACGCGGCCGACGTTGTACTGGGCCTCCATATGACCGTCATCGGCCGCTTTCTTGAGCCACCTCAAACCAAGATCGACATCACGGGCAGTGCCGGCACCACGCATGTACAGCGCACCCAGCATCGCCTGTGCCCGAACATCCCCCGACTCGGCCGCGATTGCTGCCTGAATAAAAGCGTTCTTGTAATCCTTTTTGGAAAACGCCGCGTAGGCTTCCGCGTAGCCGGCCATGGCAGGGGTGGTGATACTCAGACCAAGACCCAGGCACAAACAGCCGATCACAAAAGCAACGTTCCGGTTCATGCGCGCTCCTTTACCCGGCCTTGTTCGATGCACCGGGTTGCCAATTCCAATTGCGCAAGGATCTGCGCACAGGTGGGGTCGTCAGGCGACACACGCAACGCCAGAAATTCGATGGGACTTCCAGCAATGCTCGCGATGCTTTCGTCGTCGGCGGCTTCGGCGACGCATGGAATTTCAAAGACCTCGGCCCACCATTCCGCCTCGTCGAGTCTGTCGGGGTCGAAGGCGATGTAATCCGCACCGGTCTGTCCGGCTTCCATGGCGTGATGACGCGATCCGGTATATTCCACGCCGATAATGGCATCGTCGCGGATTGACGAACGGACCTCAGTCAGATCCGCGTTGTCTGCGTTGAGATGAACCCCGTCGGCGGATTTCTGCACAACGAGATCGACGTCATTTTCAAGAACGACAGCGATATCGAACCTGGAGGCAATCGGAATTACCCGGTCTGCCGCGCTCGCAAGACCGCCCGTCGCGCCGGCATCCTGAAGCCGGATACAGGCAATGTCACCTGCCGCCAGTACTTTTTCGATCGCCTCTTCAGACAGTGTATTCACTGTCGCGACGTCGATGATCAGATAAAGTCTACTTGCGGTCACGTGCTCATCCGTCCGGTTGTTTTCAACCTGCTGGGGCCACTGTAAGCCCCATAACCTACCTGAAATTAGGGCCGATTAAGGGCGTGACGCCGGACACAATTACGTCAACGGATGTGTCCGGCACCAGACTCTTCAGGCAGCCTGTTCCAGGTCCCTGGTCCACGCGCCGGTTGCGGCTAGGCCGTTCATGCGCGCGCGATGGGCGAAAGCGGACTGTGCAGACGCCACATTGGCGCTGTTTCCACCCCAGGCCTTCAGAGGCGACGCCTGGAGCGCGCGTCCGTAAGAGAAGGTCAGATTCCAGGGCAAGTCATACATGGCATTCATGGCCGACAGATGCGCGGTAGCGTCTTCGTCGGATTGTCCGCCCGACAGGAAGGCGATGCCCGGAACGGCAGAGGGCACGCAGCGTCTCAGGCACCGTACAGACTTCTCGGCGACTTCCTCAACACCAGCCTGAACCGGATTCAGTGTGCCCGAGACGACCATGTTCGGCTTGAGGACGGTTCCTTCCAACAGGATTTGCTGCTCGTTGAGCGCGTCATACAGGGCGTTCAACGCAGCCTCGGTGACTTCGAAACAACGGTCAATGTCGTGATCGCCGTCCATGATCACTTCCGGTTCGACGATCGGCACAATTTTAGCCTCCTGGGCGAGTGCTGCGTAACGGGCCAGCGCATGGGCGTTGGCGTTGAGGCAGTACCTGCTCGGAATTCCTGAACCAATGTTGATAACTGCGCGCCATTTTGCAAACCGCGCACCCAGGTCATGATATTCTGCGAATCTTTCCCGCAAGCCGTCGAGACCTTCGGTCACCATTTCACCGGGGGCGCCGGCAAGCGGTTTCGCACCGGTATCGACCTTGATGCCTGGAACGGTGCCGGTGCTGGAAATCAGTTCCACCAGTGGCGTGCCGTCGGCGGCACTCTGGCGCAGGGTTTCGTCAAACAGGATGACGCCCGAAATATGATCAGTCATTGCAGCCCGCGTCCGAAACAGCATCTCGCGGTAGTCACGACGGGAATTCTCCGTCGACTCCGTGTTTATCGAGTCAAAACGTTTCTTGATCGTGCCTGAACTTTCGTCGGCCGCCAGTATGCCCTTGCCATCGGTAACCATTGCCTGGGCAATGTCTTCTAATGTATCCCACATGCGCTTTTGTCTCCGTGTTCTTTGTCTTTAGCAGCGGTCTCCATGGTCGACATACTCAGTCGGCCTGCGGGATCGGATCATTGCGATTTGAACGCTGTCCGATTTATCCTCCGACCGGTTTCCGCCACCGACACCCTCACAATTCAAACTCGTTTATCCACTGTTGCTCTTCAACGCCTAGTCACTCACGCACCGCAGAATATCGACGCCCGGCAGTGGCTTGCCTTCGAGCCACTCCAGGAAAGCGCCGCCTGCAGTCGATATATAGGAAAACTGATCCGACACGCCGGCATTGTTCAATGCTGCGACAGTATCGCCACCGCCTGCAACCGAAAGCAGTTTCCCTTGCGACGTCAGTTCAGCGACGATCTTCGCCGCCTTATTCGTTGCCCCGTCAAATGGCGGGATTTCAAATGCACCGAGCGGCCCATTCCAGACAACTGTTGCCGCCTGTTCAAACCGGGGCCTCAGCGCATCCATGCTCGCGGGACCCAGATCAAGGATCATCTCGGTTGAACCAACATCGTCAATTGTTGCGGTACGGTGTGACCCATGAGCCTTGAACTCTTCGGCGACGACCACATCGACCGGCAATATGATATCACAGCGGTTGGCGGACGCCGACTCCATGATGTCGCGCGCCGTGTCGATCAGGTCATGTTCGCACAATGATGTGCCGATGGCGTGGCCCTGGGCCGCCAGAAAAGTGTTGGCCATGGCGCCACCGACAACAATGGCATCGACACTGACACTGAGATTGGTCAGCAGTTCCAGCTTGGTCGAAATCTTGGCGCCACCTACGACGGCGACAACAGGTCGTTTGGGTGTGTCAAGGGCAGTCGACAGGGCCGACAGTTCCGCCTCCATTGCCCGACCTGCGACGCTCTCCAAAAGGTGGGCCACACCTTCCGTCGAGGCGTGGGCGCGGTGTGCGGCCGAGAAGGCGTCATTTACATAGAGGTCGCCAAGGCCGGCGAGCATTGCCGAAAACTCAGGGGTGTTTTTTTCTTCCCCTGGTGCAAATCGTGTATTTTCCATCAACACGATGTCCCCGGCAGCCAGCGCCAGAGAGGCCTTTGTCGGTGGGTTTTCCCGCCAGTCGGTGCTGGCAAACCGTACCGGGCAGCCGAAGGCAATTGATGCGGCTTCGGCAATCGGCTCCAGTGACATGGCCGGCACGATTTCGCCCTTGGGCCTGCCGAAATGGGACAGCAGAACAACCGCTGCGCCGCGCCTTCGCAATTCAGCGATGGTTGGTTTGACACGTTCAATGCGGGTCGAGTCGCTGACTGCACCGTCTTCGACGGGCACGTTCAAATCGACTCTCACCAGCACGGTCTTGCCGGTGACATCAACGTCGTCCAGAGTGCGGAAACCGCTCATTTGCTCAAATCGGCTCGCTGATCAGAGGTTGCCCATGTAAACGGCGGTATCGCTCATGCGGTTGGAGAAGCCCCATTCATTGTCATACCAGCTCAGAATGCGGACCAGTTTGCCGTCGACGATCTGGGTCTGGGTCAGATCGAATGTGGAGGACGCCGGGCGGTGATTGAAGTCGACCGACACGAGAGCTTCGCTGTTGACATCGATGATGCCGGCCATCTCGCCGTTGGCGGCTTTGGTCATGGCGTCATTGATTTCATCGACATTGGTGTCGCGGCCAGGCACGAAGACCAGGTCCACGAGGGACACATTCGGCGTTGGAATACGAACCGAAGTGCCGTCCAGCCTGCCGGCCAGTTCCGGCAGCACCAGCCCGATGGCCTTCGCCGCGCCGGTCGATGTTGGAATGACCGACATGGCGGCCGCCCTCGCCCGACGGGGGTCTGGGTGTTCGGTGTCGACGATCCGCTGATCGCCGGTATAGGCGTGGACCGTTGTCATGTAGCCGCGTTCAATGCCGCAAAGATCGTTGAGAACCTTGGCAACGGGGGCCAGGCAATTGGTGGTGCATGAAGCGTTCGAGACGACGGTGTGTTCATTTTTGAGCTGGTCGTGGTTGACGCCGTAGACGACGGTATGGTCGGCGCCTGTCGCGGGCGCTGATACGAGCACTTTCTTGGCGCCGGCTTCCAGATGAGCCGAGGCTTTTTCCTTGCTGGCAAAGATGCCGGTGCATTCGAGTGCAATATCGACACCGAGCCTGCCCCATGGCAGGTCGGCCGGGTTGCGCTCCGAGCAGCACTCGATTTTGCCGGTTCCGATGTCGATGCCATTGTCTGTCACCGTTACGGTGCCGGGGAAGGGGCCGTGCACAGAGTCATATTTGAGCAGATGGGCGCTGGTTTCGAACGGTGTCAGGTCGTTGATGGCGACGACCTCGATGTCGGTCCGCCCGGACTCCGCGATGGCGCGAAGGATGTGGCGGCCGATGCGGCCGAACCCGTTGATTGCTACACGAACAGCCATTTTTGTTCTCCCGAATGAGGCGGCAGTTTACTCAGCCGATGCCACCTTGAATGTGTTGATGTGGACCTTAAAACGCTTACGCAGAGTCAGACAGCCTGGTGCGGGCAGCCTCGACGACCGCCTCGGCGGTTATTCCAAAATGTTCATATAATTCCTGATAGGGCGCGCTGGCACCGAAACCTGTCATGCCGATAAAGATGCCGTCCGAGCCGATAAACCGCTCCCAGCCCATCGATATTGCCGCTTCTATGGCGATGCGCACTGGTGTTTCGCCAATGGTTTCGGCCTGGTATTGCGATGATTGCTGGCTGAACAGCTCAAAACACGGTACCGAGACAACCCGAGCCGGCATCCCCGCTTCATCGAGCATCGTCTTGGCTGCCACGGCGATCTCGATCTCCGAGCCCGAGGCAAACAAGGTGACAACGGCATCTTCCTGGCTTGCGCGCAGCACGTAGGCGCCGCGACCGCATCGGTTTTCTTCTTCGTGTTCTGTCCGGACCGCGGGCAGCTTCTGCCGTGTCAGGGCAAGCACGCTCGGTGTTTCGGCCGTTTCGAGAGCCAACTGCCAGCATTCGGCAGTTTCCACGGCGTCGGCGGGCCGGAAAACATTCACGTTGGGAATTGCACGAAGGCTTGCCAAATGCTCGACCGGTTGATGGGTGGGGCCGTCTTCGCCAAGACCGATGGAATCATGGGTCATGACATGGATGACCCGTAATTTCATCAGTGCGGCCAAACGTATGGCGGGGCGGCAGTAATCAGAAAATACCAGAAACGTGCCGCTGTAGGGGATGAATCCACCGTGCAGGGCCATGCCGTTCATCGCGGCCGCCATGGCGTGTTCACGCACGCCGTAGTGGATGAACCGGCCTGAAAAGTCGTCCGGTGTGATGGCGACCATGTTCTTGGAGCGGGTGTTGTTGGATCCCGTCAGGTCGGCAGAGCCGCCGATTGTTTCGGGGACAATTGTGTTGATGAGGTCGAGGGTATTCTGGGAGGCGTTACGGGTGGCAAGGGCTGGTTGATCCTTGGCAAGCTGGGCCTTGTACCCATCAAAAGCAGTCGCGAAGTCGGAGGGCAGATCACCCCGCAGGCAGCGGTCGAGTTCAGCTCGGGTTTCACCGTCGAGTTCGCAGAGCCTGGATTCCCAACTCTTGCGGGCCTGGCTGCTTCTGAGGCCGGAAATGCGCCATGCATCGCGGATGTCGGATGGAATTTCGAAGGGCTCGTGTTCCCAACCCAGTTCGGCGCGGGCGGCGGCAATTTCCTCATCGCCCAACGGGGCGCCGTGAGCGCCTGATGTTCCCTGTTTATTGGGCGCGCCATATCCGATCACCGTACGACAGGCGATCAGTGAGGGCTGATCCGCCTGCTTTGCGCCGGAGATGGCTGCGGCAATAGCTTCGTGATCATGGCCATCAATTCTCGTGACCGACCATCCTGCGGCCTCAAACCGTTTGAGTTGATCACCGGATTCGGCCAGATCAAGCGCCCCATCGATGGAAATACCATTGTCGTCGAACAGGACTATCAGTTTGTTGAGTTTCAAATGACCGGCGATGGAAATTGCCTCGTGGCTGATGCCCTCCATCAGGTCGCCGTCACTGGCCAGCACGTAGCAGTGGTGATCGGCAATGTCGCTGCCGTAGCGTGCGGACATCAGGC